>CP066690.1:600000-923369 GCA_016432465.1 Candidatus Sungiibacteriota bacterium | reverse complement strand
AGAAGCCGTTATGGTGTCCGGGATATCTCCATCTCCCAGATTAAAGGTATTGGAGCCGGAGAAGGTGATGTTAGACATATTTACCTTATCCAGTTGATCTATGCGTTGGGAGAGAGTGATGATACGGGTTTGGGCTTCGGACTTAGAAGAAAGAGAATCCAAACGAGAACGAAGGTCTGCTAATTTACCGGAAACTTCCGTACGTAAGGCCTGACTCATTTTTTCCATATCAACGAGGAGCTCGGCCCTGGTTACGGCTAAGGCGAGGGTTGGAGATATGCTTTCTTGCTGTTTTGGCAAACGTACGGAGCTTGTAAGACGATTGAACTCTTTTTGGGCGAGTTTTGTAGCCTCCGGTGGTATTAAAGAAGACGGAGTATTAATTGATAAAGCGGCAACTCCCTCAACCGAGCGCAAAGAACGTTTATTGTTTTTGTTTTGCACAGTATCGCGGGTATGGACCTCCGAAATAAATGCGGGGAACGCCCTGTCTATATAAACTTGATCATAGTTACGCGGACCTATTATAAGTTCAGTAAACCCACCATAAACACCCGCCAAAAGGTTACTGACAATTAATGCACCCTTTTTGAACGATCTTTGGGATGTATGTAAACCAGCAGCAGCCTTAACTATTTTTATGGGATGGGATATAACGGAGACAAGATTTTTCCCGGCCAATTTCTCGGTTATGTCAGGTATGGACAGATTTTCATAGGTTAGAGTTGGCGGCTGTAAAGAGACGCGAGAGTTAACAATGTCGCTTGTTGTTGGAAGATAGTGATTTAGTCCCGCGGTGTAATGTGGTAAGCGCAGTAGAGAAAAAATATTTTTTAATTTTAGCAGGGGCCCAGAGAAGGAAAACGCAATAACTTTTTGCGGACGATTTGGTTGCGATAGGGGTACCACCACGATTTCCGGTCCCCAAGATATAATTTCAGGATTATCACCAATGATCTTTAAAGAGGTTTTTTGGGGAGACAAAAACAGAAAAGGTTGCTGTATGAGAACGGGATTAAATATGGCCGTTGTCGGAAGAGGATCACGATCAATTGTTAAATCTGTAGACCCTGCTCCCAAAGCCGCTATTGCTGTTAGTATTCCTAAAAGAGGTACTACAACGAATATACCCGGAACAGCAGAGAGAATATTTGTAACTGCATTTTTGGCAGTACTAAGATTTAATCGCAGATTAGAAAGTTGCAGACGTAAACTCTCAAGGCGCCTTACAGACACTACTGACGGTATTGGCAATGGTTTGATAATTTCTACTTTTTGTTCCTTGCGGCGATAAGTATTTAGATAGTTCTCAAGCCACAACGAGGTAGTAACCCAATTTCTACCAACCTTCACTCCCTTAAGATAACCCTTACGAATACAAAGCCGAAAATAGTCCGGGTTAATACCGGTTATTTTTCCAGCTTCATACAAAGAAATATATTCGATAGAGGATAGGTTAGTTTTTGGTGTATCCGATTGTAGTTTCATCTCTTCTTACATTATAATCGTTATGGGGTGGTTTTCTGTGTATAAATAATATTATATTGCCAATTTTATAAACTTGTTGCTTAATTTTTTGATAAAAAGTGGTCATATAAAAATACAAAAACATTGATAAATCTATATATCTTTTTTCCTGAGAAAAATAAGAAAAAAACCGTCAAATTTGACGGCTTTTTTTAGGGCTTCTTTAAGCTATTATCATTGACGGAATAGCAGTTCGCGTCGTTTTTGGTGATATTGCTTGGCAAACCGGTGCGCTTCATCTCGTATCCGTTGGAAGAAATATGAGGTTTCTTGGGGTAATATCCGTAACCGGATAGGATGCTTTCTTCCCGGAATAAAAAGATCTTCTTCGCGTTTAGCAAGAGAAACAACTTTTGAAAGCCGGACTTCCCTGGAGAAGTAGGACTTCCTTAAAATCGCCAGAGCGGCGTTTAACTGGGGTTTACCGCCATCAATTAGTATAAGGTCCGGAAAACTCCATTCTTTGTGCTGAAATCTCCGCCGAAGTACCTCCTGCAACATAGCTATGTCGTTGCTTTGATGGATGGTTTTTATTTTAAATTTTCTATATTTTGATTTTACCGGCATACCGTTACTAAATACCACCATGGAACCTGTGGCCGCACTGCCAAAAATATTGGATATATCGTATCCTTCGATACGCGAAATTTTCTTTTTGGTTGCTAGAATAGTTCGCAGGTTCTTTTCTATTTTCCTCCAGGATCCAACTGAAGTCCGACTTCCGACAGGAAGTCGTACTTCAAGCAACTGCGCATGGCCAAAAATATTTTCCAATCCGCTGACTTGATCACGTAATGTTGCGGCGCGCTCAAACTCCTGTTTTTTAACAGCCGCGCGCATTTCTTTTTTCAGCAATAAAATAACATGTTTTTTCTTGCCTTGCAGTATCGCCATTATATTTTTTATATTTCCACCATATTCTTTAATTTTTCGTTCCGCCGGAGTTTGAGCTTTAACACAACAGTAGCCCAAACATCGGCCAATTTGACTTGTGAGACATCTTCGTTTGTGCGGTTTTTTACACGTGCAGTATGGAAAGATTCTGCGTAAAAACTTTAAGGCAGTCTTTAACGCCACGCCGCTAGTGAAGGGGCCTATGAAATGCGTATTCTGCGCCGGCTGGTGAGTGGTAAAAAGGCGCGGAAATTTTTCTTTGGTGGCACCAACGTAAAAATAATTTTTATCGTCACGCAGGAGGATATTGTATTTAGGGCGGTACTTTTTTATGAGTTCGGCCTCTTTAATTAGGGCAGCAAATTCATTAGGTGTCTCAATCCACTCAATACCGATAGTTCCTCCGCGTAAGTATCGGGCTTTTCCGCCTATATTTTTTCTAAAATAGGAGGCCAACCGCTTTTTGAGATTAACTGCTTTTCCGATATAAAGTGGCCTGTCCGAGCCACTTTTAAACATATAAACCCCCGCTGAAGAAGGGGCCTGCTTTGTCATATTGTAGATACTTGACATCCGTTATATAATATATATTTACCATGAAGAATTCAAGGGAATCCGAAGCTATAAAAATCAGGGGTGCCAACGTCCATAATCTAAAGGACATTGATTTGGACATCCCTAAAAATAAGCTCGTGGTTATTACAGGATTATCCGGTTCAGGTAAATCATCGCTGGCTTTTGATACTATTTATGCCGAGGCCGAGCGGCGTTTTGTAGAGTCTCTCTCTGCTTATGCTCGTCAGTTTTTGGGTATAAAGGACAAGCCCGACATAGAATCAATTGAGGGGCTCTCCCCGGCAATTTCCATTGACCAAAAATCAATTTCCAAAAATCCGCGATCAACAGTAGGCACGATTACCGAAATCTACGATTATCTCCGCATTCTTTTTGCCAGAATAGGAAAACCGCATTGTCCCGAATGCGGTAAACCAATCGGCAAACAGACAGTTGATCAAATTGTAGAAAATATTTTCCGCCTTCCCAAAAGTAAAGAAGTCATGATTTTGGCTCCTTTGGTACGGGGCAAAAAGGGTGAGCATAAAAGCATTCTTGAGGAAATAAAACGAGGCGGGTTTCTACGAACAAGAATAAATGATGAGGTTATGCTGCTGGACGAAGCTTTGGTTAAATCACTGGATAAACAAAAAAAACATAATATTGAAGTTGTGGTTGATCGCTTCTCACTTACGAACGATATTGAACGAGCACGAGTAAGAGATTCTGTTGAAACCGCATTAAAGATTGGGAAAGGGACTGTACTGATGGCAAGCGGAAAAGAGGACTATTTATTTTCTGAAAAATTCGCTTGCGCAAACTGCAACGTAAATATGCCGGATGTAGAGCCGCGTACTTTTTCTTTTAACAGCCCGTACGGCGCATGCCCTGTCTGTACCGGACTTGGTTCAACATTGGAAGTGGATCCAGAATCTGTATTGCCCAACAGGCGTCTAACTATTGCCGAAGGAGCTATCCGACCTTGGGCTTCAGCTTCGCATAGGTTGGGACGACAAAGCTGGTATTGGTGGATACTGGAAGATCTTGCCCAGCGCCATAAATTTTCTTTGAATATACCTGTTGAAAAATTGCCGCAAAAAATAATTAACGTTATTTTATACGGCGAGACCGGAGAAAAAACTTCTGAACACACACCATTTGAAGGAGTGATCCCAAATCTTAAACGAAGGTGGAAAGAAACAGATTCTGATTTCACAAGAGCCGAGATTGAAAAATATATGATTATTAAAATCTGTCCGGAGTGCAGCGGAAAACGTTTAAGAAAAGAGGCGTTGGCCGTAATGGTGGGGGGAAGAAATATAGCGTCAGTTACGGATAAAACCGTGGAAGAAACGCAAAAATATTTTCAAAAATTACCAGCTTCACTCACAACAACCGAATTTAAAATTGCGACCCCCCTCATTAAAGAAATCATTAAGCGGCTTCAGTTTCTAAAGGATGTCGGCTTGGAGTATTTAACTTTGTCGCGCGAATCAACCACTCTTGCCGGAGGCGAGGCGCAACGAATACAACTTGCCACCCAAATTGGTTCGCGCCTCACCGGTATTATTTATATTCTTGACGAGCCATCTATTGGTCTTCACCCGCGCGATCATGCTCGTCTAATTGCGACCCTAAAAGAGCTGCGCGATCTTGGCAATACGGTAATCGTGGTGGAACACGATGCCGAGACCATGCGGCAAGCCGACTGGATTATTGACCTCGGACCCGGGGCGGGAAAACACGGAGGAGAAATTATATTTGAAGGAACGCCGCAGAAGCTGCTGCGGGCAAAAACCCTGACTGGCGAGTACCTTAGCGGTAAACGAAAAGTTAGCGTACCTAACCCCAGTGTCAAACATTCGATGTCTGACAAGAGTATTACGGTAATTGGGGCGTCGGAACATAATTTAAAAAACATTGACGTTAAAATTCCATTAGGAAAGTTTGTCTGCGTGTCCGGGGTTTCGGGCTCCGGAAAATCAACGCTCGTCAATGATGTTTTAGCCAAAGCACTGCTAGCCAAGTTCTATAGAGCACATCTTTTTCCTGGAAAACATAAAGAAATTATTGGTACTGAACATATAAATAAAGTCGTGGTGGTGGATCAATCGCCTATTGGACGCACGCCTCGTTCTAACCCCGCGACTTATACGGGTGCGTTTGGATTTATCCGTACAGTTTTTGCGCGAACTCCTGATGCTCGCGCCAGAGGCTACGGACCCGGACGGTTTAGTTTTAACGTAAGGGGCGGCAGGTGCGAGCAATGCGAAGGTCAGGGAGTAAAAAAAATAGAAATGTACTTTCTGCCGGATGTTTTTGTGGAATGTGAAGAATGCCGTGGCCTTCGTTACAACCGCGAGGCGCTGGAAATTGAATACAATGGAAAAAATATTTCCGAAGTTCTGAATATGTCTGTTGAGGAAGCACTTAAGTTTTTTGCGCCGATTCCGGCAATAAACTCAAAGCTATCAACATTGGCTGAAGTGGGACTGGGCTACATGAAAGTCGGACAGCCGGCGCCTACGCTTTCCGGAGGAGAAGCGCAAAGGGTTAAACTTGCCACTGAACTTTCGCGCCGCGACACCGGAAAAACTCTTTATATTTTGGACGAACCAACCACCGGGCTTCATTTTGACGATATCCGCAAACTTCTTAAGGTACTTCATACTTTGGTGGAGAAAGGCAATACGGTTCTGGTAATTGAACATAACCTTGACGTCTTACGAAATGCGGACTGGATTATTGACCTTGGGCCAGAAGGGGGTGATAAGGGCGGTGAAGTAATTGCCGAGGGAAGACCACAGGATATCGCCCAAATTAAAAAATCATATACCGGTAGATGGCTTAGGAACGCTAATAAATCCCCCCACCTTCCCAGCGGGGTATTGGACCCCGCGGGGAGGATTTCTACGACACCTATTCATCCCCGCAGCAAGGGAAGTCTGACTTCCTAAACTGCAGGGTATTCTGGGAAGGTGGGGGGATAAATAAAATACCGTGCGGAAAAGCACGGTGTTTAGTCACCCCTACGATTACGATAATGTTCGTACAAACTTTTCCAAGAAAAAGGAATTGCGATTAGGGCTAGCATTATGCCGAGAGTTTGGACTATATGGCTTTCAAGAAAAATACCGAAAAGCAGTGTAGATATCGCTGTGTAGTGAAATCTGACTTTTATTTTACCAAATTGATTCGCCTCTGGAGAGTATCCGGGCATAAAACGTATTGCCGCCAAGAAAATTTCAACGCTGTTTCCGGCCATGAGGAAGTAAAAAAGATAATGAGGAATAAATTGGCGTAAACCGACAAGAGCCGTGAAGTAAAATACTTTGTCTGCAAGAGGATCCAGAACTGCCCCAAGACGGCTTGCGGTATTCCAGCTTCTTGCCAGAATGCCGTCAAGCCAGTCACTTAAACCAGCCAAAACCGAAATGATCAAGGCAATATACGGATGATCAGATACAACAAAAATAAAAGGCACAGCAAGCGCGATACGAAATGCACTAAGCCCAACCGGCATGCGTCTACGGGATATGGCAACCTGTGGCAATTCTTTGGTCTGTTCACGCTGGAGTATGATGATTTCTCTCCTTAAGGCGCGCAGTGTTCGTTTTTCCTCTTTCCAGGACCCGCGTCTTATACTATATTCCGCTATTTTGGTCTCAAGGGCCACATTGGGATTTTTGCGTACGCGATAGGAACGAAATAACGAATATGCCCACACACCCAAAAAAGAAAAAAATACCGCAATCAAAATATCAATCGTGGTGTCAGGATCTCCTTTCTGCAGTTGCGCCAAGGTCAAGCGGCGAGCGTCGTGATAGGCCTCGCCCAGCTCCCACAACACAGCCAAAATAATTATGACTAATGGCACCACAGCCCAAATAATAAAGGCGCGTCTGATGGGAGAGGTTGATAATGCGGCCGGACGAAAATAGTTGATTTCATAAATTAGATTGATTGAGCCCGCAAACGCAAAGAGAGCATGCGCAATATTGTCAAACATCCATTCCGGACTTCCAAATTCTGCAGTGTGCCATTTCCAGTAACCCCAAATCAAATAAAAACCCCCCCAAAAGAAAATCCAAACAGCATGTCCAATAATACCAACCCAGTCTGTTTTTATACTCGGCTGGGGCTTAACCATTCTGAATTCTCCTTTCAAGGTTCTTATACTACGAGATACCAAAAATAGTTCATTAGCGCAAGATGGACCGTAGTATGGGGTAGGGGCTATTTTGAAACCACTTGACAAGTAAAAAGCGTTTTCTATAATAGTTAGCAGTCGTAGTCGGAGACTGCTAAAAAGGTCATTTTAAGCTAAAATCTATTATTGATTGAAGTCGAACTTCAATCAGGAAAGAATATGAAAATAAATCCCTTAGGAGACCGGGTAGTTATTGAAATCCTTAAAGAAGATAAGGGCGGCAAAACCAAATCCGGTATTTACCTGCCTGAAACCGTTGACAAAGAACGGCCGGAGCAGGGGGAAATAATTGCCGTAGGACCGGGTAAGTTTTCTGACGAAGGGAAAAGAATCCCCATGAGTGTTAAAAAGGGAAATGTTGTTCTCTTTACCAAATACGGTCCAAACGAAATAAAGGTCGCGGGAAAAGAATATTTAATTGCAAGAGAAGAAGATATTTTAGCGATTTTGGAATAAAGCATGCTCCAAAATTTAGACAATCATGGCAAAACAAATTTTATTTGAAGAAAAAGCGCGCCAAGCGATGAAGCGTGGAATTGACCAGCTGGCGGCTGCGGTAAAAATAACTTTAGGCCCTAAGGGCCGGAATGTTGTCTTGGGGAAAAGTTTTGGCGGCCCGCAAGTTACCAATGACGGCGTTACCATTGCCAAAGACATTGAGCTGGAGGACAAATTTGAAAATATGGGAGCGGAACTTGCCAAAGAAGCCGCCTCCAAAACCAATGATGCCGTGGGTGATGGCACTACTACTTCGGTGGTTCTGGCGCAAGCAATTATTAACGAAGGCCTAAAATACGCAACCGCAGGAGTTAATGTTATAGAACTGCGCCAAGGATTGGATACCGCGCTTGCGCGGGTTGTTAAAGAACTGAAGGAAATGGCCAAGGCCGTCAAAACCGAAGAAGAAATCACGCAAGTTGCAATTATTTCCGCGGAATCGGAGGAACTGGGTAAAATCATTGCCGAAGCGATTCAAAAAGTGGGCAAGGACGGCGCGGTCACGGTAGAGGAATCGCAGGGTACAGGAATTGAAAAAGAAATTGTGGAAGGCATGCAGTTTGACCGCGGCTATGTTTCTCCTTACATGGTTACGAACGCCGAGCGGATGGAGGCGGTAATTGAAGACCCTTATATTTTGATTACCGATAAAAAAATATCGTCCATTCAGGACATTGTGCCGCTTCTGGAAAAAATAGTTAAAACCGGCAAAAAAGAATTGGTTATAGTTGCCGAAGACGTAGAAGGTGATGCGCTCGCTACTTTGGTTGTTAATCGCCTGCGCGGCGGATTTAACGCTTTGGCTGTTAAGGCTCCTGGGTTTGGCGACCGCAGAAAAGAAATGCTGGAAGATGTTGCGACCGTCACCGGCGGCAAGGTGATATCCGAAGAAGTCGGACTTAAACTGGAAAACGCGGATTTGGCAATGCTCGGCCGCGCGCGGCGCGTAGTAGCGGATAAAGACAACACTACTATCGTGGGCGGAAAGGGCAAAAAAGAAGATATTGAAAAAAGAATCAAACAAATCCGCGCCCAAATTGAAAAAACTACTTCCGAATACGATCGCGAAAAACTGCAGGAGCGATTGGCCAAACTTTCCGGCGGGGTAGCGGTGATAAAAGTCGGCGCAGCCACGGAAACCGAGATGAAATATATTAAGCTGAAAATTGAGGATGCGGTGGCCGCAACCAAAGCGGCTTTGGCCGAAGGAATTGTGGCCGGAGGGGGAACAGCGCTTTTTAAAGTTTCTTTGCTTCTCAAAGAAAAAACCAGGCGTCTGGAAGGAGAAAAAGACGCTGTGGAAGAACATGCCGCCTACTCTATTTTAACCAATGCGCTGGAAGAACCGCTGGTGCAGATTGCGGCCAACGCCGGCAAAAGAGTAGGGGAAATAACATTAAAAATCAAAGAGAAAATCGCGGCTGATCCCAAATCCAATGCGGGCTACGACGCCATGCGAGACCGGATTGTGGGAGATATGATTAAAGAAGGTATTGTTGATCCGGTAAAAGTAACCCGCCTTGCTCTTGAAAATGCAGTATCTGTCGCCGCCATGTTTTTGACTACCGAGGCAGCAATAGCAGAACTTCCAAAAAAGGAGGAAAAGATACCGGCAATGCCGCACGAGGACTACTAAAAATTAAGACCTTTTGCAAAAGCTTATTTTGCAAAAGGTCTTTAGAAGCGGTATATGCCGCAAAACCAAAACCCGCCGAGTAAGACTCGGCGGGTTTTGGTGTTATGTACACTTATAAGCGATCGTTTTTAAGTGTACAAATTCAATTGTGGTGTTGTGATTCGAATAAGTGATATAATGTATCTGTGCCTCCACAGATTGACTCAATTAAAAATACTGCCGCCCAAATACTCTCTCACCCCACTTGGGATTTGGTTACGCTTTTTGCGCTTCTGGCTATTGGATTTTTCTATGGCATCTCTACGGGCAAAGGACGAATGGCGGCTACTATTATATATACCTATGTGGCCCTGGCCATAACTTCAGCCCTGCCTCTTGAGCGCATTAAAGAGGCAAGTGGCTTGCAGCAAGAATTTTTCTTCAAAGCCGGAGTATTCATTTTACTATTTCTTATTCTTGCTTTTTCCCTCGGTTCCCGCAGGGGACGCGGAATGGCGCCCGCAAGCTCTTGGTGGCAGATATTTTTATTAAGCTTTCTGCAAGTGGGATTTTTGATTCACCTTACGTTCCAGTTTCTGCCGCCGGAAAAAATAAAACTGCTTGCCCCGCTTACTAAAAACGTATTTGCCAATCCCGACCTGCATATATGGTGGCTAGTCGCGCCGATTGCGGTGTTAATTTTGTTGCGGCGGCTTGAAAGAAAAGAATAGCTTGACACAAAATAAAACTATCGTTAAGATTCCGACAGCACCGAAAAAGGAGAATCACTCATGCAGGGTGATTTTTTGATGCCTAGGGATAACTGGACACGCCCTGTATACACAATAAAGCTGTCCGAACGATATACAGATATCGGGCCGGAGAAACTCCGTATTGAACAAGGCAGAATCGTTGAAGTCATCCATGCAGGACAAATTGATGGAACTCCTGAATTTTTTGTAACGCCCGGATTTATCAATTGTCATGTACACTGGGGCATGCCCGGCGGCAGAACGCTTGAAGATATTATGACATTTGTGACAGGACCAAAAAGCGAGCAAGAAGAGGTGATCCGTGAAAATACACTAAGGTCCTTGAAAGTCGGAATAACTACTGTCTGTGACAAGGGCCCGGCAATCGCAGGACCAGATGCTCCTTGGGTCTACCGCGCAATAAAAGACCTTGAAAGAGTAGGTAGTGCGCCGCGGACATTTTTCTCTGCCTGGACTGTCGGGACGTACGGAAGTTTTGCACAACATGCCTGCAGAAAAGTAACCACTGAACGGGAGGCTGACGAGCTAATTGCAGATTCTCAACGTGTGGGAGCGACGGTTATCAAAATAATTCCAGAGTGGGGATACCCTGATTATAGACTTGTATTCAGAAAGCAACTTTTCAGATATCTGGTAATTAAAGCGCACGGGAGGGGATTTCTCATCAGTGCGCATGCTAAGGGCTGTGAGGCGATTCTCGCAGCGCTCGTCAACGGGGCAGATTGTATTGATCACGGAATCCAGATAAAAGACATTGATTACAGGGTTATGGAGAAAAATTTTCGGTATATGCAGCAAGCTGGTATTTTTTTTGCGCCAACTCTGGAAGGACTACTTTGTCGGTATGAAGGAGCACTTGTTAACGGTGATGGCGCCGAGGACTCTTCTTATGAGTGGAATGCTGCGGTTTTAACTTTCCGGAAGGTGGCGCAGAAACTTGCCGAAAATATTCTTTTTGCATCTGATGCCGGAAGCGAGTATACGCCCCATGGTTCACTGCGAGAACTTTATTTAATGCGGTCGTTGGGGCTTGGGACGGCTACAATCTTTAGAGCAGCAACTTCAAATGGTGCCAGATTTCTTCGCAGAGGTTCTCAACTAGGCGCCCTAAAAGAGAATTATTTTGCCGATATGATATTTTGGTTTAAAAACCCCCTGGAACTTTCGTTACAGGAATGGGAACATTTGGAAAAATACATTGCAGGCGTTATGATCAACGGAAACTTGGTGGCTGATCATATTTAATAAGTCCCAAAACTTCACGCTAAGGCGTGAAGTTTTTTTGTAATGGACCGTGCGAGAATTGAACTCGCGCCTCCCGGATGCAAACCGGGTGCACTGCCACTATGCTAACGGCCCGTAAAAAGGTGAAAGGTGAACAAGGGTGATGTTCTATCATTAAACCACCGGCCCTCATTTAGACTACGGATCCATTAAGATTTGTCAAAAATTATTTTGTTGCTAAATTTTATCGGGCTCATCTTTTTCAGCACTTGATCAAGCGCTCATAAAATATTATATTTTATGAGGTTCATAATCTCAACGTTAAGGGGCATAATGCCGGTAAACACATGTTTGCTTCAACCGAACCATCCATGGCATGCGGGTCATACGACTGCAATAGGTCCTGTTGATCCGCACATTCTTTATGCGGCGCGACTACGAAGAAAAGATGCTGGCCGACGCGCTTGGAAAATTGTGCAGGAAGCAAGCGATCCAAACCGCAGGTGGGGACCCCAAATCACGATGAATGATCTACAGAGGTTTATTCTCTTTACTATGGTCAAAGACGAGCTTATGACTACTAATCTTTTGCCCATTGGGGTTACCGTTTGTCCGCATTAATCTGCCACTTAAAGTGGCAGATTAATAATTTATCCGCCCGGGAGGATTCGAACCTCCGACACACTGCTTAAAAGGCAGGTGCTCTACCAGGCTGAGCTACGGGCGGCTAAATACTATCGTATCACAAAATTTGCGTAAAATCAACCCAAAACTTATTATATAAAAATGGCCAAACGAAGAAAAATTAAGGTTCTGGTACTGATGGGCGGGCCTTCGGCAGAGCACGAAGTGTCTTTAAATACGGGTAAAAACATCATCCACGCGCTTGATCCAAAAAAATACCTCGTGCGGCCGGTGCTTATCACTAAAAAAAGCAAATGGCTTATCGCCCCGTCCTACCAGACACCGCTTCTTTATTCCCAGAGAAAACTAGCGGTTAAAAATCTAGTCCCGCTTGCTGAAAATCCTCTCCCAAACCGAGTCTTCGATTCGCCCGTAGCCTTTATTGCTATGCACGGAAAATACGGCGAAGACGGTACAATTCAGGGAATGCTTGAAACTATGGGTATCCCATATACTGGCTCGGGAATTCTTGCCAGCGCCCTCGGGATGGATAAACCCCGCTCTTTGAGTCTTTTCCGGGATAACGGCTTTAATGTCCCGGATTATAGAGTGTTTAACCAGCAAGAAAAAATTATAAATCCTTTTCAATGCCCACTGGTGGTCAAACCGTCAAACCACGGTTCAAGCATTGGAGTAAGCATCGTGCGCCACAAACGAGACTTTAAAAACGCACTTGTAGAAGCTTTTAGACACTCAAACCACATCATTCTCCAAAAATTCATAAAAGGCAGAGAACTGACCTGCGGAGTTTTGGAAAATAAAAATGGAGAGGCATTTGCGCTCCTACCAACAGAAATCATTCCCCGGGTTGGAAATTTTTATGACTACAGATCAAAATACGACGAGGGCGGATCGGAACACGTTGTTCCGCCTCACGGTTTTTCCCAAAAAACAATTAGCATGGTCCAAAACACCGCTCTCTATGCGCACAAAATCATTGGTTGTTCTGACATGTCCCGTTCGGATTTTATCTTGGGAAGCGACAACAAACTCTACATTTTAGAAATAAACACTATCCCCGGCATGACCCAAACCAGTCTCTTGCCCGAGGCGGCCAAAGCCGCGGGGATTAATTTCCCCAAACTTCTGGATCTGCTTATTGCCCGCGCCCTTAGGAAGCAGTAGGATAAATGCTATGCGGATTCTTAGCAAAGACGTACCAAATAGGGTAGGCGAATCAATAACTCTTATGGGCTGGGTGCACGCTCGCCGCGACCACGGCAAGCTTATTTTTATTGACCTGCGCGACCGATGGGGAATAGTACAGGTTGTTTTTAGTCCTGATAATAAAACTATCCTGCAGGAAGCCGATAAATTACGTTCAGAATGGGTGATACAAGTGGAGGGTGTAATACAAAAACGGCCCGCCGGAATGGAAAATCCGGAGCTTCCCACTGGCAGTATTGAACTTCACGCAGAAAAACTGGAGGTGTTGTCTGCTGCCGAGGACCTGCCTATTCCTTTGGGAGAAGAAGGGACCGACGAGGCGGCACTGCAAAAACGTCTGGATTGGCGATGGATAGATTTACGAAACCCAAAAAGAGCATTAATTTTTCACGTATGGACGGCAATGGAGCAGGCCTTCCGAGAATATTGGACAAGCCATGATTACATTGAAATCCACTCCCCAAAATTTATGAACGCGCCGAGCGAGTCCGGCGCAGAACTTTTTGAAGTAAAATATTTTGACCGCAAAGCCTATCTTGCCCAGTCGCCTCAATTTTACAAACAAATGGCTATGGCAGCCGGGTTTGAAAAAGTTTTTGAGGTTGGTCCGGTATTTCGGGCCAACCCGTCATTTACCTCACGGCATGATACCGAATTTACCGGCTATGATATTGAAATTTCTTTTATTGACTCCCACTACGATGTAATGGCCGAGGAAGAAAAAATACTTAGTTATGTTCTGGAAAAGCTCAAAACTTCTTTTGGGGAAGAAATCTTTAGACACTACGAAAGAAAACTTACAGTTCCGCTTATTCCTTTTCCAAAAGTAACCATGCAGGAGGCAAAAAAGATTCTGGCGGGCCTCGGTGTCGCAAACGAACGGGAAGGTGATTTAAGCCCCGAAGAAGAACGAGCTTTATCCGAATTTATCTTAAAAAAAGAAGGCCACGAGTTTGTCTTCGTAACCGACTATCCAATCACAGTTCGTCCTTTTTATCATATGAGGCATCCGGACAACAAAAATTTAACCAAAAGCTTTGACCTCTTGTGGAACGGCCTGGAAGTTACCACGGGGGCTCAACGTGAACATCATTATGATATGCTGGTTAACCAGGCCAAAGAAAAAGGGTTAAATTTGGAACCAATTAAACACTATCTTGATTTTTTCAAATATGGCTGTCCGCCGCACGGAGGTTTTGGCCACGGTCCATCGCGCATGCTTATGAAAATTTTCAATATAAATAATGTCCGGGAGGTTACATATTTATACCGAGGTGTCAACAGACTAGAACCCTAAACAATGGCCTTCCGAATCAAACACGAAAAATTTGAAGGTCCGCTCGAGCTTCTGCTCGAGCTTATTGAAAAAGAGAAACTTTCCATCTCTGAAATTTCACTGGCCAAAGTTACGGATGAATATATTACGTACATAAAATCGCTTGGGAAAATAGATCCGGAGCAGTTGGCGGAGTTTTTGGTAATTGCGGCACAGCTTATGCTGATAAAATCACGCTCCTTACTGCCGGGTCTTGTGCTATCGGAAGAAGAAACCCAATCTATAGAGGAACTGGAAAAAAGACTTGAAGAGTATAAGCGTCTGCGGGAGCTATCCAAGGAAATAAAGAATCTGGAGGCAGGACGCCATTTTATTTTTACGCGTGAGGCGTATTTTGGTATGGCCCCTGTTTTTTACCCTCCCACTAAGACAACAGCCGCTCTAATCCGGGATGTTTTTTCCGCGTTTCTTGCCTCGCTTCCCAAAATTGAAAAACTGGCCGAAGAAAAATTAAAAAAGATAATTTCGCTTGAGGAAAAAATTAAACAAATACGCTCCTTCCTGCAAGAAACTGTGGAACGCGCTTTCTCAGAGCTTACCAAAGGCGCCAAAGAAAAGGTGGAGATTATTGTAAGTTTTCTTGCGATTCTGGAGCTCGCGCGGCAGCGCTTTGTGGAACTCAACCAAAAGAAACCCTTTGAAGATATTATCATAAAACGGGTTTTATTATGACCAACTTAAAATCTATTATAGAGACCCTTCTTTTTATATACGGAGAACCCTTGGCGCTGGAAAAACTCATAAAGATTGCCAAAAATAAAAAAGAAGCGGTGTTGGAAGCGCTTAGCGGGCTTAAAAAAGACTATGAGGGCAGGGGATTGACGCTTCTTGAAAAAGACAATACTTATCAATTGGGTTCAAATCCGGCCAATGCCAAATATGTTGAAGATTTGGTTAAAAGCGAATTTACCGAAGAGCTTTCCCGGGCCGCGCTGGAAACTGTCTCCATCGTCGCCTATAAAGGACCGCTAACCCGGGCGCAGATTGAATATGTACGCGGGGTAAATTCTTCCTTTACGCTTCGTAACCTTCTTATGCGGGGGCTGGTGGAGCGAATAGAAAACCCCAAAGACGCGCGTTCTTTTTTGTATCGCGTGAGTTTTGATTTTCTAAAACATTTGGGCCTGACTAAAATAGGAGACCTGCCGCAGTACGAGGAATTTCGTAAAGAAAAAATAGAGGTTCTGGAAGAGGCGCCAACAAAACAAGAAAATGAAGCTGGCCCCTGAACCAAAAAGATTAATTACGATGCTTGCCATACTTTTTATGGGTGTACTGGTTTTAGTATCTACTGAAAAGCAGCAGCCGCCGATAAAAGAGATGGCATCCATAAATATACCGGAGCCGGAAATACGCGCTCATTCCTATCTCGTAAAGTTTATCGGGGAAGATAAAATATTGATCAGGCGCCGGGAGTGGAAAAAACTCGCGCCGGCAAGTTTAACCAAACTGCTCACGGCCCTTGTTGCGCGCCAAAATCTCCTTCCGGCTGACTGGATTATTTTTTCCGAAAAAGCAAAAACCGTGGAAGAAAAAATAAGTACGGTTGGGGTAGGGGAATCTTTACTGCGGGACGATGCCATCCGCTTCGCACTTATGGGTTCGGCCAATGACGCTGCTGAAGCTATGGCGGAAAAATTAGGAGAGCGGTTTCTTGAACTCATAAATACCGAAGCGCGCCGCATTGGAATGTCGGATTCTTCTTTTCGCAATGCTACCGGCCTTGATACCGAAGAACACTATTCAACCGCGCTTGACCTTGCTAAGCTTGCCGAATATATTTGGCAAAATCAGCCGGCGCTTTGGGAGATGACCCGAAATACCGAAGCCGAGGTATATTCCGATACCTTCAATAAATATGAAATAAAAACCACCAATGAACTTCTGGAAGAATTTCCGGAGATTTTAGGAGGAAAAACAGGATTTACGGATAAGGCCCGCGGCACGCTTATTTTGCTATATCCGGTTTACCCCGCTCTTATGGATAAGGGCGGGGTAAAAGACAAAGTCGCAGTAATAGTCATCCTCGGCTCTACTGATAGATTTTCCGACGGCCGCGCGATTATTAATTGGTTAAGAGATAATTTTTAAGTGGTGGAAATTAACACTATAACCAATGTTGTTAAAGTTTTTGGACTTTCAGCCCTTTCTTTTGTGCTGGCTATCTTTCTTACCCCCCTGCTTACGAACTTAATGTATAAATACAAGCTCTGGAGAAAGGATGTGCGCGAGTTATCGCCGGACGGCTCCCAAACTCCGCTTTTTGCCGCTCTGCACAAAGACCGCGAAACGAGCGTGCCGAGACTGGGCGGAGTACTAATCTGGGTGACCACTATTCTGGTAGCCTTGCTCTTCTGGATTATAGCGCAAGTTACCGACGATCCTTTTTGGGACAAAGTAAATTTTCTTTCCCGAAACCAGACCTGGCTTCCGCTTTTTATCCTTCTGGCCTCCTCTCTGCTGGGGCTGGCTGATGATCTTCTGCAGGTTTTCCGAAAGGGAAATTACGTTGCTGGTGGGATTAAACCCCCCACCTTTTCAGAAGATGCCAAACCTAAAATCTCCTTCATTCGTAAACTCCTATCTGTCCTTAAACCGTGGCGGCAAAATACTCAGGAAGGTGGAGGGGTAAAATTCCGCCATCGGCTTTTGGCTGTATTTTTTATCGCCCTGGCCGGAGCTTTATGGTTTCATTATAAACTCGGCTGGCAGACTATTTATATTCCCGGACTGGGTGATCTTTTTATTAACGGCTGGTATATCCCTCTTTTTGTCGGAACAATGATTTTACTTTTTTCATCAAGTATTGTGGATGGCATTGACGGACTTTCCGGAGGAGTATTTGCCTCAATTTTTGCGGCTTATGGAGGTATTGCATTTTTTAGGGGACAAATTGATATAGCCGCTTTTTCCGGAGTAATTTTGGGCGCGCTTCTTGCTTTTCTTTGGTTCAACATTCCTCCGGCGCGCTTTTACATGGGGGAGTCGGGAATGCTGGGGCTTACTACCGCGCTTACGGTCATTGCGTTTCTAACTGATTCTGTAATTGTGCTTCCAGTTATTGGATTTATTTTAATGGCCGAGGTTGCTTCGGACGTCCTTCAGTTCGCCTCCAAAAGATTTCGTGGCAAAAAAATCTTTTTAATCGCGCCCATTCATCATCATTTTGAGGCAATTGGCTGGCCGCCCTATAAAGTGACTATGAGATTTTGGATTGTTGGGGTTGTGGCCGCAATAGTAGGAATGGTTATTGCTCTTATCGGACGATAGTTCACCCGCCGTCGCAGGAATCCATGGCCGTAAGACCGTGGATGTCCCTAGGCCTTTCAGGCCGGGATCTCCCTAGGCATTAGCCGGGATGGCGGCTCGAAGAGCCTAGCCACCGGCGGCAAAGCCGTCTAGGGAAATGCGAGGTGGAGTCCTTTCACGAACATTTCTTGTCATAAAGTAAACTTTGTACACTTAAAATCGATCGTTTTTAAGTGTACAAAGTAAATTTTAGTTAAGGTAGGAATGAAAAATGGCTTATGATGGCCACTTTTTATTTTTTAACCTTTTTGCTATTGACAAAGTTTAAATAATATGCTATACTGATAAGGTAACGGACTTTTAAAAACATTAATTAAGGAGAGAGCCACAAACGGCAGTGGTTAAAAGCCGTAAATTTAAAGATTAAACTTGACGAAAACAGGCTCTCTCCGAGAGCCTGTTTTCGTTCCTCTTCCCGATGTCAGGAGGATCCGCCTACGCCTAAAGCTTTGGCGCCCGTCCTCCGCAGTAGCTGTCGTTACAGCTACGGAGGATGGAGATGACATCGGAGAGAGAAGGATGAGGAGGAGGGTGCAAATATCGTGGCTGGACTACAGGAGTAATCTTTACGCTTAATATAATTTCACTTTCCAAGTGCAATCATATAACAAACTTTTGTAAAGATCAATCCTCTGTCTGGTCACAAACTATATTTGCAGACTAGGAGGGGGCGGTACGGAAAAATAAAACTTGCCTACTAACTTTAGAGGCGTCAGTTCCGTCAAACCGTCAATACTTCAAAACTCTTCTTCATCCTTCTCTCAAAAATAATAAAAGGTCGATTTAATAATTTAAAACTTAAAACTATGGAACTTCTTGCCGCAGTTATCGTAACCATTTTCATTGTGGCGGCAGTCACTGCCCCTTAATACGGGATACGTGACTGTTCCTCAATTGAGTTCCGAACTCTGGAGTCATTATAATAATGTTCGGGTTTCAGTTGAGGAATAAAAAAGATCCTCAAAAAGATCTTTTCAGGCAGGCATAGTGCCTGCATAAGAGCTCCCGAGGGAGCAAGGAGGCGTGTCATGGTAGGTAGGCGGATCGCACTGCTCATCGCCGTTTTAGTCGGCGTGGCAGGGTGCGCAACCCTGCCTGCCGGAAACGCCCTACGGTCCAGCACGTACGACTACAACAACGTGCTGCTGGACCGCCGGGAGATGTCCATTGAGCGGATCGTCGAGTCGATGGTCGCCATCCGGACCGTGGCCGAGTTCCGGCGGGAGGATGGCGGGCTGCTCCAGCGGGACATGGAGGGGACGGGGGTCGTGCTGCTCGGCAAGTACATCCTAACCCTGAACCACGTGGCCTCCATCAAGCAGATCGAGCACCGCACCCCCTTTGGGACCCTGGTTGAGCCGGCAACGAAAGTTGCTGAGCTCACGACGCTCCAGTGGAATGGAAAAGAGGTCCCGCTGGAGCGGGCGCTGGTGGATGAGGGGGAGGACGTGCTGATCTTCCGGGTGCCGGACCGCGTCAGGCTGCCGTCCTTCCCGTACCGGATCGGCAACAGCGATGACCTGCGGCTGGGGAACTTCGTGTACGTGATCGGCAACCCGATGAACTCCGGGATCAACGTGCGCGAGGGGATCGTGTCGAACCTCCGGCCGCCCGGGATGCTGGGCACGATCGCGCGCCTGGGGAGCATCTTCATGGTCTCCAACGGGCTGAACCCGGGGGACAGCGGGACGCCGGTGGTGGCCCTGCGCGACGGGCAGTTTGAGCTGGTGGGCCTGGCCCAGGGCACGATCATGAACTCCCAGCGCATGGGCTGGGCGGTCAAGATCAACACGATCCTGGGGCTGATCCACGCGATGGAGGCTCGGGAAGGGGCCTCCAAGAAGTAACAGGTGGCTGGTCCGGCCTTTGCCGGATCAGCCCCTCCACCAAGTTTTTCAAAATTATTTTGGAAAATTGGGTGGAGGGAAACTTCCAAGTTCTTAAACTGAAAGATACTTACTATAGAGGTCCGACCTCTATAGTAAAGGGGGGAGAATAAACCATGAAAACGGATCTCCGTCCGGTGCTGGAGCTGGTAAATAAGCTCCGGGCTGCCTTTGGACATCCGGAGCTGGACGCACTTCCGCGAGGCATCCGCGGGAAAATCGCGGACTGTCCGCTAGCGCGGTCCATCGCCGGTCTGGTGCCGGGGCACCAGACAACGGTTGGCGATAAACATTTTTTCATAAAGGGAGGCACTGCGGCGGACCGCAGGCTGCTCGCGGAGCGGATTTCAGAGATCATAGGGGTCAACTTCACGGTTGACCCAGACATGGTGTGTTTGGTCCTCCCTACGATCTGGGAGGAATTCGTCCCGCGTTTTGACCGGGGAGGATACCCCGAACTGGTTGAAGACGAGGAAGATCCGGGCGAGTAAGCAAGTGATTTGCTGATGCGCCCGAGCCAAATTCTTGGCTAGGGTGCAAAAAACCGAAACGCCACCCTTAACGGTGGCAGAAAAGAAGGAGAAAGGGCATGAGCAACAAGATAAACTCATGGCTATCGCTGATTATCGTCGTCCTGATCATCGCCGGCATCGTGCTCTCGTTGGGCTGGACAGCCCAGCACAGCAAGCAGGTGACGACCGAGAAAAAGCTCGTTGAGGTTCAGGACGAGCTTGCGGTCGCAAACGCTATGCTGGCCACCGGCCCCAATGGGGATTTGTCGGTGGCGGCTCTCGACAAGGACGCGGTTTTCGTCGCCGGTCTGGGACCATTCAGCGCCCAGACCCTTACCAGAGAATTCAGAATGGAAGGAACCGGGGCCTATCTCCGGGTCTACCGGAGAAGTACAAACTCCTCCAACTGGATCCTCATCTTGGATCGCGAGGCAGCCAGAAATGGCTGCAAGCGCGGCGACTAAACCATCGTGGGTGGTCTGGCCACTACCAGACCACCCCTCACCTAAGTTTTTTAGAAACACTTTTAGAAAACTTGGTTGAGGAATAGCCTCAAAGTTCTTTAGCATATTGCGACGCAGCCTTTGGATTAGAAATATTTATGGTTCAAATGCTGCGTCGAATGGGTCGGCGCAGAAAAACAAAAAAGGGGGAGTCTATTATGAAGAATTGGAGGTCATCGTTGGCTGCCATCATTCTTATGGCGACCGCCATTACGGTTTTTTTTCTGCTGTCTGCCCTCCTATACTGGGCCTTCCCGTAAAGGCCCTCAGCCCACCAGGGGAGGATTAAATGGCAACATTTAACCCCCCTTCCACCAAGTTTTTCAAAATTATTTTGGAAAATTGGGTGGAGGGAAACTTCCAGGTTCTTAAACTGAAAAATGTCAAACATCGAATGTTTGACAAGAATCAGCTGGTTCCCTTTTTAAGCGGGACGGGAGCTTGGTAACTGCGACTTGTCGCAGTGCCAAGTTGAGAAACTCTCTCCTCCCCGTCCCACTTAAGGAGGGAAAACCAAAATCCAGCGAGTATCACTCGGTGGATTTTGATTTTGCCGAGTCAAACTCGGTCTTCCCGAGTCAAACTCGGCTTTGCTTCAAGCCGATTTTCTTCGTACAATAAAATCATGGCCTATGATATTCTCATCAAATCCGGCACGATAATTGACGGTTCTGGCAACATGCCTCTTGTGACTGACTTAGCCATAAACGGAGATACCATTGAAGAAATGGGGTCGCTGGGAGGCGTAAATGCAACGACAATCATTGACGCTTCCGGAAAATACGTAACGCCGGGATTTATTGATATTACCAATCATTCCGATACCCGCCTCACTCTTTTTAAATATCCGCTGCTGGAATCGCTGGTAATGCAGGGGATAACCACAATCATTGGCGGTAATTGCGGCACTTCTCTTGCTCCGCTTGGAACACCAGCGGCTGTAGACGCCATTAAAAAATGGGCCGATCTTTCCGAAGTAAGCGTTGATTGGGCCACCATGGACGAATTTCTTTCAACTGTGAATAAATTACATCCGGGGATTAACTTCGGAACATTAATTGGCTATGGCACGTTAAGACGTGGCGTGTTGGGGGATGAGATGCGCTTATTAAATCTTGAAGAACGCGAAAAACTAAAACAGCATCTTTTGCGTGAGGGGATAAAGGAGGGGGCTTTTGGACTGTCCTTGGGCCTCGCCTACGGACACGAGCGGCTATCTACAACCGAGGAGATAGTTGACATAGCACGGATAGTTGCGCAAGAGAACGGCCTGATAAAAATTCATTTGAGATCCGAGGGAAAAGAAATTCTGGCGAGCGTTAATGAGGCCATACGCATAGGCCGCGAAGCAGGGGTCTCCGTTCAAATAAGCCATCTGAAAGCCATCGGTAAAAAATCGTGGCCCTTTCTACCAAAAACGCTGGAACTCATAGAAAAAGCCCGCGCAACAGGAGTAGACATAAATTTTGACGTCTCACCTTACCCCACTACCGGTTCTCCGCTCTATCTTTTGCTTCCGCCCTGGACGCGCGACGGAGGATTCACTAAGCTTTTTGAAAGAATCAAGGACCCGATCATCAAAAGACGTATTATAGAAGAATTAAAAACCCACACGCTTCACTATGATAAAATTCTTATAACTTCTGCCCGCACTAAAACCGCGGTGGGACATACTCTGGCGGAGCTGGCAGAGGAGGGCGGAACATCTACGGAAGATACTTTATTGAATATATTGCTGGCCAACGACGGACGCGTTGGTATTGTCGGCCGGACTGTCTCTCAAAGAAATACTGAACTGGAAGTGCGGGACAAAAGTTCTTTTATCGCCAGCGACGGCGTTGGCTACAAACAGGAGGAGTATAAGTCCGGCAACCTTATCCACCCAAGATCCTTTGGGGCCTTCCCGCACTTTTGGCATCGCTTCGTAAAAGAACTGACCGTCCTATCACCGGAAGAGGCCATACAAAAAATTACCTACGGACCGGCAAAAAAAATGGGTATTAAACAGCGCGGCCTGATAAAAAGCGGGAACTTTGCCGATATTGTCGTATTTGACCCAAAACTGCTTAAAGATAGAGCAAGCTACCGCAACCCCTATCGGTATCCTGCCGGAATAGAGTGGGTTATAATAAACGGTGAGGTTGCGGTTGAAGAAGGCAGATTTATGGACGCACGAGCGGGCAGAGTTTTAAGAAAAACATAAAAATGTCAGAGTCAAAATTTACGAACTTTAAAAATAAATCCCCCCACCTTCCCAGCGGGGTATTGGACCCCGCGGGAAGGATTTCTACGACACCCATTCATCCCCGCAGCAAGGGAAGTCTGACTTCCCAAGCTGCGGGTATTCTGGGAAGGTGGGGGGATAAAAGAGTGCTGGTAATGGGTTTGGGCCTGCATGACGGGGGAGTGGGAACGGTTAAGTTTTTGGCTCGGGCCGGAGCACAAGTTACAGTAACCGATCTTAGGCCGCGCCGGATCCTAACCCCGGCCTTGGATAAACTCCGTGGACTTAAAAACGTCCGTTATATATTGGGGAAACATCGGAAAAAAGATTTTATAGGCCACGATTTAATAGTTAAAAACCCCGGGGTACAGCCCAATTCTCCGTACCTAAAACTGGCCAAGAAGCACCGCATACCCATAACAAGTGATATGGGACTTTTCTTTGGCGCCTGTCCGGCGAAAATCATTGGCATTACCGGAACCCGCGGAAAATCAACCACGGCCCATCTTATCTGGAAATTCTTAAAAACGGGGTTTGCGCGTGTTTACCTTGGCGGCAATATCAGAAAGTCGGTACTGGATTTTTTGCCGCATTTAAAAAGGAACGATCTGGTAGTTCTTGAACTCTCAAGTTTTCAGCTAAAGGACTTGGCCCGGCAAAAAAAGAGTCCACACATTGCTGTTCTCACTAACATCTTCCGAGACCACCTCAACTGGCATAGGGGCTTCAGGGATTATTTACAATCCAAAAGTATAATCTTTAAATTTCAGGGCAAAAAAGATTACCTCTTTGCCAATACGAAAGACAAAATAGTACGGGGACTCGCAAAAAGCGCTCATTCGCATGTTGTATTCCCGAGACTCCCAAAACACCTTCGCCTTATTGTTGATAAAAAACTCGGCAGTCAATTTAGAGAGTCAACGGCTCTGGCAATTGCCGTAGCTAGACATTTTAAAATAAGTCCAAGCAGAATTGAAAAGATTTTACGCTCTTTCCGCGGGCTTCCGGGAAGACAAAAGCATATAGGCAGGGTCAAGGGCATAAATTTTATAAACGACACCACGTCCACCATACCCGAAGCAGCCATGGCGGCTATTAAACGGTTCCGCATGCGCGCCCCAAGGCCACGTAAACTTATTCTCATTGCCGGCGGATCAGATAAAAAACTTGATTTTCATGGATTGGCGGCAATGATCAAAAAGAACGCGGATATAGTCATTTTTCTGCCGGGTACGGCAACAGATAAAATCGTTCAACTTATCAAGGTCAAAACTTGGCACCAAGGTTTAACCCCGATGGAGGCAAAGTCTATGTCGGATGCGGTAAGAAAAGCTTACCGGCTGGCTCAATACGGAGATTATATTGTTTTAAGTCCCGGGGCGGCGAGTTTTGGCTTATTTTTAAATGAGTTTGACAGAGGCGATCAATTTGTAAAAGAAGTACAAAAATTAAAACATGACGGGAAGCGCCGATAAACCATTATTTTATACAACAATTGCTCTTTTGACAGGCGGTCTTTTAGTGCTGGCTTCGGCTTCCATGGTAATCTCGCAGAAAAATTTCGGAACCGCCAGTTATTATACCCTGCGTCAGCTCTTATATGGCGCGGGGGTAGGGACTCTTGCCCTCTTGGTTTTCTCCCATCTGCCTTACCGGACATGGAAAAAACTGGCTCTGCCTTTAATGACTGTCTCTTTCCTGCTTCTTGCGCTTCTTTTTATGCCGGAGCTGTCCTATTCCTCCGGAGGAGCACGGAGATGGCTCATGGTAGGATTTCTAAGTTTCCAGCCCTCGGAAATTTTGAAATTGGCTTTTATTGTTTATCTAGCCAGCTGGTTAGATGCGCGTCGTGATGAGCTTAAAAGCGTATCTTACGGCCTCATACCTTTTGCTTTGATGTTAGCGATTGTCGGAGTTTTTTTGGTGATGCAACCTGACATTGGCACGCTGGGCGTCATTGTTGCCACTGCTTTTATCTTATACTTTCTCGGGGGAGGAAGATCCGCACAGATCGCCAGCCTCTCCGTGTTTGGATTGATACTGTTTTACCTGCTTGTGCAACTCACGCCTTATCGAATGGCGCGAATTTTGGTATTTTTAAATCCGGGGCTAGATCCTAAAGGAATCGGCTACCAAATAAATCAGGCCTTGATTGCTATAGGTTCCGGGGGTTTTTGGGGCTTGGGATTTGGAAAGGGGCTGCAAAAATATAATTACCTTCCGGAACCCATCGGCGATTCGGTCTTTGCAATTTTTGCGGAAGAAATGGGTTTTTTAGGTTCGGTGCTATTGATTGCTTTACTTACTTTATTTCTCTGGCGCGGGCTTTTGATTGCCAAACGTGCCCCCGATATTTTTGGCAAACTTCTGGCGGCGGGACTTTCCATCGGCATAATGGTGCAAGCATTTATAAACATGGCTGCTATATCAGGACTCCTGCCCCTTACTGGTATTCCGTTGCCTTTTCTAAGCTACGGGGGCACGTCGCTGGCAATCACTTTAGCGAGCGTCGGCATATTACTTAACATTTCAAAATACACATAAGTCTTAACGCCACTTATTTTATTCACTAAATATACACTTCTAACGAGATGCGCATACTATTCACAGGCGGCGGCACCGGAGGACATTTTTTCCCCATCCTTGCCGTTATCAGGGAACTTAAAATAATAGCCGAAGAGGAACGGATACTGGATCTGGAACTATATTATATGGGGCCGGATGATTTTGGCCGCGACAGTTTAAAAGAGGAAGGGGTGGTATCAATCAACATCACCACCGGCAAAATACGGCATTATTTTTCTTTGGCTAATTTCACGGATATTTTTAAAACCATACTGGGGACCTGGCAGGCCGTATGGAACGTGTTTTTACTGATGCCGGATATTATTTTCTCCAAGGGCGGCTACGGCGCACTGCCAGCGGTTATAGCCGCGGCCATTTTTAGAATACCATTGATAATTCATGAATCGGACGCCGTGCCGGGGAAAGTAAATCTTTTTTCGCAAAGATTTGCCAAGCGCATAGGAATTGCTTTTGCTTCATCCGCAGCGTTTTTCCCCAAAGAAAAAATTGCGCTGGTCGGCATACCAATCCGCAAACGAATTTTGGGAGGATCGTTGGAGGAAGCCCGGGAGCATTTTAGCATTTTCTCGCAGTTTCCGGTGGTTGGATTTATTGGCGCCTCGCAGGGAGCGCAAAAACTGAACGATGCGACTCTTGGGGTTTTAAAAGAGCTAACGGATGAGTTTGAAATTGTGCATCAGACCGGTCCCAAAAACATTGCGGACATAAAAGGAGAAACAAGTGTAATACTTGAATCCGGCCATAAGGAACGTTATCATCCGCTGGGCTTTCTAAATGAGACCGAGATGCGCGACTTTTATCTGGTGTCAAACCTTATTGTCTCTAGGGCAGGAGCGTCATCTATTTTTGAAATAGCCGCTTGGGGCAAACCGTCCATTCTGGTCCCGCTGGAAAATGCGGCGCAAGACCATCAGCGCAAAAATGCCTACGAATATGCCGCCAGCGGAGCCTGTGTGGTTATTGAGCAGGCTAATTTAACGCCGCACGTTCTTTTGGCTGAAATTAAAAAGGTTCTGGGAAACCCAGAACTCATGCGCAAGATGTCTGCATCGGCGCAAAGATTTTCCAGAATTGACTCGGCGGAACTTATTGCGCGGGAGATTTTAAAATTGGGGATTCATTAATATGGAAATCCGCACCAGATACGCACCCTCACCCACAGGACCACTGCATTTAGGCGGGGCGCGAACCGCGCTTTTTAACTATTTATTCGCAAAAAAGAGCGGAGGAAAATATATATTGCGTATTGAAGACACGGATCTGGAACGCTCCGACAAAAAATATGAAAAGGATATTTTTGAGAGTTTTGAATGGCTGGGAATAAAAGCGGATGAAGGCCCGGAAACCGGCGGGCCTTACGGTCCTTATAGGCAGGGTGAACGGATTGATACCTATAAAAACTATATAGAGAAGCTCTTGGCCCGGGGAGCGGCGTTTTATTGTTTCCACTCGGAAAGGGAACTGGAAGAAGAAAAAGAAAAGCTGCTGGCCGCCAAAAAGCCTTCTCTGCATTTATGCGAGTACCACGCCATGGACCCCAAAGAAACAAAACTGCTCACCGAGACTAAATCAAATTATATTATCCGTTTTAAAACCCCGGCTGGAAGGAAACTTGTTTTTAAAGACCTTATTCGCGGAGAGCTTTCGTTTGACTCCGATCTTTTGGGCGATTTTTCTATTGCCAAACGTCCGGACGTGCCGCTTTATAATTTTGCCGTGGTGGTGGATGATTTTGAGATGAAAATATCACACGTAATCCGCGGCGAAGATCATATTTCCAATACACCAAAACAACTCCTTATGGTTGAGGCGCTCGGATTTGATCTACCGCAATACGCTCATCTGCCCCTAATTCTTGGGCCCGATCGTTCCAAACTATCCAAAAGGCACGGCGCTTCATCAGTGGGAGAGTACCGCAAGGCAGGATATTTGCCAGAGGCGCTTTTTAACTTTATGGCGCTTTTGGGGTGGAACCCCGGAGACGAACGAGAAGTTCTGTCCCGGGAAGATTTGATAAAAGAGTTTTCTTTGGAAAAAGTACAGAAATCAGGGGCAATTTTTGACATCAATAAGCTTGAGTGGATGAATGGTGAATATATCCGAAAACTTTCCTTGAAAGAATTGGCCGAGCGCGCCAAACCGTTTTTCCATAAAAATAAAAAACTAAAAAGCTATCTTGAAAAAATACTTGCCCTTGAACAGCCGCGCCTAAAAAAATTATCAGAGATAAAGGAGAAGACGGATTATTTTTTCAGAGCGCCAGAGTACGATAGGGGACTGTTGAGATGGAAAGATATGACAGACGAGGAAATTGCCGCTTCCCTTGACAAATCAATTGAACTATTGCAATCTCCACGATTGAAGTCGAACTTCAATCAAAAAGAGCTTGAAAAAGCGTTTATAGAAGAAATCGTGGCAGGGGATAAGGGCCGGTTGCTTTGGCCCCTTCGTGTCGCCCTGACCGGCAAAAAGGCCTCTCCGGGACCATTTGATATTATGGAGATTTTGGGTGGGGAGGAAGCCCTCAAGAGACTCAAAGCCGCAAAAGAAAAATTACGAGGTTGAGCCTCGTAATTACTACCACCTCTTGAGTACTCTCGCAAGAACAATGGGCTGCGGTTTATATTCGCAACCACGGAAACGAACAATTTCCTGCTTTATATGGGATTCAACCCATGAAAGTGCTGCCCCATCAGCACATAATTCAGCTACATTTCCGACTACAAATGGATGTTCCTCTTCACGTGGCACGACTTCGTAACACGTCTCGTCGGGATCCGTATCTATATCTTCAACGCGAGGATGCCTGCATCTCAATAAATATTCGTATTCGTGCATTTCTACTCCCAAGCGATGGTCTATAAGTCATTCTTACTGGTAGCACCCCCTTTAAAAGCTGTCAAGTATTGGTAGAATAAGGGTGTGGGTACTCGTTTTTGGGGCAAATTTTGTGTAAAAAATTACGAGGTTCAACCTCGTAATTACAAAATTTAGTCTCTAAGACGCTGGCCGTTTATTGCGTTCGGACTTATAAGAATCTCAAGATAGAAAATATCGCTGGGCCGTTTTGGGTAAAGTCTACTGTAGGAACCGTATTCACCCCTACCCTTGGAAGCAATCTCTACACCACCTTCTAAAGTAACCGGGCCCAACGTGTGAAAAAGCTGGTCCTCTAGATTGTCTACTCTCCATAAAAGTGTTATAGATGCCGTAACTTCTATCACTGGAAGAGTATTGATAGAACCATCTTCATTACGATCAACATCAAAAATCATGTTTTCGTAAAACAAGATAAACTTGTAGGTTACCTCTTTCTTTATTTGTTGACCGCGCTCATGAAAATAGGTCGTTTTCTTTTGGGCAGACTGCAACATGCAGTTTTTGAGTTCAATTCTGAAATAATTACTGGGCTCACTGTTTTTACTGGTCAGCCTTCTACTTACCAATTCATACCACGTATCATTGCCGTCCTTACGTTTCTCTAATACGAAATCTAACTTTTGCACAAGCTCTCGTAGATTACATTCAGAGGTTATTACCTCGTCAACGTACGTGGGCAGAATACGAATTCCGGTCTCGGCAGCAAGAGCATTAGGAACAACAGCAGTCCCTAATATTGCCAAGAGGCCAACAATAACAGACCAACGCTTCATCTATGTATCCTCCTTTTTAGAGTACCTATATCTTCATAGCACCCCCTTTAAAAGCTGTCAAGTATTGGTAGAATAAGGGTGTGGGTACTCGTTTTTGGGGCAAATTTTGGCTTATGGGGGCGATCGGCGCCATCGCCTTATTTGGTTTTTTTAATTCGGGACAAGCCTCAACCGTTGAAGAGCTGCAAAAGAATATTGAGCAGAAAAATCAGGAAATTAAAAAACTTGAAGAGGAAGCCAAAAAATACCGCGATGAAATTGTAACTCAAAAACGCGCCCAAACAACCCTTAAGGGAGAACTTAGCCGAATTGAAAATAACATTAAAAAGCTGAGGGGAGACATTGTTTTAACCGAACGAAAAATACAAAGGGCCGGCTTAGAAATTGACACCCTGAAGCTTGAAATCCGGGAAAAGGAAATAGCCGTAAATAAACTTAAGCAGGGGCTGGGAGGACTGATACAAATCATATCGGAAAGTGAGCAGCAATCTCTTCTGGAAATTCTGGTACGAAACAGTCTGCTTTCTGATTTTTTCCGACAGCTTGACTATGCGGCGTTGACTGAAAAAAAGATTTTAGGATCGCTGGATGATCTGCGCGTTCTACAAAAGGAACTTACCATCAAAAAGGCGCAGGCCGAAGACAAAAAAGACGAGCTGGAAAATTTGCAGGATTCGCTGCAAGACCGTAAAAAGATTCAAGACAGTGTAAAGCGCGACAAAGACCAGCTCCTAAAGGAAACCAAAAATCAGGAGACGCGGTATCAAGCCCTGTTGCGGGAGACCGAACGAAAAGAAGAAGAAATTCTGCGGGAGATGGAAGAACTGGAAAACGAATTAAGAAAGCGGGTTGACCCCGAGTCCCTGCCGCAGAGGCGCGAGAGATTTCTGCTCTGGCCGGCCGAAGGACTTCTTTCGCAGGAATATGGCGAAACTCCGTTCACACGAGGACGCGGACGCGATTTTTATAAATTCCATAACGGTATTGATATAAGCGCGTCAGTCGGCACGCCCATACTTGCCGCCGATAGCGGCATGGTGCTCGCAGTAGGGGATACTGACCGCTACTGCCGCAGAGGAGCTTACGGAAAATATATAGTGCTTGACCACAAAAACAACTTAGCTACTATGTATGCCCATATGTCGCTTATAAAAGTAACGACTGGCCAGGAAGTCAAAAGGGGTGATATAATAGGATATATGGGCAGTACTGGGTTATCCACAGGCCCGCACCTTCACTTTACGCTCTACGACGCCCGGACAGTGGAAATACGCTTAGGGCCCAAAGGAACCTGCGGATTACTGCCCTTTGGAGGTTCTATCAACCCACTCTTATACTTATGAAACCAAAAAAGAGTAAAAATAATCTTTTGTATATTTGGTCGCTGGCAATGTTGCTTGCGCTTACGCCCTTTGCAAGTTTCGGAATAGAGGAGACCAAAAAAGAATTTGCCGCAACCGTAAATGAACTTCTTGACCCCAATAAATGGTTTGAGCTTTTTAAAAAAAATATAACCATCCCCATTTCTCCCAATGAACAAATTGAGATTCCGACACCGGAAGAAGCGCTAAAAAAATCTTCTCCGCAACTTAAAGAAGTTAGCAGGGGAGTGAAGGAAGAAACCGGTATTGATCTTGCCAAATTTATCGGCTGGTCGGCTAAAGTATTAAAAGTTTTTTTTCAGGTGATTGTGGATTTACTGGAACAGGTGTCAAAGGCATTGGGAGAATAACTTCATAATTTCTAATTTGAACTTCTCGGCAGCAAGGGAAGTCTGACTTCCCAAGCTGCCGAGATTCTATTTGTAGAACCCCGTCACCAATTTTGCGAGATCGTGGGAGGCGAAGCGCTTCGTCCATCGAGGGATGGCCTATTCGGCCACGCGCTTCGCTTGACTTCTTGTCTTCCTGCCTATGGCGGGTACATGCTGTATAATCTGGCAAAATTGGTAAGGGGTTGCGCGTCAAAACTATTTTAAAGGATGAAATCTCTTGTGTGTATTCTCGGCATACTTGTCAGAAGCGTGTACATAACGAGTAGTGGTCTGGAGAGACTCATGACCAAGCAAAATCTGAATAGCGGCAGGATTAGCCCCTTGTTCAGCCAGATACGTGGCAAAGCCGTGCCGCAATGAATGCGCGGAAGTAGGGACATTAATTTCCAGGCGCCCACGATATTGTTTTATCTTCATCTGCAGATAATTTGACGATATACGGGTGGCAGACTTTCCTGCGTTGCGGCCGCGATAGGGGATAAATAATGCCGGGTGGCTATCGTTACGCACCGATAAGTACCCCCAAATATGTTTTTTGGCGCGGTCGGTCAAATATACGAATCGCTCTTTTTTGCCCTTGCCGCGAATAAAAATTCTGCCAGTTTTATCTATCTGATCTCTATTTAATGAAATTAGCTCGGAGATACGCATACCTGTTGCAAAAAGAGTCTCCAGCATGGCTCGATTTCTAAACGCTATTTCTGTTATCTTTTCAAATTTGGTAGGGGATTCAATCAGCTGTACCAACGCTTCAAATTCAGCAACCCGCGGATGCTTTTTAGGTGTTTTAACTAATTTTACAGCTTCGGGCGCAAGAGGGACCTTAAGGTCAACCTCAACCAGATATTTGAGATATCTACGGAGACTGGACAAGGCGCGATTTATAGAGCCGGCTGAGAGTTTTATAGCGTTTTTCTCACCCCGTGCTGTTCGTCGGTCACGAGAAGATAAATAGGCCTTGTATAGTTCAACGGTTCGCTTGGACGTCTTTTGGAAGGGAGTTTGTGTATCGTCCTTAAGAAACCGCTCAAATACTTTTAAATCCCGTTCATAATTATACAGAGTTTCTGGAGAGTAATTATTGGTTTTTATTGATAGAAGAAAGTCATCTAGATAGGGAAGTGACATAAGTCTTGGACATCCCCATTGTTCAGTCTTTGCTCTAAAACAAAACTGAGCAGTAGGGATATTATACTCAGTTTATTATAATAAAATCATAAACACCAAACATACTTATCCACAGTCCCCTAACTAAAAAACCGATAGGTGATTTCCTATCGGTTCTGTGCATGCCTAGCATCAATAAAATCCTGGCATTTGTTGCAAAGTATCTGATCCTTACTTCTTCTCCAGAGCGAAACATGTCTCCGCATTCCGCGCACTTTCTGTGTTTACTTAAAATCTGTACTCCAAGTTCCCAAACAAACCACATAAAAATACCGAGGACTAAAGCGCTAATTGTACCCGTGGTAAAAGAGGTCGGAGTAAAATTGGTTTTCAGGAGAAACAGACTCTCCAAAGAGATAAAAATCAGTATACCAAAAGATAACGCAACCCAATTCACTAGAAAAATATCTCTTCTTTCACTTCTTTCTCGCTAAAACCCGCTGTGGTGAAAAGCCAGCCACGTGGCTTATCGGCCCTTGATTTTTTGTTGCCCAAAACCTGCACCATACCTTCATTACCACAAAGGTAACAAACAGTTCTCCGATTAGCTTCAATGAAAAGGTTACGAAACAGCTCAGGCATAATAGCATTTACTCTACCGGTTTGACCAAGCCAACCATGATTACGTTCTTCTTGGGGACGGCTAACCGTAGGTACATAAAAGATCCAGCCTTTGTCATGATACTGACGCAGTTCATCCAAATACCCAAACTCATCCTGATAACTTGCGCCCTGTAGTATAAACCAACCCCATCCTCTCGGCGGCCAGTAACGGTGATAGTAACCGCCATGACGATAGGTACGAATCATACTGACATAGGGCGCAACACCAGTTACTGTCGCTACCATAACTTGCGTATCATAACTTTCATCAAGTACGAACGCTCCTTTGGCTTTTGGCCAAAAAGAAATCGTATCCCCTACTTTAAGTTTCCAGATGCGTGGGGTCAGGGACTTTTCGGTTCGGAATTTTTCCGGTACAAGCTCAAAGAAAAGTTCAAGATACGACTCATGCGGTGCTGATACAATAGAGTAAGGTCGCGCCGTGCCATCAATCTCCAAAGTGCAGTATTGGCCGGGTATAAACTGCAAAGGGTACGCAAGCGCAAATTTCATAATCATTAGATCCGGAGTAAGATCACGACGTTCAATAACCTGTCCTTGCAGATATTCTTTGGGGCTCGCCATCTGCATGCTCCTTTCCTTAGGCTGACTTATATTCTAACACGGGGGTTGCAACAAAGTCAAGATTAAAATTGCGAAAGCCAGTCTACAAAAAGTTTCATCGCCGATTTTTCTCTTATTGTTCTCCATTTTTCATATTCGGCCTCAGACATTTCGGCCAGAGTTTTGGATTCATTTTTGGGAATAAAAATAGTGGCCAGCTGGGACCAGTGCTGATCGGGGCGGAAATCCCCTCTTTGCTCTTCGGCCAAAGTCCCCGGTATCTCCGCTTCAAAACAGATGGGCCTGCGGGTAAGTTTAGGGTCAAGAAAAGCAAGACATTCCGTAAAACGACAGCTGCGTGTTTTTACACCACACATGAGTTTCAGAAAAGCCTCAACGCCCAAAGTCGTATTTTTGAGTATGTGATTAACCATTGCTCCGGGAAAACCGTCAAGCGCATCAATATAAAAGCCGGCATCAAGCGCAATTACGCCTGTTTTAGTAATAAATTTTTGTGCATATCCTACTTTGGCAAGAGCAATTTCTTTAACATTCTCACCGCGAGGCTCAGGCACATCAAATGGTATGGTAAGAACTCCCCAATTAGGAAGCCGTTCCAGCTCACGTTTAAGCGAATTAACCTTACTCTCTCTTTGGGTGGCAAAGTAAAGGTGGCGCATACCCAACCTCCTTGTTTTCAAAAAACTCTCAAGCTATAGTTTATATAACATGCGCACTTCCTACTCCGCAATAGAAACATATCTACAGTGCCCACAAAAATACAAACTTCAGGAAATTGACCGGATACGGGTTCCTAAATCGCGGGAAGCGCTTTTTGGCACGCTCATTCACGATACGCTGAAATTTATGTTTTCACGCGATCCCCTCTTCCCTACCCTGGATGAGGTGACGGCCTATTTTCGAGAGCACTGGCCAGCGCGTGAAGTTTTTGAAAAAGAGGCAGGACATGATCCGCTAAAGAGATCGTGGTCGGATGAAGAAGAAAAAATTTATTTTGAAAGCGGCGTCCGAATGCTCAAAAAATTTTACGAGAAAAATGCGCCGTGGAACTATATGGTGCTTGATCTTGAATCTCGTTTTGAAGTAGTGCTGGCTGACAATAAAACCGGAGAGTCCCATATCTTGGCGGGGAAAATAGACCGTGTAGATAAACTCTCCGACGGTCAGTACGAAATAATTGACTATAAAACCTCCAAGCGCATGCCTTCTCAGGAGATGCTTAACCGCGACCTGCAACTTTCATTATATTCTCTGGGGCTGCAAAAACGCTGGCCGCATATAAATGCGGAGGATATAAAACTAAGCCTATATTTCTTAAAACACGGCGAAAAACTCTCCACCAAAGCTACGACTGAAACTACAGAGAAGACAAAAAATCATATTTTGAAAACAATAGGTGAGATTCAAGGACGCCTTAGCTCCGGAAAAGAATTTGAACCAATGCCTGGGCCACTTTGCGACTGGTGCGGGTATAAACCTATGTGTCCGGCTTGGCGGCATCTTTACCGCAACAAACAACAAAAAACCGACAACATACAAACGATTTTAAAAGAGTACTTTGAGCTGAAAAAGGCCTCTCAACAAAATGAAAACCGGATTGAAGAGCTGCAAAAACAGATCAAAACCTACATGGCGAGCAGCGGTTTAACACGCGTCTTTGGGGAAGAAGGCGTACTCTCTCAAAAAACTGTACAGCGTTATGATTATGATTGGACAAAAATCCGGGAGCTCCTCTCCCCTCTTGGAAAATGGGGAGAAATCTTGAAGGCGGACGAAGTAAAACTTCGCCGCGTGCTAAAAGAAATCCCGGAAGAAATACGGCTTGCGGTTGAGAATAGCCGCACGGTTTCCAAAGAATACGTGGTTCTTACGGCATCTTACCAGAAAATCAAAAAACCGGAAGACAATCTTCCGGTGGAACAATTTTAACTTGGCCTTCGCGCCAATTCTCTATTAGAAAAACTGGTATCCTGTGTTATCTCCGTTATTACCTTCAAGAAAGGGGGAATATCTATTTTATCATTTTCCTCTGTTAGCTCAATCTCTAATATGGTTAAGCCCGCTAGTCGTTTTGGTTTTTCAAAAATATCAAGCTCAAAATACTGGCCTCTCCACAAAAAACAGTAGCGGCGTTTCTCAATTACGTCAAACGCTGAATCGCATGCTTCCCTAGAAAGTCGCAAGTATTCCAGAGGCCCTATTTCTTTTTCGGTTTCGGCACGAACACCGGGCTTAATTTCGCGCTTTTCAGTTTGATAATAGACAAAATGGCCTTCCTGCCCGCGCTTGCGAATCCGGCGTATCAGATCGGTTTCGCTCTTGAGGTACCTCTGTTCAATAAAAACACCTACAACTTTGATGCCGGAGGTTATGATATTGGAAATATTGGGTGATTCCACTAAAAAGCGTCGTTCTATCTCCAGCGGTGCCGGTATTCCTATGACGCGGCAAATAGCAGCAAGGAGCCGACGCATTTTGCCTTCAAAATCAGTAGAATTATCAACAACCCTTAAATGCTGGTGGCCAACCCATACCTCCTGGGTCAGACGGTCTGCAACCCGGGCCTCTTCCGGAGTTTCTCTACGGGCCGGATTATTGACGGTGGTATAAAAAGCCTCGGCGCCGTCTGCCGCCGTAACAAGATGGAAAACACCCTTATAGCGCGCCAGAAACCTGGCAACATTCCAGCCCATACTCTCAACCAAGGCCGCAAATTCTCCAGCATCCATATAAGCCCCACAATCCATAACACCACGGTCACAAATCACAAGACGTTTGGGACTGGGTAAAAGGCCTGCCCAGTGGCGATACCTGTTTTCGTTCTCTATTTGGCGTTCAATTATCTGCTTCTGAAAGTTAAAAACACCCACACCCGAGGGACCATGAATTCTTACTCCGCTCATAAAAAGTTCGGTGGCGGCTTCCGGCACTATAATTACACCATAGCCGTAATCGGAAAGTTTTTCGGCAACATAGTTTTTACCTGTAGTTTTTCCGGCACAAGGACCACCAGTCAGACCTATAGTGTCTACATCCTGCATCCTTCCTCCCAAAAATAAAGGTACCACTCTATACTTAGCATGAAAATTAGAAAACCGGAAGGGTTAGTTCCGGTTTAAAAATTTAGCCAAGGTTTCTGCGTCAACCCCAAAATACTCTGCAAATAAAAGAGCGATTTTGATGGTCACGGTAATCCTGACCCCCTCCTCAAACTCCTCTTCAAAACCCTCGAAGTCCTGTGTTCCACCCACCAACTGCCCTATTGCTTTCAGTTTCTCCACTATCTCTTGAAGACCGCTTTTAAGTTCCTCCAGAGTCATGATACCCCCTCCTTTTTGGGGTATTTTTACCCATATCAAAAATCTCAATTTCTGTCAAGTTTTCATAGCCCTTCGCAATTTCCTGCCGGCTTATACCCCGCTTTTTCCGCTTCTTCTTTGGTGTCAAACCAAATTTTGTTTTCTTCTTTGATTTTTAATGCTCCGGGACACCACGGGTAGTGGTAAGCGGTGCCGGATTTGGAGGCAACATATTTTCCTTTTACGGAAAGACCTGTAGAAGCAACTCCTTGGGATGCGCCGGCGCCAGTCGGTTTACTAACTACTGGTTCGTAGTTATTGGTTATTGTAATGGGTTCTTTTTGCGGCCACAAAACCGAAAGGCGGCCCAAACCGAAGCTCGCCAAGCTCACGAGAAAAATCAGGGCAGCGACGTAGAGGTCGGACGTGTTTACCTCTACCCAGTTCTTGACTTTTAAAATATACTTTGATAACATGTTTTTAGTTTGGGGTTGTAAGTTCTAAGTTTGTGTTTAAGGTTTAATGTTCAAGTAAAAACTTTAACTACCAACTTAAAACTTAAACTTACAACCTAGAACTTAAAACCAATATGGCACATACCAAATCCGCGGGAGCCGGCAAATTTGGCCGCGATTCCCAACCCAAATACTTAGGAGTTAAAAAATACGGTGGAGAACGGGTAAAACCCGGGGCTATTTTAATCCGGCAAAGAGGCACAAAATTCTATGCGGGTGAAGGTGTAAAACGAGGTGGAGATGATACATTATTTGCACTCCGGAAAGGAATTGTCAAATTCTTGGAAAAAAGAAAAACCCGCTTTGACGGGTCTCAAAAACGTATCAAGGTCGTAACTGTAACCGGATCCTAAAAAGCGCTCTTACACTCTCGTTTTTGTCGCGGCCCGTATAAACCCCTTAAACAGCGGGTGTGGTTTCAGGGGCCGGGATTTAAACTCGGGATGAAACTGGGTACCCATAAAAAAGGGGTGATTTTTTCCGCCCGAGGCGGATCCGCCTTTGGCGGACAATTCAATAATTTCAACCAGATTCCGTTCCGGATTAATACCGGAAAATACCATTCCCCTCTTTTCCAAAATCTCACGATGGTCGTTATTTACCTCGTAGCGGTGACGGTGCCGCTCCGTAATCAACTTAGTTGCATATGCGTCAAATCCCATTGTGCCCGGCTTCAACTCACAGGTGTAGGCACCCAACCTCATTGATCCACCCATTCTTTTTTCGCGAATATTTACCAATTGTTCCGGTAGGGTGTGGATTACCGGATATTTGGTTTTTGGGTTTACTTCGGTGGTATGCGCCCCGCGCAGTTTGCAGACGTTGCGCGCAAACTCAATTACCGCAAGCTGGAGGCCGTAACAGAGTCCCAAAAATGGGATTTTATTTTTACGACAAAACTCTATAGTTTTAATCTTGCCCTCCACTCCCCTGCTTCCAAATCCGCCCGGCACAATAATTCCTCCATAGGATTTAAGTTCACTAAGAGCGCGCCGGTTTTTTTCATAGGTCTCGGCATTAAGCCAAGATATTTCGGGAGCAAATCCTAAACTCCAACTTGCGTGTTTTATAGCCTCAATCACCGAAATATACGAATCGGCAAGAGTAAAAACTCCGGTGCCAAAGTATTTACCCACAATGCCAATTCGCACCGGCTTTCTAAATCTGTGAGTGCGTTGAATAAAATTTTTCCATTCACCAAGGTCGCGCCTACGTGCTTTAAGACTGAATTTGTCTAAAATTCTGTCGCCTAGGTGGTCTTTTTCAAAATTTACCGGCACATCATAGATAACTTTAACGTCGGGCGCGGAAATAATATCCTCCTCACTTACGTTACAAAATACAGCCAGCTTCTTTTTTCGCGGATCATCCATAGGCACAACGGAACGCGCAATAATAATATCCGGCTGAATTCCTGCGGCATTCATGGCACGCACCGCGTGTTGGGTGGGCTTGGTCTTCATCTCGCCAATCATTGCCGGTATCGGAAGGTAAGATACCAAAACAAAAAGAACATCTTGGGGCCGCGAAAGGTGCATCATCCGCGCCGCTTCCAAAAAAAGAATGTTTTCATACTCTCCTACTGTTCCGCCGATTTCAATTACCGTAAAATCGGCCCTTGCTTTTTTGGCGGCGCGCTCCAGACGCCGTATTACCTCATGCGGAATGTGGGGCACAACCTGCACACATTTGCCTCCGTACTCAAGATTTCTTTCACGTTCAATCACGGCCTGATAAACCGAACCGGAAGTCATATAGTTTTCGCGGGAAATATTTTCATCAAGAAACCGCTCGTAATTGCCGATGTCCTGATCACATTCCATGCCGTCTTCGGTTACAAAAACTTCCCCGTGTTCTACGGGGTTCATAGTGCCGGCATCTACATTTAAATAAGGATCAATTTTAACGGCAGTGACGCGAAAACCACGGCTTTTGAGAATGCGGCCTATAGAGGCAACCGCTATTCCCTTTCCAATACCTGACATTACCCCGCCGCATACAAATATATAACGCGCCATTTTTTATTCAGCTTCTACTATTATTTTAACCCCTCCTTTGAACTCTTGCGGAAGTTTTATTCTAACTACTTTCTCTTCTGCAGTTTTAATCGGCTCCTCTAATAAAACCCACTCCTTATTAACTTCAATCCCCTGCTTTTTCAACGCATCACGAATTTTTACTGCTGTAACAGAGCCATACGCTCTTCCTTTCTCTCCTATCCTAACCCTGAAAGAAAGAGTGAGCGACTTAAGTTTATCCACAAGTGCTTTATATTTCTGATATTCCTCGGATTTTTCGTGCTCTTCCCGGACTTTTTGCTGGACAAGGTTCTTAAGCGCCGCCTCGGTTGCTGGCTTAGCCAGATTTCTGGGGAATAAAAAATTGCGAGCGTAACCATCGCTCACGTCTTTCACGTCATTTTTTTTACCCAAAGTCGTGATATCTTGTAGAAGCAATACTTTCATAAAATTGAAACGTTAAATTTCTTAAGCACCGCAGATAAGACATGAAGCGGTAGACCAACAACATTAGAGTAGTCTCCTTCTATTTTTTTAATAAAAATGGCGCCCAGTCCCTGAATGGCATACGCGCCCGCCTTGCCAAACGGTTCTCCAGAACGCACGTAAGCTTTGATTTCGCTGGGAGCAAGTTTCCTAAAATACACCTTTGTCTTAACTACACGTGTGACGGTTTTCTGCTTAGCGCCATCTATCACGGTAAATCCGGTAAACACGAAGTTATACCTTCCACTCAAAAGTCGCAGCATCCGTACGGCTTCTTTTTTGGTCCGCGGCTTGCCTATTATCTGGCCCCGACAAACCACGACTGTATCAGCCGCAATCACCAGTGATTGCGGGAATCTTTTAATAACGGCCCGCGCTTTTTCTTTAGATAAAAATCTTGCCAGACTTGGTGGCGAAAGCGGTAAATTCATATTTTCCTTATAGCCGCTTTCTACCACTTTAAACTTCAGGCCCAATTTTTCCAGAAACTCTTTTCTGCGCAAAGACGTCGAGGCAAGAATAATGGTTTTCATGATTTAATTTCAAAGACAGAAAATTCTCCGCTGGCTTCTTTCCACTCTGTTTCAATTTATTTAACACTCGACCATTCAGTCCCCTTTCTACACCATTCCACTAATTTTTGCAAATTTTCTTACTCACTCTCAACAAAAGATTCTCTGAACCAAACCTCTGATTTTTATTTTCACCTGTTTTATCCCCCCACCTTCCGAGAATACCCCGCAGCTTGGTCCACTCCGCCGAAGCAGCCAGCTCACACTGCGAAGGCTGGACTGCGGAGATGAATGGGCGCCGTAGAAATCCTTCCCGCAGGGTCCAATACCCCGCTGGGAAGGTGGGGGGATTTATTGTATAGTCTTGATGGTACCTAAAAATAAGGCTGGGCGATGGGCAAATACAAAATTGCAGCAACTAGTAGTATAGGCGGTCTCCTTGTTTTTACTTTACTTATACTAACCTTACTGTCAGGTTGTGTAAAACCACAGGAAGAAATCAATGACCCAAAACTTGGAGTGCTGATGCTTGCACATGGTGGAAACCAAAATTGGAATAAAGAGTTGCTGAAGGCTCTTTCCGCAGCTCGGGGTAATTTCAAACGCCAGGTTGTTTTTGGAATGGCTGATCCTGATGTAATCCAACAAGAAATCGTGTCGCTTCAAAAAGAGGGTGTAAATAAAATTGTTGTGGTCCCGCTTTTCCTCTCCTCTCACAGCGAACTTTATCGGCAACTGGAATATGTGCTTGGAATACGGGAGGAACCAGATATTCTTTTTGGGCTTCTGATTGAACACGGCAAAAAACATTCAAACCCAATGCCGTCCGAACATGCGGATCATACGGAGCCGCTGATGGATATTGTGAGACGCGTAGAATTTTCAGTCCCCCATGTCATTGCCAGCCCGATCAACTATCATCCCCTTATTGCATCAATATTGGAAGAACGTGTCGCCTCAATCTCTAATAAAGAAAATATAAGTATTGTGCTTCTTGCGCATGGCCCTGTTTCGGAAACAGATAATAAACTCTGGCTGCAGGATCTTCAGCTCTACGCCGAAAGAATGCGGAGCAAATTCAAAAACCTACAGGTGCTCTACCATACTTTTCGCGATGACGCGCCTGATTTTATCCGCAATCAGGCAATAGATAAAATCAGAGACAGCATACGGCAAGAACAAAAAGCGGGAAGGGGGGTTATTGTGGTCCCCTATTTACTTGCATCCGATGGCAGAGAGGTGGCCATCAAAGAATTTTTGGCCGATTGCAAATGCACTATAATTCCAGCGGCTCTTCTCCCTCATAAAAATATTTCCCTCTGGATTGAACAACAAGTACGCAGGGGAAAAATAAAACTTGCTGAGTAAAATAATCTATGTTATAATTACTCCGGGCTTCAATCCTACGGAGGAGAAGAGTTATGGAACCAACCCGGGAAGAAATCGTTGCCGGTATAGCACAGGGACTTGTTGAATTTTTGAATCAAGCTCCTCGCCATAGCGCGGATCGGGACAACCGTATATGGTTTATAGAGACTGTTGAGAAAGCGATAGAAGCTGGTACCAGAGAGGCTCTTTCTGGATTGTTTAGTGAGGCATTCAGTGGACGTTACTGGACTGTGCCGTTTGGTTCAGCTGTTAGCTTTACCATTCAAAGAGGGCTAACAGAGGGTTTAAAAACCTTTTTGAAGGAGGCAGTACCAGATACTCCTCATCACAGACGGGATAGCAAAGTTCTGGAAGCAATTTCAAAAGGAATTGCCCAAGGATACAAAGAATTCCTTCAAGAAAGTGGTTGCAGGCCGAGCGATAAATAAATCCCCACACCCTTCTACGAGGCACTAAATCCCGCAGGAAGGATTTTTATGACGTCCCTTCGTCCCCGCAGCAAGGGAAGTCTGACTTCCCAAGCTACGTGGTTTTCTGGGAAGGTGCGGGGATAAACTGATCAGGTATCGCACGCGATACCTGGTTTTTATAACCCTTTCAATACCTCAATCCCCTTCTCCATTATCGGATCCTCGCCTTCTTTCAACTCCCGATCCTTGGGCAGCTCCACCTTGATATCAGGCTCCAGCCCCGTACCGTTTATTTCCTCGCCTTTTGGTGTCAACCACTTAGCAATAGTGATTTTTAAAGAAGATTTGCCGGGAAGTGATAATATTTCCTGCACTGACCCCTTTCCAAAAGTTTTAGTGCCCACCAATTTTACTCCGCGAATATCACGCACTGCCCCGGCTACAATTTCCGAAGCTGAAGCCGAACCCTCATTTACCAAAACCGCCATCGGCACCTTCTCAAATAAACGATAGCCGGTAGAGCGATAAATTTCTTCTGATCCATCGGCAAATCTTTCCCGCGCCACGACTTCTCCAGCCGGTACAAACCAGCTGGCGATGTCTATGGACACCGCCAGAAAACCCCCGGGGTTGTTACGAAGATCCAGAACTAACTTTTTAGAATCTGTCTCGTAAAATTCTTTTACTGCTTTTCTGAACTCAAACGCCGCCCCCTCGGTAAAATGATTCAACTTAATAACAAATATCCCGTCTGGTTTTCTTTCGGTCTCAACAATCTGCACCCGGATAGTGTCGCGGGTAATTTTAAACTCTTTAGGTTGCTCAAAAGAATCCCTCAAAATAAGAAGTTTTACCTCCGTGCCCTTGGGGCCGCGAATCAAACGCACAGCTTCATCCAAAGTCAAGTCTGCAGTGAGGGTGTCGTCAATTTTCAAAATCTTGTCTGCGGCCCTGAGTCCGGCTTTTTCTGCCGGCATTCCTTTAAGGGGCGCAACAACAGTAAGAACACTCTTCCTAATGCCAATTTCTGCTCCAATGCCGTCAAAAGATCCTTTAATATCTTCCTGGAATTGTTTGGTTTGGGCCGGAGGCAAAAATTCGCTGTGCGGATCCTTTAACGCTTTTACCAGTCCAGAGATAGCGCCATAAACTAAATCTTGACGGTTAATCTTTGCCCGATCTACAAACTTATCCTCAAGGCGCGACCAGACGTCCCAAAAAAGGTTAAAATCTACATCCTGAAACTGCGGCGGCGGAGTTTGTCCAACCACATTTAATACCTTCTCAACCGCCGGCCGATTTTGGTAGCCATAATAAACACCGCCTCCAAAAGCCAGTCCAAGTATCACGACCGCGATAAGTACGTTATAGACTTTGATGTATTTTTTCCAATCAAATTGGCTCATAGCATGTATTTTAAAGGAGTCTGGGCTGGAGTCAAATCATCAAAAAGCCGTGCCCAAAAGAAGCACGACCCCTATTTACGAATTAACCCAGAGAGCCCGCCAGAAGCGTGAGAAAAATCAGGAAGATCAGAAGATATACTATGCCCGACCGTCTGGTAATCTCTCCTTTGAACCACGGCCAAATTATTAATACCGCTGACAAAATCAAGAACGGCAACCCGACTTTTCTGGTTAGCATATCAACCCGTAGGTCCTTAAAAGGTGCCAAAAGGCCTACAATAAAGAGAGCGTTAAAAATATTGGATCCTATGATATTGCCTACCGCAATTCCTTCCTTTTTCTTTAAAACAGCGCTTACCGACACCACAAGTTCAGGAAGCGAAGTACCAATAGCCAAAGCGGTAATAGCGATAAGTGTACCGGGGATATGGAGGAGGCGGGAAAGTGAAAGGATTGACTCTATGACATACTGCGCGCCCAAAGAAAGACCAACAATCCCCATGCTCAACAAGACGACACTTCTTGAAGTTGAAAGCCGCGGTAAACCCATGTCTCCTGCCAACTTCGCCCGTCCACGTATATCTCGCATAGATTCTCCTACTAAAAACCGTGATTCTCTCAAGAACTTAAATACGATATAGACGATAAAATTGCCAAGAAGAAACAATCCCGCCAATGTACCCACAATCCCATTCCAAGAAATTGCAGCAAGAAGAATGTTCCCCAACAGCAGCATTGTTAACTCCAATAATGAAAAGTCAGATCCCAACCTTAATCCGCCGGCTGAAATTGCAGCAACACCAAGAATCAAAAAGATATTGGTGATATTCGAACCCACAACATTGGCCATAACCAACCCTGTTTCCCCCCTCGTAACCGCTGCTAGCGACGAGGCAAGTTCAGGCAGAGAAGTTCCTGCGGCCACAATGGTGGCACCAATAAGAAATGGTGGCATACCCCAACGCAATCCTATATCTTCTGCCCCTTTCACAAACCAGCCCGCTGATTTGATAAGAACTGCGGCGCTGAAAACAAACACGGCTGTCCAAAGTAAAAGACCCAAGACCCACCTCCTTTGATTAATCTAAAAATAATAATAGCACAAAAATAATTTTAATGCAAGGGTAGGGGGGTCTGGCCGAAGTCGGCGGACAAAAAACACCGCAGAACCCCTTAAGGTTTGCGGTGCATCCACAAATAAGATTGTGGCGTATCAGACAATGGTCCTCATATTAAGATACTGCCAATCTTTTTCGCTTAACGGCTCCTCAATGTTTTCCTGCGTGGATTGAAATACTGCTCTTCGCCCGGCTGTTTCAAGATAATAACCATGCCGATGAAGAATCTCCGCGATCGCTTGGGAAAGTTCAACATAAAGCTGGTTTAGTTCCATTCCTGATCCCGCCTGTGCTGTTACTGCAAAAACCATACGATCTGTAACCATCTTCATGCCTCCTCTACTTTTGGAAGCTCAAGACCAAACTCTTGAATTTCTGATTTCTTTACAAAAACAGGAGAAAAACCAGGGACGTTCACCGGCTTGCCGTTTGCATAAGGATATTGACCGCATCTCTTAGTTTGCCAGCGTATCTTCAAAAAGTCGTGATATGCCATATTGCTCAAAAATACTTCGTCGTCCTTGCGTTCCGGATGATTCTGATTAGGCCACATTCTTTTTTCCCCCAGGCAACCCATATAAATCATAACATGATTATCCCTAAACTGTCAAATGGCCATTAATTCTGTGGATAACTTTTATAATACTAATTTGTTGCTAAGATTATATATATCCCCAGCCCCCATAACAATTATTACGTCTCCCGCGTGTGCCTCGGACTGGATAAAATTTTTGGCTTCGTCAAACGTGTCTAGGTGAAATGCGGTTTTGCCGCGCCGTACCAACTCATGAGTTAGTTTTAGGGAATTTACTTTTGCGCGCGCGGTTTTGGTCTCGCGTCCTACCACATCATATACTGGTAAAAGGCAAACTTTGTCAGCGCGATCAAACGCGCCTACAAAATCATTCCACAAATACATCAGGCGCTGGTACTGGTGCGGTTGATATACGCACCAGATGCGCCTAAACGGGAAACGCTCGCGCGTTGCCGCAATAGTTGCTGTAATCTCCCGCGGATGGTGGCCGTAATCGGAAAAAACATAGGCGCCGTTGAGCATGCCTTTTAACTCAAATCTTCGCCACGTGCCGCTGAAACGCGATATGGCTCGCAAAATGTCTGCCTCACAGACACCCAGCAACCGTCCCAGCCTAAGCGCGGCCAAGGCATTGGAAACATTATGCTCTCCGGGAATGCGCAGTACGTTTCTTACAGACGAAGCTTCTTTATCTTGAAGCGAATAACCAATAACTTTTTTCCCGATTTTTTTGACAAGAGATTTTAATTCAGGATCATCATAGTTAGCTATAATTGCGCCATCTTTAGGAACCTTTTCCAGATATTTCTGAAAGGTCTTCTTAACTCCGGCAAAAGTTCTATAAGTATCCAGATGCTCGGTATCTATATTAGTAACTACGGCAATCACTGGTGCATAATTAAGGAAAGATCTATTCCACTCGTCAGCTTCAATTATCAAATGTTTTCCAAAGCCGCGGCGAAAATTGGAATTGCCAAATTCCTTTACCTTGGTGCCGACAATAACAGTCGGATCCAAATAGCCCTCTTCAAGAACCAATGCGGCCAAAGCCGTGGTAGTGCTTTTTCCATGCGCGCCGGAAATAGTAATGGTCTGGTACTGTTTGGTAAGTTTACCCAGCGCTTGGGCGTAATTTTTTGGCTTCAGCCTACGAAGCTTAGCCTCGTTTAATTCGGGATTACTTAGGGGTGTGGCAGAAGTATAAATAACGGCGGAAGCGTCTTTCGGAAGGTTGTCTTTTTTATGCGGACCGATTTTTATGTCTCCACCCATCTTTAAAAGCTCGGCGGTAATTTCGGAAGATATCAAATCAGACCCGCTTATTACGCTGCCTCGCGAAAAATAATACTTGGCCAGGGCGCTGATTCCTATGCCGCCTATACCAATGAAGTGGACAGTTTGATTTTTTTCCGTTATTCTATGCATAGATCGTTTTAGGGAGGAAATTCTTATGCCCGAGACTTACAAATCCCCTTTTCCAGAAATACCGGAAATGGAAGAATGTGAAATCTGTAAAAAAGCATTAAAAACCGATAAACATATAAAGGGGTCATATCTTGCTCAACTCCATAAAATTGCGCTTAAAAGTCGGGGCCAAACTTAACAGATTCCAGAACCGCATATTCTGCCCCACCCTTTTGTAGGCGGGATTCCATAAGATTTACTTCTCCTACTTTAAAATTCCAGTTCACTACCCCAGTCGGTTGGGGTAATTTTTTTATGGACCCCGGCCGGAAACGCGCTATCGTAAGATGCAGTTTTGCCGGGCGACTTTCTTTTTTGTAAAAACCTGTTTTGGGGTTTGCAAGCAGGGCTTCTTCAAACCCCTCTTTCAACTCTATAAATCCCCCCACCTTCCCAGCGGGGTATTGGACCCCGCGGGAAGGATTTCTACGGCGCCCATTCATCCCTGCAGCAAGCTGCGGGGTATTCTGGGAAGGTGGGGGGATAAACTTTTTCGGTGTTATACCTTCAGCCCAGAGGAGCCTGCTCTGTTGTCCTGGGGGGCCTAATAACACTTTAGAAAATAAGATGGGAAACGATTCCAGTCCCTTAAGCGTAAAAGGCAACAATCTCGCAACCTCATAAAGTTGGTTTTCATCAACGTACCAGGGCGGAATTACGGTAATATGCAGATTTTCCGGTTTTATCCAGCGCACTTTTAAGTCCGCATGCTTTTTCTGCCATTCACCCGCTTTCTTTTTCATATTCTCCGGAACGGGAATCGCGATAAAAACACGCCGCTTCATTTTTGTATAATAGCATAAAAATATAAAATTGCTCAACTGATTACTTTTTGCTAAAATTGAGGAGGTATGAAGCTTGAACCCGATAAACATCTTCATTCCAGAGAACATGTTTTGGCGGATGATATTACACGAATGATGAAAGAGCCCAAACGCTTTGCCGCTTATCTTGGAATTGCTAAACTTTACTATGAATCGGATCTTAGAGCTCTAGCTAGGCGGGTACTGGAAAAAGAAGATTTACCTATTGAGGCGCGCGGAAAGTATTTTTTTGCCGCGCTCAAGGGGCTTGCTAAAAAACCGGGCGTAAAATTCAAAAACCTTAGAAGAAAAAAGGGAAATAAATCCCCCCACCTTCCCAGCGGGGTATTGGACCCCGCGGGAAGAATTTCTACGGCACCCATTCATCCCCGCAGCAAGCTACGGTATATTCTGGGAAGGTGGGGGGATAAAAGAAAACGTGGAAAAAACAACTCCCATCGTAAAAGAACCGAGTAGGGTCCTACGAAGAAAAGCCACAGAAATACCTGTTGGCGGCATTCCCACTTCCCGCGTCCAACGTCTAATCTCCCAAATGAAAGAGGCGCTCAAAAATACTCCTGATGGAGTGGGACTGGCTGCGCCGCAAGTCGGAGAATCGTTGCGGATTTTTATTGTATCCGGGGAGGCCGAAGAAATTGATAAGGCGGAAAAAAAGGGCTGGCAAAGAAGCAAAGCCGACAGTGTCTCCCAAAAAAGTGAGCCGCCATATGAAAAACGCGACTGGAAATATTATGTTTTTATAAATCCTGCAGTTAAAAAAGCCTCTTCAACTAAAATTGAAGGTCCCGAAGGCTGTCTTTCTGTGCCCGGAAAATATGGAGCTGTCCAGAGGCACGAAAAAATCACGGTTGAGGCCTACGATGAGCAAGGAAAAAAAATTACCCGCGGCGCCTCCAGATTTTTCGCGCGGGTTATGCAGCACGAACTGGATCATCTTGAGGGAATTCTTTTTATTGATAAAGCAGAAAACATAACAGATGCCAATCGGTATGGAACCAAAAAACATTAAAATTGTTTTTTGGGGCACGCCGGAATTTGCGTTACCTTCACTTGAGGCGCTAATTAAAAATGGTTACAGCGTCGCGGCCGTCATTACCAATCCGGACGAACCCATAGGGAGAAGCCAAATTATTACTCCCCCGCCGGCAAAAGTCTTGGCCCAAAAACATAAAATTCACGTTTTTCAGCCGGAAAAACTAAACGCGGAAACTTTTAGAAATGAGCTCCCCGAAGCTGACCTTTTTATTGTGGCCGCTTACGGCAAAATTATTCCAAAAGATATTCTCGAAATTCCACGCTACGGCGCCCTGAATATCCACCCCTCTTTGCTTCCCCGTTGGCGAGGGCCTTCACCAATACAATACACAATTTTGCACGGCGACAAAGAAACCGGCGTGACTATTATAAAAATTGATGAACTAATGGATCACGGACCAATTGTCGCAAATTACAAATTACTCGCTTCGCTCAAGCTTCGGCGGAGCGGGCAAGTTACAAATTATAAAATAACCTGTCGGGAACTTCAAAATAAACTTGCAGAAATAGGCGCGGAGCTCCTTATAGAAACAGTGCCCAAATGGATTCGGGGTGAAATTACGCCCATGCCGCAGGATGACTCCCAAGCAACCTATTCCAAAATTTTGAAAAAAGATGATGGCCGAATTAACTGGTCCCGGCCCGCAGAAGAAATTGAGCGTATGATCCGCGCGTTCAATCCTTGGCCCGGGACTTGGACTATTTGGCCTTCCCGCGAAAAAATATCGCGCCTAAGAATTGAAGAAGCAGAAACAGCCCAGGATGAGGCGCCGGCAGGGACGCCCGGCTTTGTCTGGCAGACGGGACAGAAGCTTTTTGTTAAGACCGGCCATCAAAATCTGGAAATAAAAAAACTCACCCTTGAGGGTAAAAAATCTCTTGTTGTACAAGACTTTTTACGAGGACATCCGGAAATTGCCGGGGAAGTTTTAATCTAATTGGCACTCTCCTTCAAGAATCACTGAAAACTCGTGATGGGGTTTGGCGTGATTATGAAAGATAATTTCGGCGACGCGAAAACGGGGATCCAAAAGCATACTTTCTCCTGTCGGAATAGAGGCATAAGACGGTGTAATTTTAGGATCATACTTCCCTAATCCCAGGGCCAGCGGAGCGCTGTCTTTATTTAAAACAGCCACCAAACAATTTACTCCTGAATCTCCTTCCTTTACCCTGATAGTTCTTGGGGAAAAACCATCGGACGAGTACGTAATTAAAGGTAACTTGGCGGTATCCTCTTCGCTTATGCGGGTAGTGCGGCCGGAAGGCAAAGATGCGGGTGTCTCGGAAACCTCTTTATTTTGTGGTGGGGGTGCGGGTTTCCAACCTTCGGGGGGGAAAATAAAAATCCAAACGATCACTCCTCCGAGAATCAATATCACAAATATAGCAATAAAAAGCGGGGTTTTACTCATGATGATCCTATTGTAACCCTGTGGATAACTGAAGTTCAAGCACCTCTATTTAAATGATAAAATGAACAATAAAAGGTCGTATAGATAAGCTTTTTCTAAAATGAATCCAGCAACATTTCTTAAGATTGGCGGTATTGTGCTTATAGCGGTTGGGGTTCTGGGATTAATTGGCATTATCGGTCCAACCGCGGAATCAAGTATTTTTGGCTCGACTTGGTGGTTTGATAACGCCGAGAACTGGGCGCACATTGTATTGGGTATAGTGGCACTGATAGTAGTCTTTGCCTTAAAAGGATTCCAAAAAATTGTTACTCTGGTTGTGGGAATTCTGGGTGTGGTGGTAGGAATCTGGGGATTTGTATTAGGAGCAAACTTTTTTGGTGCGGGCCTTGAAACACTTGATAACCTCCTACATTTGGTGATCGGCCTTTGGGCACTTTGGTCATGGAAAAATGCCAAAGAAGCTGGCATGCCTATGGCAATGCCACAGCGACCCCCTATGGGACCCATGGGTCCTACGGGAATGTAGCACATTAGCAACCTTAAAAACCATCCCGACCAGTCGGGGTGGTTTTTGGTTACATTATGACTATTGCTTTTTATATCTACTTATGTTAGAATAGAGAAAACTGGGAGGCCCTAATGGTTCAACAAACATTTCTTCCGTGGGGCATTGATAATCCACCACCGAAAGAAAAAATCAAGCCTGTAGAAGTTGACCGAAAAAATAATACAGTAACATTTTGGATTCCGTCGCAGCAACTCACAATAAAGCTGAAACTTATGCCGGATGGAAGTGTGATGGACGTAGGCAGAGCGATTGAAAAAAGCCGCCTGTATGATCCCAGTGCTCTTTACGTTCACGATCCAGTTACTTTTGGACAAATGACTGCTATGCTTCATGCCATATTAAATCCCGCCCAAAATCGTCAAAAGAAACAACGTCAACGCCGGCCCCTCTAACCACGAGGGGTCATTTTCCTTCTAAGACTTTCTTGTACACAACAAAAGCCCGGTCCCCACGCTTATTGGTAATTACATTCGGGGTGCCGCCTTCCACCAAAGAACGGAATTCCTCTCCAACAACAATATTAGTCTGCCACACAAAATAATAATACTTAAATCCGCTTTTGATAAAAAAGTCAGACCCTTTCTCTTTCTGCAACAGAAAGTAGTCTTTCAGACTTAGCACCGGCCAGCCGTGATAGGTCATAAGTCGGTCTAGATTCCATAGTTTAGCGCCATCGTCTAAATTCCCGTAATGAATTATAACAGCCGGATAGCGCGCCTGATCCCTCGCTGCTTCTTTTTTTAAAACCCGGTCTCTTAGCTCTTCCAGAAACTTATACTGCATATCAAAAACAAAAGCGGGCATCCGGCCTTCAAACTCTTTTTTAAAGTACCTACCCAGATCATCATAGCCCCAATTATAATTTTCGTACCGTATGGATGACCACAATAAATTTTGCGGACCGCGAGGATATTCAATCAACTGGCTGTTGACTGAATAAAAAATTTCAAAAAGAAACAGAAGTAAAAGAACGACCGCCCCGGCCACCGCCGTCACAGAAACTCTAAATCGCTCCCTTATCCCTTTTATTATCCGGGAAAGCGGCACGGCTAAAAAAAGAGCCATAAAGGGCGTCAGCATGCTGACAAAGCGAAAGGAAAGACCAATAAAGCCCACTATAAGTACTATCAACCAAAAAAGGAACAAAAGAGGCACGGCAAATTTCTGCCATGTTTCTTTGGATTTCTTCAAAAGCGCCCCCAAAAAAGCAGGGAATGAGGCGCCAAAAAGCAAAAGAGTGCTCCAGGAATTTGTGTAAAAAATAAACGGCAGAAAATCTTTTACCCTCTCTGCGAGAGTTCCAATCTTTTTGCCCGGAGCATCATGCCATTCCGGAACATCCTGATCCAAAATATAAGAAAATTGAAAATCAAAATGTCCGGTGGCTTGATACATTTTAAAATTGTAAAAAATCACCGGACTAAAAAATATAAAGGCGGCGAGCCCCCCTAACCATAAGTATTTGTTAAAAATCAGGTCCCGTCGGAAAAATAATAAATAAGAAAATAAAATCGGGGCCAGAATAAAAGTGTTGTATTTTGTAAGAAGGCCTAGTCCCAAGAAAATACCGCTCCAAAGAAAGTAGCGGTCTTGTCTTAAACCTTTCAGGAAAAAATAAAGGGTAAGCAGCATGAAGAAAATCACATATGGTTCCTGCAGTCCCATACGCGACAGAGCCACGTTATTTACGGTAACGGCGAGAATCGCTGCCCCAACCAAACCCGCACTACGTGAAAAAAGTAGCGTACCTAAAAGATATAATAGATAAACTGACGCTACGCCGAGAAGCGCAGAAGGGAGACGAAAAGCAATGGGATTTTCCCCCAGTAACTTTATAAAAACGTGCTGCACAAGAAATACAAGCGGGGGGTGGTCATGAAAAGAAATTTTGGCCCAGCCCGGAATACCGGGGTCAAACCACTCCCAAGGCGTGGTCTGAAATTCAGCGTGATCAAAATCCATTAGCCCGATCGCCCGAAAAGCATAAAATACTTCATCGTTGGTAACATCACCCCCGGATATGCCCCAAAAACGAAGCAGAGCGGCAATAATTAAAATAGCAACTAAAGTATAACGTAAGGTTTTAGCCACGTAGTTTAAGGAGAAGTATCTTATAAAAACTTTCTAAAATAATACCAAGATTAAATTTAGAAACTCCGGTTTTTCGCTCCGTAAAAGCAATGGGGCTCTCGCAGATTTTAAAGCCCTTTTGATGGGCTCTATAAGTAGTTTCAATCTGGAAATTATATCCGTTGGAACTTAAAGAATTTAAATCAATAGCTTTAAGCAACCCTATTCGCCAGCATTTAAATCCTCCGGTGAGATCACGATGGGGCAGGCCCAAGACCAGACGCGCAAAAAGATTTCCCAAAAAACTTATAACTCTTCGGGGAATCCCCCAATTTATAATTTCTCCCCCCTTTACATACCGTGATCCAAGCACGAGATCGCATGTTTTTATTTTTTCTAAAAAACAGGGAATCACAAGCGGATCATGCGACATGTCGGCGTCCATCTGAATAACATAATCTGGTGCCTTCCCCGCCCTTAAAACTTCCTGAAAAGCATGGATATAGGCCCGGCCCAGTCCTTCTCTGCGAACACGATGCAGCACCCATAGGTGGTAGTGCTGCGCCAATTCTTCCGCCAACTCACCGGTTCCATCGGGAGAGTTATCATCCACCACCATTACCTGGAGATCTGGTAATTGTAAACTAAAAATCTTCTCAAGAAGAATTTTAAGATTGCCTTTTTCGTTATAGGTTGGGGTAATAATGATGGCCGACATGTTTCAATCCCAAAGAGATTTTATCCGCCTTCGCAGAAAACCGCGGGCGTAAACCAGCGGATGAATGCGAGACGGATACCCTGAGCTTATCGAAGAGTCTACCTTGCGATATGCTTTGGCGGATTCCGCCGAAGATACCGCGGGCGCCCGGCCTTCGTCCCGCTTCTAGCGAGACTACGGTCGCACGCCGCCATAGCTTTGGCGACGGCGCGCGGAGTAGGCTAAGTCCACGGAGCTTCATCTGAATTATACGTTCATTTGGGTTAAAAAACAACTTAAAACGCCTGTATCTTACAGGCGCCTAAAAATTTTAACTCTTACCGCTAATCTTCCGGAGGGCCTCATCCCTTACTCTCAACTCCTCCATGAGATCTTCCACCCGTCTCTCATGGGCCTCACGTTGGTAACGCGCCTCAACCTCAAACTGATGCTCCAAGGCCATCATGACCATCTCGGCTGTCATGGCCTTAAAAAGTTCCTTAACCATTTGCAGACGTTCTTCCCAGGGTTTGGCGCGAAATACTCCGGGGTTAATGAACCACTCCTCCGGTACGTCGAAATCTGCTGCCTTGGCTTTTGCAACTTGCAGGGCGTTCTTTACCGGCCGGCCGGTAAACGTAGGATCTTTCTTGTGGAATTCCGCGCAGAGCCTACCCACATCTTCCCAAGTTGCACCTTTTTTATTGGCATATTTCTTACGAAGTTCCTCTCCATAAGTTTCGGCAAGACTACGAGGAAGGACACGCTGGAGCGGCTGAACTTTGCCTTGACCAATCTGCAACAGACCGGTTTTAGCAAAATCGCGCAGCTCAAGAGCCGCCAGATCCATATAGTCTTCCCAGGTCTCTGGCCCCTTGATAAGGGCAGGATAAACAAATCTCTGACGCAAGGCATCATCCGATGCCGTGGGTTTGTTGGTCGCTGCGATGGCAAGGTAATGGCCGGTGTAGTTTGTCCCTGTTCCGGAAAAAAAGTCCATGAGAGCTTTCAAAATATCCATGTCGCCGCCGCTGGTCCCGGGATCACTGCGATCGCCCGTGATCAAAAGATCAATGTCATCCACAAAGATAAGCGAAAGGGTTGAAGGATCCTGCGCTACGCTCAAAAGTTCCTTAATAAGCTGCGCGGTGTCTCCATACCATTTACTCTTAACCTGATCCCCTGTAATTGATTTAAAGACATAAGGAAGTCCGACCGGCTCCGCACGTCTTGCTACATGCGTCATAAGCAGACGTATGCGCGTTGTCTTCCCAGTACCGGGACGACCATCCAGAAGCACTGATTCCAGCAACCCCCCAAAATGCACAAACGGATTTTTTTGCAGTACGGAATCGTACATCGCTAATCTGTCACCGAGCCGGAGAAAAATCCGGGTAACGTCCTGATCCCCAATAACCTCTTGAGGTTCAACCGGAGCCCATGTCACAACTTTTACTTCTTTGCGGTCCTCGACCTGAAAACCAGTTACGGCCATAGTACCGTGGTGAAAAGTAGTATTGCCCACCAAGGCTAAGAGTTCTGCAGGAAAATTTTTAGCGATGGCCTGCACCTTATTTATTACCGCTTTCCAGTAATCACGGGTAATAGCAATCGCATCATCAACATTCTGCACCAAACCTTGCCCATCAGCATCTCTCTTTCCTAAGGCATCAACATAGTGTACGAGGGTAAAGATCAAATCACGAGTGGGGCCTTTTCCCAGTACAAGTTCCATTCCTCCTATTTCGAGGTGTGCCAGTTTGGCCGGATCTTTACCACGAAGCATCCTCTCACATTTCATGACAATCGCGCTCGCCATAACAAATAATCCGTAGGCACTAATAAATTCACGTTTCTGCTGGGTAGAAGTGGTAACCGCAAGTCCTAGTTTACTAAGTTTTTCGAGTTCCTGCTGAAGACCGGTTCGATCTGTCAGAAGATCGTAGAAATAGAAATAAAGGCAGAGACCATGTCGAATCACATAAAGAAGATCAAGTTCCGCAGGAAGGGGCCGATACTTCTCTTCCGGTGATAGTTCCTGAAGAAGAACCAAAAGATCTTTCTGTTTGACCTTCTTGAGCTCCTCCATGAGCCCTTCGGCTTTAGGCACATGTTTGCCAAGCTCTGCATCTGGGATAGGATGCGACTCACGTGTAGGCATAGCGGTTTTTACCCCCTCTGTCTAGGTGTGTCTTTGACTACGAAGGGCGACGAGATCTGGTGAGTTTTTCAAATTTTTCTCGTATCTCTTGCCTTTTTTCTTCTTCAGCCCTGCGGCGATCTTCTCTAGTCTTACGGCGTTCAGCAAAAACTTCGGAAAAACCGGACTTAATCCCTCCCAAACCAGAACCTACGCTTTTTCCGACTTTCCTTAACAAGCTGTCGGACGAAGAACTGACAGATTCGGCAGCGCGCCCAACATTCTTGCTAAACCAGCTCTTATCCTCTTCCGGAGCCGCGATGGGCTCGGGAAGCTTCTCTGTCAGCACAACCTCAACCTGCTTTAATTCTTGAGGTTCCGCGACCACTTCGGCCTTCTTTTCTTCTACAACCCGAGACACAGGCCGCTCTTCAGACTTGGGCTTCCAGTGGCTTTCGGGTTCAAAAAAAATCATCGCCATCCGATCCATCAAAAAAAGACCAAGGGTAAAAGCAGTTGCCCCTAACGCCAAAAGCGCCAACTCCAGATACAAAGACATATTGAGACGGAAACCAGTAACCACCTCAAAGCCATTCGCAATGCCGTACGCTATAATCCACCAAAGCAGCCATTTATTTTTATCTCCCCAGCTAAAAGGATCATTGCCTCCGAATCTAAAGATTGGCCTGCGCTTGTGGCGGTACTTAAAAAAGAATATGGACGCAAGACTAAAACCAAGCCCGATGCCAAGATGTACAAGGAAAACGTTGAGCAGGTACTTCATGGCGCTCGCCTCCCCTGTTGACGGTATTGAGCTGTCCAAGTACTTATAAAATTATAACAAAGCGGCACTAGAAAGTCAAGCTAAACGAAGTGCTTGACAAGTTTTATGTTTATTGCTACAATAACTATAGTTTCGGAAACCAACCCAGGAGGAAAAGATGCCCGAGAGGAATATGCTTGAAACCCTAAGAAACAGGCGTGCAACCATTGAGGTAACCGCAAAAGACGCTAAAGATATTTTTGCGAGCATCGAGGATATTGATGTCAAAACCCCCGCAGAGCGTGAAGCGACTGTTAGGGAGGCCCGCACTAAACTCGATGAGGCAAAACGGAAAAGTTTGGAAGCACAGCAGGATATTCATGATCTTATGGAGGGACTCCGGCTCAAATTTGAAGAGATTGGAGCGATAGCAGATAAGAGAAAGGAATATGAAGGTTTTGCAGAAAACTGGTATGCATTCTGGGGTAAAGTTGGGTTTAGTGCCTCTAAAGAAAAAGCGGACAGGATACGCCGCCAGCGCCAAGCAAGTCAAACCGTAGATCAAAATCTAAAGGAACTTGTTGAGTTGAATGCCGCAACCGTGGAAGAATTGCTTAAGGTAGAACGTATACACAAGACTGCTTACAATACTTTTACAACCAAATATAAAGAACTTCTGCAATTACTGGAAAAGAGGGTTCCCGAACACGAAGTCCTCAAAACTGAAATCCAGATACTGGAGGGCAAGCTTGATCTTTTGCGCTTGGAGCTGGACACGGCGGAGGCCGAAGATCGTGTAAAGAAAGAGAAGGATCTTGAAGAATTGGAAAAGGATCTTCAAGCAAAACAAGTGCGAGCCGGAGAGCTCCTTGAGAAGATCAAAACCTGGAATCAAGCCCTACCCATTATTCGTGAGGCCAGAGAAGCAACCCAGAAAGCCATTCAATCCTTCCGTCAGATGTGGACAGGACTTAGAGAGATGGAGCGAAGCTTTGCGGTATTGCTGCAAGAGGTTATGACTCCTATCCGTTCCTTGGCAGCAACCGAGCAGTTTGACACCATTGCGCCAGTGGTGAAAGAGGCGGTTGATAAGGTTTTGGGTCTTTTTGTGGATAGCGCCACCGCAGCCATGGATCGGGCCGCTGCCCATTCTGCAGTACCAATCATCAATTCTGAAAAACAGCTGGAGAAGGCACGACAGCTTAGGAACAGTGTTGAGCAGTATTTCGCGGTCATGAACCGTCTGGCGGAAGAACAGAGAAGAGGGCCGCAGTATCCTGACATAGCTTCGGGAGGGGACGGTCATGCAACGTCGGATGCAGGTCCGAGGAGAACGATAGACCCCCAGGACCACGATTAAAAGGTTTTTAATGAAAAAGTTTTTGCCGCAAAGGGACAACTCTTTGCGGTGTTTTTTTACCCGCCGTCGCAGAAAGCCACGGCTGGCCTACTCCGCGCTCCGTCGCCAAAGCTATGGCGGCGTGCGACCGTAGCAACCTATGGCTACGAAGGCTGGACTGTAGGAATGAAGGCGAAAATAATAACCCTTCCGAAGTCCCGCTGAAAGCGGGACGAAGAAGGGTATTCGGCCATTTGTGCACTTAAAAGCGATCGCTTTTAAGTGCACAAATACGGAGTTGTATTTTCTTGTTGACATGCAACCTACACCCGTGCTATACTAATAAATGGCCTGTTGGGAAGGCCGTACGAAAAGGAGGAAACGGATGATCTTTCTCGTAGCGGGTCTACTAGTTGGAACAACTCTATATACAATCGGCTATTTAGCACGAGATCTTGAAGATTCGGAGAAACGCACGTTAAAATTGGTTGGACTTCTTTCTGCCACTGCAGGAGCCATGATGTGGTTAAGTGCTCTTTATCTCACTTACCCCGGAGTTTTCACTGGTCTTGCCCTTGGTTTAGGGGCACTGATGGCTGTAGTTGGTTACTACTACAAGGGTGCAGAGAAATTACTGTTGCTCAGTTACGGACTTTTGCCAATCGGGGTGCTGATGCTTATGATGAAAACTGGATGGTTCCTTTTTGTTGCCATTCTGGTGGTTGCAACGATCGTTTACTTCAACTTGGTTAAGACTGGAAAAGCGGAAAAACTTCTACAGAATCTCGAAGAGAGGCTTCCGTAACATCAATATTGTAAAAACCCTCGAGCGAAAATTCGCTGCGAGGGATTTTTTTATAAATACTTCCTACTTCTCAATAGCCACAAAACTTTCCGGATGAAAAAGCTGGAAAGTGGTACTGCGACCATCGGGTGCCTGTTCTGTCACAACCTTAAAAGAGTAAGGACTAATTTGGAACTCTTTATCAGGATGCATCTCGCGTAATTCCGCCATACCACCCGCAAAGATTCTACGTGCTTTCCACTCCTCCGGCTTACAATCAGGAGGCAGGAGAAGCATATAAACAAGGGGCTCCCCTTCTTCCGAGACTTTATTTACAAGATGGAAATGTTTTTCTACCTCTTCTTTGATAAGTTCTTTTTTGCACTGATTGCATACCGTGACTTTACGCAGAAGCTCTGGATTTCCAGACATTGCCGTACTCCTTCCACAAAGGGGCACCATCCCCAAAGACATCATACTATAAAGTCGTTATTTTGTCAACTTTCAGAGCGATTGACAAAACAAAATAAATATGCTACAAATAAACTGGTGTACCTTCACAATAAGGAGGCATCCCTTATGAAAAGGGCAGCTCTGATTTTCGGGATACTAACGTTGCTCGCACTCGCAGTAGCAGGATTCAATCAAATCGTACACGTCTATACTGAATATCTCTGGTTTGAGAGTTTTAACGCTACCACGGCCTTTTGGGCAGAACTCCGATGGAAAGTTACTCTCTGGCTTGTAGGAACGGCTTTTACCTTCCTCTGGATTTGGTTCTTTTCCATCTTCCTTACCTCACGTGGAAACAACACCCTTCCGGATTCCGGAAAAAAGGTTTTGCGCATTCGTGCTTGGGTAGGAAGCGTAGGGGTAGCGATTTTAGCCGCAGTAGGATCGTGGATACTTCTCACGCCTCACTGGAGTAAATTTTTTCTCTTTTTCTACCAAGTTCCTTACGGCCTGCAAGACCCGATCTTCGGAAAAGAAATTTCGTTCTATCTCTTCTCGCTTCCTCTGTGGAAAGAGGTCATGGGATTGGGTTATTTACTACTGGCTGCAACCACTGTTTTGATTCTTGTGTCGTGGGTCCTGACACGGTTTATTCCGTCGCCAGAAGGAGTAAGGCATAAATTTCATCTGGTTGCGCTTGGAATCCAAATTATTGAAGCGCTCCTGATTTTTACCCTACAAACCTTACTGGTTAAAATCCCTTCCTTGGCCTATACGCGACACACGGCCGCAGACGGACACATGCTTTTTTACGGCGCCGGGGCTCTGGAAGCAGGCCTCCTGCAAATTCTTTATCTGGTTCTGATTGGCGTAACTGTGTTAGCGGCGTTGCTTATCTCCAGAATTTTGATCAGAAATCTGGCGCGTCCCGTGCGGGCGCTCGTCATGGTGGGAACTGTTGCCGTCGCCTGGTTTATACTCTCGCCTCTGGTTGTTAACGAACTTCTCCCCAAGGTTTTCTTCAAGGTGGTCATCGGACCAAACGAAATCACCAAGCAGGAGCGTTTTATCGCGGCCAATATTGCTATGACACGTGAAGCATTCGGACTTACCAATGTAGAAACAAAAGAGTTTATCCCCGAAAAGAACCCTCTGCAGGTGGAACGAGTTATTGCGCAAAATCCTATTCTGCTCAAAAACATCCGGCTCTGGGACTTTAGATTTCTCCTGCCCACGCTCAAACAGCTGCAGGGACTGCGACAGTACTATGAATTTAACGACGTAGACGTTGATCGGTATTATTTGGGGCCTCAAAAGGAATATCGTCATGTAATGATTTCGGCCCGGGAAATTGAGCCCAACCAGATTCCCGGCAGAAACTGGATAAATGAACACCTGCAGTACACTCACGGGTATGGGGCGGTAATAGCCCCGGTAAATGAAGTCAAAGAGGGCGGTATGCCCCATTTCTTCGTCAAAGATTTCCCGCCAAAAAGCGAGTACCCGGAACTTAAAATTACCAGACCCCAGATCTATTTTGGCGAACAGACAAAATCCTGGGTGCTGGTAAGAACAAAACTGCCTGAAATAGATTTTCCGGAAGGAAGCAAGAACCAATACACCACCTACGAAGGAAAGGGCGGAATTCAACTCTCCTCGTTTGTCCGTAAGCTGGCGTTTATATGGAAAATGTGGTCTTGGGACTTTTTGATGACGAGTTACGTGACGCGGGAGACAAGAATTATGTACGATCGTGATATTACAACCATTGTTCAAAAGATCGCACCTTTCCTGAAATACGATAAAGATCCGTACGCAGTAGTCACTGGCGGGAAAATATACTGGATGAGAGACGCTATGACCACTTCTTCCTTTTTCCCTCATGCTACCCCAATCAACGGTATTAACTACGTGAGAAACTCTGTGAAAATAGTGACCGATCCCTACGACGGGACAACTACCTTTTACATTTTTGACGAACGCGATCCTCTGATACGCGCTTGGTCCAAACTATATCCGGGTATTTTCCGGCCCAAGTCCGAAATGCCCAAGGAACTTCAGGCGCATGTTCGTTTCTCTGAAGATCTGTTTCTGATGATGGCTGAAGCTTATAAACTCTACCACATGGAACAACCAAGCCTTTTCTACAATAAAGAGGACGCGTGGGTCGTTGCCCAAGAGCTCGTAGACGTTGATAAGCCACAAGCTGTTGTACCTTACTACATTGTTGAGAAATTTAGCGCCGAGAAAAAGGAAGAGCTCGTGCTAATGCTGCCCTTTACCCCCAAAAACAAGGAAAACTTGAACGGGTGGCTGGCCGCAAGAATTGAGGGTGAGCACTACGGAAAACTTATAGCTTACCAGTTTCCTAAAAACGAGATAGTCTACGGAACAATGCAGATTGAGGCGCGACTAAATCAGGACCCCAAAATAGCGGCCCAAATCACGCTCTGGAACCAGCAGGGGTCCCGAGGAAAACACGGCAATATGCTGGTGATTCCTGTGGAAAACGTACTTCTTTACGTTGAACCCTTCTTCCTGGTTTCTTCTGCAAGTCCAATGCCCCAATTGCAACGAGTGAGTGTAGTCATCGGAGAAAAGCTTGATATGGCTCCTACTTTTGAGGAGGCGTTGAAAACAGTTCTTAGTAAATGAGTTTATGAAAAGACCGCACTGGTTTACCTGTGCGGCGTTTTTTTAGAAAATTTTCTATTTGCCAAACAGCAAATTAATCAGGGCCCGGGTTTTAGGACCTAGCGTGCCTGCTGCTTCCAAGCCGCTCGCCAGTTGAAATTTCTTTACTGCATCTTGCGTGACTTTCCCATAAAACCCGGTTACTGGTCCGTCATCAGGAATGCCCCAGCCATTTTTTTGCAAAAACTGCTGCAAAATCTTCACCTCTGGGCCGCGCATGCCGGGGCGAAGACTTTTAGTCAACCATTGTTTGGGTATCGGTTTTACGGGCGTAGAAACCTCTGCCAGCGATGACGCTGACAACGGCGGAAAATTTACTAAGGAGGGCGGTAACGAAGACGGCGTCGCAATAGTTTGCGGTGTACCGGCTTTTACGGACAGATCACGCACCAAAGAGGCATCCACATTTCCTGTTTCATTGGACACCGAGGGGTTAAGCATGCCTTTTACTTCAAGAATATGGCCCGGAAGTATTTCTTTCGGATTTATTTTCTCTCCATATAGCGACTCCAAACGCGTGGCATAATTGGTGGCAAAAGACCATTTCTGGCCCCAGATACGCACTGAAAAAAAGTTCAGGGCGTGTTGGGAAGTAAGTTCTGCTCCCGCCAGACGCACCTCGCCCTTGGGAGAGATATAAAGTTCCTGCGGAAAAGTTTCAGCCCTGACCCTGACCAACGCAATTCCAAATATAAATAGCATAAAAATGATATAGCGCATAGGTGGAAACAATTTGTGATAAAAAGCGTTTATAATTTATAATGGAACTGTTGTTCCGAGCTAAGCTTTGGTGCTCACGCCAAGCTAAGCCTTAAACACCTAAAACATGCCATCTAACATAAAAAAGGTTTTAATCACCGGTATTACGGGGTTTGTAGGTAGTCACTTGGCTGACTATATCCTCACCAACCGTCCCGAAGTTGAAATTGTAGGCATTACACGCTGGCGTTCCCCCAAAGAGAACATATGGCACATTCTTGATAAGATAACACTTGAATACGGCGACTTGCTTGATCCTTTCTCCTTAAACCGCGTACTCAACAACCACCGACCGGATGTTATTTTCCATTTGGCTGCGCAGTCCTACGTTGATTTTGCTTTCGTGGCTCCGATAATAACACTTAATACTAACATAATCGGCACCTGTAATCTACTGGAGTGTGTCAGGGAATTAAAGCAATCTTCCGGCTACGATCCCGTAATTCACATCTGCAGCTCTTCGGAGGTCTACGGTCAGGTTGAAGAAGACGAGGTCCCCATAAAAGAATCCAACCCTTTCCGTCCTGCTTCCCCTTATGCCGTGAGCAAGGTTGGAGAAGACACGCTTGCCTTTCAGTACTGGCTCTCTTGGAAAATTAAAACCATTCGTACCAGAATGTTTACACACACCGGTCCAAGACGCGGGGACGTATTTGTATTGTCTAATTTTGCCAAACAGATTGCGGCCATAGAGGCAGGAAAGAAAAAAGAACCGGTGGTAAAAGTGGGAAATCTGGAAAGCGTTCGTACTTGGATGGACGCGCGCGACGCGGTTGAGGCTTACTGGCTGCTGATCACTAAATGCCCTCCCGGAGAGGTATACAATATAGGCGGGACCGAAACCATGAAAGTCGGAGAAATGCTGAACAAACTTCTTTCACTTTCGGAAAGAAAAGACATTCGGGTAGAGGTTGACCCAAAGCGCCTGCGTCCGTCTGACGTAACTTTACAGATTCCGTCTATTGAAAAATTTACGCAAGCAACCGGGTGGAAACCAAAAATAAAATTTGAAACCACCCTCCGCGATACTCTTGACTTTTGGCGTGAGTTCTATAAAATACACTAAGCTAAAAACTTACACAAAACTGCGGGGGGATGGCCGGTGATAAAGGTCAGTAAAACCAAGCTGGACGGGGTTTTATTAATAGAACCACATATTTTTGAAGACTATCGCGGTTTTTATGTGGAAACTTATAACGAGGAGCTGTATCGGAAACACGGCATTGATATTCATTTTGTAACGGATGACATTTCCGTATCCAGCCATCACGTTCTGCGCGGCATTCACGGCAACAGCGATACTTGGAAACTGGTCTCCTGCCACTACGGAAGATTTTATCTGGTGGTGTTAAACTGCGATCCCGAATCTCCAAATTTGGGCCAGTGGGTTCCTTTTGTTCTTTCTGACAGAAACCATCATCAGGTGCTGATTCCGCCCAAACACGGAAACGGCCATGTAGTTTTGAGCGAGGTAGCGATCTTTCACTATAAACAATCAACCTACTACGATCCCAAAAGCCAGTTTACTTACTGCTGGAACGACCCACGGCTTAACATCTGGTGGCCGGTGAAAAACCCTATTCTTTCCCAGCGTGACGAAACCGGATATTTTGTTGAGTAAGTCCCTTAGGGGACTTATTTTTATCTCTATGGCCATAGTCAAACCCTTTTTGCGTTATTGACAATTTCTGTGGATTTGCTATAATTAGTATAATCTCCGTGCGGATTCCGGGAGGAAAACATGAGTGAGTCGGTCAAACATAGCACTTTTTATGAATGTCCAAATGGTTGTCTAGATACATGGTTCTTTCAAAACGGTACTTCTAATGTCACCCGCAAGTTAACAGCAGAGGGAGAAATAATGGAAGAGGAACGTTTTCGTTTTTCTGCAGCCACTCCCGTAAGATGCTACAGGTGTCAGGCAGAAGCCATCTTTCGAACAAAAACGGTGCGCACTATCACCATCGTCGAATAGACTCGGGGTTTTTACAACGTAGAAACCCCATTTTTAATTTCTCCTGGTCCGTGACACCTTTACTTTTTCAATAACCAACTACAGGCCTGCCCGCCGAAGCCTTGGCGTAGGCGGGGATTTTCCCTCGGCCCTCCGAAGCTTTACTGCGTCCATCCGAAGTCTATGACGAAGGAGGATGCGAAGGGGGCTTTATTTCCCGCCAGAGGCGGGTCCGCCTCCGGCGGATAAGCCGTTTTTCAAGCCATACCGACAAAAACTTGACAACTAATCTTAATCATGTAAAGATGTCTGCAGTACAACCGATAGAAGGAGGAAGAGATGACAACCGAATATCTTGCCCAACTAGTTGCTCTGTACCCTGAGCCGTTCGTTTTTGCAGCTATCGGCATCGGAATTTTTCTTGCTGACGTAGTCTTCGAGGTAGCGATTTCTCCCATTCTTGCCCTTTTTACAAAAACACACTAATCGTTCCCGACTACCACCAACCATCCTCGGGCCCAACTCTTCGGAGAAGGGCCTTTTTTATCTCTACTACCCATGACACCTTTAGTTCTTTTTGATTGAAGTCGAACTTCAATCAGGTCAATCAAATCCATACTCTAGCCCCATGACCCATGACACTTTTGTTACTTCAGCGGTGTTCCGCGGTAACCCCTTGACTTTTTCTTCCTTACCTATTACTGTTGAAACCAGCATACTTCACCTCAACTGGAGGTTGTGTCATGCCACGGAACTACCCTAACTATCAAGGTCGTATGTGGGTCGGTATCGCTGCTATCGTATTGGGACTGCTACTTCCAATCGAAGGCAAGGGTTTTATCGTTCTTATCGGTGTACTGCTTGCAGTCCATAACGGCCTAATGTGGTTTATTCAAAGACGTGGAAACTAATCTTTTCTCATAGCCCTTCTTAAAACGAAGGGCGTTTTCATCCCTACGAACCATGACACTTTTTATCCCAGTACCAGAGTCGCCTTCGGCGACACGGTACAGGATTGCGAGATGTCACTATCCGTGACATCTTTTATATTTCTTTCCTGATCCACACCAGCAGGGATTATTCCTGCCTGGTTCTTTTTTTCCTGACGGCGCGTGGGTGACACCGGCTGAGGCTAGAGGGCTCTGCTCCGCAGAAATAGCAATATCTGGCCTTCGCTCCACTACCCTAGACCGCTCCTCTTGTGGCGCGCCACCAACCTTAAATATAGTATTTACCATCTGCGCTCGAATGGCGGCCTGAAGCTCCCGATAAAGCCGCGAGCCTTCGTTTTTATATTCCACTAGGGGGTCGCGCTGACCATAAGCACGAAGGCGCACGGAATCGCGCAAATGCTCCATCTGATCAAGGTGATCCATCCAGAGCATATCAATAGAACGGAGCATAACCGCGCGCTCAATATTGCGCATGCCTTCTGAACCAATAGTTTGTTCACGGATATCATATACTTTTTGCAGAGCAGTAAGCAGGTGTTCAATAATTTTTTCCCTCTTATCGTCTCTATTCACTTCAGAGGCAACAACTGCTTGGAGTTCTTTATGCACTTCGTCAGAAACTCCTGCTATTGCCCTTACGTTTTCAAAAATTTCCTCAATGTTCCAGTCTGACTCCGAATCGCTTACCGCATGAAATTGTACGAGGCGTATGATCTCTTCTTTAATCATTTTAAAAATCTGTTCCTTCAAACTTGTCGCTTGTCGCATGTCGTTTGTCGCAAAGAGAATCTCGCGCCGCATTTTATAAATTGCATCGCGCTGTTTATTTAAAACATCGTCAAACTCCAAAATGTGCTTTCGCGCGTCAAAATGAAAACCCTCAATTTTGGCCTGCGCCGCCTCAATGGCCTTGGAAACCATTTTATTTTCAATGGGCTGATCTTCCGGAATACCGAAAGACTCCATCATCCGCTTGATTTTCTCCGAGCCAAAAATACGCATCACATCATCCTCCAATGACACAAAAAATTGTGAAGAACCCGAATCACCTTGTCGGCCGGAGCGGCCGCGGAGCTGATTATCAATGCGCCGCGCTTCATGACGTTCAGTGCCGATAACATAAAGGCCTCCGACTTCGCGCACTTCATGCGCTTCGTCGGGCAAGGCCGAAGTACCTCCCAAAATTATATCCACACCGCGTCCGGCCATGTTGGTAGCAACGGTTACTGCGCCCCGGCGTCCGGCTTGAGCAATAATTAAAGCCTCGCGCTCATGGTTTTTGGCGTTTAATACCTCGTGCGGAATTCCTTCCACTTGGAGAGATTTAGCCAGGCGTTCATTCTTTTCTATGGAAACCGTACCCACTAAAACCGGTTGTCCGCGGCCGTGCCTTTCTTTAATCTCGCGCACCACCGCCTGAAATTTTCCTCGTTCAGTTCTAAAAACCAAGTCCGATCTGTCATCCCGAATCATGGGCTTATGCGTAGGAACTGTTATGACGTCAAGTTTATAAACCTTATGAAATTCTTCGGCGGATGTTTGCGCGGTTCCGGTCATACCAGCAAGTTTCTCGTACATACGAAAGTAGTTTTGAAAAGTTATAGTGGCCAGAGTCCGCGACTCTTTCTGAACCTCAACTCCCTCTTTGGCTTCCACCGCCTGATGCAAGCCCTCTGACCAACGGCGTCCGGGCATGAGTCTCCCGGTAAACTCATCCACAATAATTACTTCACCGTCTTTAACCACGTAATCACGGTCTTTTTGAAAAAGCGCCTGCGCGCGCAAAGCCTGTTCAAGGTGGCGCACAAATCTAATACCCTTTTCTTCGTAGATATTTCCAACTCCTAAAATTTTCTCAATTTTATCAATCCCCTCTTCGGTTATCGCAACCGCTTTCAATTTCTCATCCACGTTATAATCAACATTTTCTTTAAGTTGCGGTGTTATGCGTGAAAAAACCTGATAAAGTTCTGCTGACTCCTCATCGGGCATGGAAATAATAAGCGGGGTTCTGGCTTCGTCAATCAAAATTGAATCCACCTCGTCCACTATTGCATAATAGTGCTCCCCCTGCCTAAGTTCACTTGGCAGATATTCCAAATTATCCCGCAAATAATCAAATCCAAACTCATTATTGGTTCCGTAAGTAACATCTGCCCCGTAAGCCTCGCGGCGGCTCACGGGCCTGAAATGACCAAGCCTGTCGTCCCCGTGCGACTGCGGGTCTTGATGTCCGAGATCATAAATTCCGGAAAATTCATGCGCCAAAACACCAACTTTTACGCCGAGCGCATCATATACCGGACCCATCCAGCCAGCGCCTATTCGCGAGAGGTAGTCATTGGGTGTAACCAAATGCGTCCCCTTGCCTGTAAGAGAGTTTAAATAAAGAGGCAGAGTGGCAACAAGCGTCTTCCCCTCACCAGTTTTCATCTCGGCAATCTTACCCTGATGAAGCACAATACCTCCAACTAACTGAACGTCAAAGTGGCGCTGGCCCAAAACGCGTTTTGCCGCTTCTCGAACCGCCGCAAAAGCTTCGGGCAAGAAATTATCAATGGTTTCGCCTTTGATAAATCGCGCCCTAAATTCTTGAGTAAGGTTTTTTAATTCCTCGTCAGTAAGCTTTTCGTAACCGCGCTCAAGGGCGTTGATCTTGTGTACCAGCGGTTCCAGCGATTTTATATACCTTTCATTTGCGTCTCCAAAAAATTTTCCAAGCAAAAACATGGTTGTTTATAATCTAAAGTATCCCTAAAAGGGCCTAGGGTCAAGAAAGAAACTTGTCCGATACAAAGCGGGCCTCAAACAAAAAGGAAATCCCGCCTGCTAAAAAGCGGACGGGCCGATCTCTTTATGTGCCCAAACAAATTTTATTGGCACGGCAATTATATCTCTGGCTTTCCAGCATTGATGCTGCTTTTCTGTAACAGCCGTCAAAACTGGATCTCCGGTCATCTGGGACGTTATATCTTCTATAGCCGTAAGTTTTTTGCCGCCAATTTCTTTAGGAACCAAGACAAAAAAACTATAGCCGTCGTGTTCGTCTCCCAGATGACCGGAAGGTAGTCCGCAACCGTATGCTTTTGAATCCAAGGTAACAAGTGCCTCCTTCACTTTTCCTGTAGATGCGGGTTTTACCTGCCACATTTTCAGGCCTCCTTGGGTTTCTGATCGCAGACGATGAAATAAAACACAAAGCCAATCCAAATCGGCGCGCTTCCGGCAAAAACAAAAAGTATCATGGACGTGCCTTCTGCATCCTTCAGCAGAAAAATATCAAGTATGGTTGTGGCAATAAACGCAAAAGTGCGCTGCAGGCTCCGAATCGGAAAAAAATACTGCTTCAGCGGGTTAACACCTGAAAAGTTGGTAAGACTAAGTCTTTCCATGTCATGTATCATAAGGTAGGCGTGTATAAAAGACGGCAAACCCCATCCTAAAGAAAAAAGCAAAAACGCCACATGCCACAGGGGACTATTAAGCGGCCCATATAAAATACCCAAACCGAGATACGTTAATACGCATCCAGTAAAAAGGACAAGATTCACCTTTGCGATCCCGAAACAACCGATACCAAAATGTTTTTCTGCCATATGAGCGAGTCGCTCGCACCGTTTTAATACCCACTCATCAGATTTTCTGTATAATGTCCAGGCTTTTTTAAAGATCACCGCCGCCTCCTCCTTTTTGGGCTGCTTTAATTATAACATAGAATAGATTACTAGACAAGGACAATATAAAATCCGCACGGCTTAGCGTGCGGTTGTGGGGTATATGCGTGCCTCTATCAGGGGTGCAAACGTATAGAGTGAGTACACTGGAGGCAGAAGTTGGAAGGCGTTGCATACTGTATGATCAGCATCGGGGTTAATACTACAGTCAAGATGGAAGGCATCCTGAAAAATTGATTTCATAACATGCGGGGTCACGTCACAATAGTTTGATGGGATAAAAGGTAGACGATCACTTTCCGGAAAACATTTAATAAAAGACTGTGGGTAACCAATCCAGTCTACAAAACCGGAATAGGAGTACACCGAAGGGAAAAAATCCTGAAGGACAGTACGAAGTCGCACATGACCCTGCCAACGCCTCGTAGAAAGCTCTCCTGCCTGCATCACCAATACGCCGCCGGCCGCAATAAGTGGAGAAATCAATGCTAATCCCTTAGAATAAAGATCAGCAGCAGCGCTATAGTATCCTGGCATGGCTCCATCTTCGGGGTCAGTAAGATCAATGCCTACAAAATCATATTTCATACCCAGTTTTGGCACTAAACGAAATGCGTCATCATAAATCACGGTGAGCCGCGGGTCCCGTTCGCATCCGCCCCAAAAAGGAGTAAATTTTTGTGTACTTTCGCATACTGTCTGCGATATATCTATCAAGAGCACACTTTTTACTTCTGAAAACTTTAATAGAAGCCTTGCTGCCGCTCCATCCCCGCTGCCCAAAAGTAGTACCCGTATCCCCTGCGTTGGCCTTTTAGGATAAAAAAGTGAAAAAAGCGAGGGCAGAAGAAAAAGCGGCGTGTACTGGTCATCTCGCTCTACCATTTGTGGCAAACCATCAATATCTAACATTGTCCCGTACTCCTTATGTCTCCCTATTCTAATCCGCTGCCTCTTACCACAGACTCTTTCAACTTTATTAAACATCCAGCCTTCTCCCTCCATATCATGATACACCTGGGTGCTTCCAATCTTTTGTTCACGATATAGAAAACCCATCTTCGTTAGGCCTCACACTTAAAAAGCTCTAACGAGCTTACCACGCTCCCATAAAAAATCCAGTCCTGAGCTTGTCGAAGGACTGGAAAGATTTAATCGTAACAGTCGTAACTGGGGACAGTTATTGAAGTAGAAACAGTAGACGGAGCGTTTTCGGCTAGCCACTTTTCAAGCGATACTGTTCTGCAAGGCGGGGTTTTATCTGGGGTCAGACCCCGAATTTTTTCCTCAACCGTACTCTCTTTCGGGTCTGGACGGAAAAGCGCCACTAGTCTTTTAGCAAGATCGCGCGCTTTCTCAAAGTTATCACGAGTAAAATTGCAGGTAACAATGTCAATCAACACAAAGCGCTCCTCGGGCGAGGTATCAATCACCACATGCGATTCGGAGATGGAAATAAGATGATTATACCCATCTCCTCCAAACTGATCCAACAGCGATCGTCTTACCGTAAGACCGGCAGCCCGAACTAATTCCAGAATTACTACCTCCATTTCCGCATGAGTAAGGTAGGTTGGATCAGCGCGACAGTTATGCAGGTCAAGACGTATGTGGAGGTTTACCATGGGCCCCCCATACCTAACTAGAGTGCTAATTATCAATTATACAAAGTTTGAAAAATTATACAAGAGATAAAACCACGGCTATTAAACCGTGGCGGAGTCTATTTTTTCTGGCTGACGTCTGTATAGATATTTTTCGGTCATAAGGTGATCATCCGAACGTTGCGTGGTACAGAGCACAATCTCATCTTCCAATCTCGGGAGCATGTCACAGCGGATTTCTACTTTCCACTTAGCACTCTTGGCCCCAAAGAAACGCATACTTAAGTTTACCGCTCGGTCAGCATCGAGACTGCTGCAGGTAAAGATGTTGATATTCATCCTTCGCCAGTGAGGAGAGGCATGCATGGTTATGGAACTCGTCTCAATGAATTGAACCGCTGAGAGCCCGGCCGTATGAGACTTACCAAGCCCAAAATCTGGAGTAATAATCGGTGCTCCATATTGCTTCATCTCAATTTCACAACAAAGTTGGTGCAGATACTCCTTCCACTTATTGCGATTGGTAAGAGCATCATGATCGCATCCGTAGAGATTTAAAATGAGCTCCCGACCGTATTCGCTCTGCTCTACTGCCTGCTGAATTGTCGGAGGAACAGCCATGGCTGCACGATGCATCTGGGGGCTGAACCAACGAAAAGTACCTGTCGGAAATATGGCGCAGCGCTCATCCAGCAGAGACGGGGCTTCTTTAAAAATTCCTTTCCGGGGAGATGCGGCAACAAAGGTAAAATAACCGCCAATATAAGTAGGCACCGCAGTCATGAAGATTTGCACATCGCCTTCCGGAAAAACTTCAAGCATCTGCACCACATGCGCGAGCATCTCTTCCGGCTGATACATAGTAACCCCGGTTTGACGGATAACGATTCCATCGTTGGCCAAAATAGAAGCTACATCAAGATAAAATGGCGTGGTAAAAAGTGAACGGGCAGGACCAATGGGGTCGGGAGAATCAACTATAATAAGATCGTATTTAACTGCCTCTTGACGCTTCGACTTTACAAACTCTGCACCGTCCATAATGGTAAGCTCTACCCTTTGGTCATCAAATGCGCCTTGAGCAAGAAACGGCATATACTCTTTGGTCAGCTCAATTACTCGTTTGTCAATATCAACCACCTCTATCTTTTCAACCGATTGATATTTTACTACCTCCCGGAGCGTACCGCCGTCGCAACCAATAAGAAGTACTCTTTGGGGTGGTTTAAGAAGCGAGTGAGCGGCGCAGTGCACCAACGGTTCGTGATAAAGATACTCATCACGTTCGGTTGTTTGCACCACTCCATCCAATATTAAGACGCGGCCCAGACGCGGCGTCTCCAACACCAGAAGCACGTGGATTGTACAACCATTAGCATCTGTGGTGATCTCTTCATGAAGTACACGATTTACTGCGAATGATTGGGCTATGTCCGGAAAAAGCGTCTCTCGGAACCAGGTTCTTCCGTGCTGTTTTACTAGTGGCATTTTTATCCCTTTCAAAATAACTAAAAAAAACCTAGCATAAGGGCTAGTTCTCTGCAACCCCTCCTCTCTGCCCGTTTTGTACACTTAAAATCGATCGGTTTTAAGTGTACAAATTAATTACCCTCGTTACGAATGCGGCCCTTACGATAAAGTCGTGCTGCCTGATCTAAACTTAAATCTTTTTTAGCGCGCCGAGCGCCACGAAGATATTTGGCCCGGGCCTTGCCTTTCCATCCAAGTATCCCCCGCTCCAATTCTTCTTCCAATAAATCCACTGCAACCCTTATATCCTCGTCATCCACCACGGCCCGAATCATCCTACTTCCCAACGATAAATTTGCTTCTGCGTGGTACACCGCACCTTTTCGGTGATGACGACTCCTGCGCCCAAATTCCAAATCTAAAATCGGCAACTCGGTGGGCGCAACTTTTTGCAAAAGTCTTCCTAGTGGCTTGAGTATCTTGGTTTCAATATAAACCCGCAAGGCCGGCGTAATCGTTAGGTTTTTTTGTCGAACCGCCACCCTCATACTAAACTATTTGTCACTCATCATTTATAATTTGTCATTAATCCAGGTATCCCCAAGTATGAAGTTTATCGCTGTCCTCAACCCACCGTGCTCCAATATCGGTGCGATAAAACATGGTCTGCACCATAACATTTTGGATTCGCAAATAGGCCTGTCTTTGAGCTTCAACCACGGTCGTTCCCGAGCCGGTCACGGTCATTAACACTCCGGATTCTCCTGCAATCCTCCAGGTGCCCTCTTCAATTTTTACGTCTTCGGCATGAATTCCCTCAAGATTCTCCGGTTTTTTAAAAAGAACTGGCAAGTCTCTATACATCTCAACCGTCTCATGATCTTTATCCTTAGCAAAAAGGGTAGGCGCATTAATCCGAATCCCTATTTGAAATCCTTTTTTTGTCTTCAACTCAAAGTTCTCGCCCTTTGCCAATTTGTAAATCCACTCCGCCGTCGGTGTTAAAATCCCTTCAAGTTGTACGTAAATCGTGGGAAACCCGAATCTACAAGTCCACTCCAAAGGATAAATACCGCGTCCGTTAACAATACAATTAATGTCAATATACCCAATGTAGCCCGAAGTCTGCAGGGCGGGCAGCATTTTACCCAGTGTAGCGTTAAAAAGAACATTGGGCGTATCCCAAAACATCAATGCACCCATGTCACCGGTGAAGGGACCGATGTCTCCCGGGAATACACGCTTGTGTTCAAAATTTACATTAATCGGATAAATAAATTCGTGGCCATTGAAAAAGGCGCCCACTGCAATCTCCACACCCGAAACATACTTCTGCAGCTGAAACCACGGCGCTTTTTTCTGCCACACATTTTTGTTCCTCTCCAGAAGCTCCAGAAGATCTTTTCCGTCTTCTTCTTGAGCAATAAATAAAAGCCCTTTGCCGACCGAAGGTGTATTGCCGCTCGGTTTAAATACATAGCGGTCCGGGTTGGCCTTTAGAAAAGCAATCGCATCATCGTAACCATTGAAGTTCCAGCTATGAAGAATACTGATGCCGTGCTTTTTCAGCTCCTGCTGGCCAAATTCGCGGTCAATCTCAAGCCGGTCGGTGTACACCGACCCTCCAATCACCAGCTTACCCTTTTTACGCAGTTTTTCCGCGGTCTCACCAAACGATACGTCATCAAATAAAATAATGTCTGCCCAATCCGTATGGTCTTCCCATCTATCTATTTTATCAATAAATCCGTTGTAGACATCTTGGTCGCCTTTAGCTTTGATGTATGCTTTAACTTCATGTCCTTCTTTTTTCAGGGTCCAAGCCAAATCACCGCTTAGACTTTCCAGCGACACAAATAAAAATTTTAATGGAGTTTTTATTTCGCTTGATGCTCCGTTTCCGTTAGTCATTATAGTTTAATAATCAACAAAAATTTATTTATAATCAAGTGTGGATAACTTTCTTTTATAAATAAAAGTGGTGCGGTGCACCACTGTCTCAATCTTGATAAAGTCGTCGATAAACTACCGGTACGACATCCGATCTTATAAATTCTTTGTATACAACTTCTGGGTTACTACTCTTCACAGACTCCATTATGGGACGCAACCTCGGGCCATTCACCAAATCCATATCTTTCATATTTACTGAATATATAACGACAGGTGACCAATAAAGAGTACGATGTTTAATAACAAGAAGTGCCGGCCTCTTTGTCTTCTTGTGAGTTCCGAGTTTGACTTCCCACTTCGCATATGGCAGTTTTTTGCCCTCTTCCAATTTCCGCATCTCTTCCCATAAGATAGCTCTCAGACGTCCTGCGGTATTAACCTCGGCTATTGTCCAACCGTGTAAATCAAAATCTGCCATATAAAAATCTCCTGCCTTGAGCCAAGCACTCTCTCGCCAGCTGTACTGATACCCCGCATAGAATCCAAAAACCCAAATAGCCACTAAAATAATACCAGCACGAAAGAACTTGCCTAGTTTCCGCATTATTTACGCCCCCAAAAAGAACCACAAAAACAGTTTAGCATAGCTTTTTAGGGGTATCAAACGAACCCAACATACTGTATCTCCTCCTCAAGTAGCAAGCCGTACTTTCTCCGCACAGTATCTTTTGCAGTTTCAACAAGAGTCGCCACTTCCTCCGCCGTGGCAGTTAATGATTGAAGTTTTAATGATTGAAGTTCGACTTCAATCATAGTTAATTTAAGAGTCGGTCCACCAGGGGTGAACCGACTCTTTGCCTGCCTGATGGCAGGTAAGGGTCAGAGGGTCAAAGTGCCTTGCGCACAAGTGACCCAGCGACCAAGCGATCAGGAGCTTGCGAGCACCGCAGCCGGGTACGACTGAGACCAGTCGATGCCGAGCCAGTAGCAGCGCCAGTACCACAGCCCAACACTAAAAGAGAGGAAACGGACGTAGAGGCCGCCGTCGGGGTGGCGGTAGCCAGTCCCCCAGAAGAAGATGGCCTTCCCCTTCCACGACTCCGGTATGAACTCCGGATGCTCGAGGAGAAAGTCAAGCCAGTTGTCCGTGAGGACCGGCTCGGTCTCGATGATCTTGCGCAGCTTGTCGCCGCGCACGATCCTGCCATCCTTCTGCTCCTCGGCGAGGTGCAGACGGATGGCATCAGGCGTGAAGACCTGATGCCCGAGGTTGCGGTGCCACTCGACTTTCCACCCAGTCTCTCGCCACTCTCGTGGCATCGAGGCGATACGACAGTCGATGACATGGAGCTCAGGCACCACAATTTGGATTTCGGCGCCGAGCTCGAGAAACTTCCGGAACTCGCGACCGGCGCGCTGCCCATCGCGAATGATCCGGTCCTGGACCTGGAACCGTTCGGGATCTAATGACCCCAGGTCCGCGTTCGCAGTCAGCGTGTTCACTGCAGTAATGATGAGATTGGTATGGTCGCCCATGATGGGCCTCCTTGCACGAGCCGTAGCGCGGTTTTGTCGGCAGTCGCACCATGCGAGCACCGATTTAACCCTCCCATTCGCCACAGCGTTTGAAGTGCTTTCCAAACACGCCAAACGCTATGGCGAACTCGCAAACTTAATCAAAAGAGCTTAGCTTTTTTATAATTTCATAATACCATATCCATTTAAATCTTGCAATAGTCATCAACCCCGCACTAATTTTGCAACATGAAACGGGGCAGCCCGCCTCACCCATAACGGTGTGTGCCTATTCGGCACGCGCGGGCTGCAAATGTATTCCATTTCAGGTTTCAATGGTGCACTGCCCAGATTTACGCGGCAAAATTAGTGCGGGGTTAAGGTTTGGCAGCTAAATTTTCTTCTCCCGACCAGTCGGGATTGAAAATTTAGGCCAAGCCCTTAAAATCCCACATACTGTATTTCTTCCTCAAGCGACAATTCATACTTATGTCGCACGGTGTCTTTGGCAATCCCAATAAGCGTGACAACCCCTTCAGCCGTTGCACCGCCCTCATTTACAAAATAATTGGCGTGTTTTGGGGAGATAAAAACATGTCCAACACTTTTTCCTTTAAGTCCTGCCCTATCAATAAGAAACGAGGCCGGGACATTGGGTTGATCCTTAAATTGTTCAAGCTCGGGAAATTGTGAAAGAATCTTTTCCTTATTTATATCTTTTCTTGCCCACCCCGTTAGAGGTCCGCCCTGCCCGGACGGCACGGCGGCAGCCGCCAAGGGGCGGCTTACCTCTAACGGGGCCCAAGAAATATTTTTAAAAATACACCCGCAGGATTTGGTGCCAATGTCCTGTTTTTGTGCGCGCTCGGCAGTAATGCGTTTTATTTTCTCCTGAATTTTAGCAGGATCTCCTTTTTGAAGTTTTAGGGTCGCGGAAAGAATAATCCACTCCGGATGTTTTTTGAAAATTGAATCGCGATACGAGAACTCACACTGTGTATTTTTCAATATCAGGAAGTCGGACTTCCTTGGGAAGTCCGACTTCCCCAAGTCAAGAATTTTCACCGATTCAACGACATCTTTCATCTCTGCGCCGAAACACCCGGCATTGCCCCGCACCGATCCGCCAATAGTTCCGGGAACTCCGATGGCCCATTCAAAACCGCTTAAAGCAGCCTGCGCTGATTTCAATACCGCTTGCGCCATCATAACTCCGGCATCCGCAGTCAATCTCTCGCCCTCAACCTTAACTTCCCCGCCGGCCATACGAATTACCAAACCATCAAACCCCTTATCGCTCACTAATATATTTGAGCCTGCTCCCAAAACAAAAATAGGAACTTTTTTTGTTGCTACAAAATCAAGCGCCTGTTTAAGCTCATCTGAATTTTTCGTCTCCACAAAATATCGCGCAGGCCCCCCTATTTTATATATAGTGTGGGGCGCGAGGGAGATATTTTCTTTTATAGTTACTGGCATGCTACAGATCTATGTTATATAATAATGAGGGGTTTAAGCAAGAAGGTTTACTAGAGACACTCATTCATCCTCCCACCTTTTTCTTGATGGGCTATGGAGCAGGCACTCATTTATTCCCCACCCAACTTTGACATTTTATTTTCACGGCGTCAGAAGCCGGCACTCACATAAGGACAAAGTTTTGGAGTTAAACCCTTCTGGCGCCTTGTAAGTAAATCTCCGGTCAAAGTTGGGTGGGGGACGAAGGACAAGTGTATTGGAGTTAAACCCTCTGTGACCCCCCTAGACTTTTATCCACGCACCAGAAGACCACAGGCTTAACCATGAAACCGTGGATACCACAGGCTTGCCCGTGGAGCTTCATATTTTATCTGCTTGGTGTGGATGAGACCCATCCAAAACGTAAAACCCCCGAAAGGGGGTTTTACGCGGACAAATTGGAGTTTTAGGAATACTCCGCTGTAAGCGGAACACCTCCTAAAAGACACTCACACCTATATTATAATCCTCCTATTTAAAAAGTCAAGGGGATTTATCCACAATAATTAGTCTGCCGGATTATAAAAAATGTCCAACGTTAAATGTTGGACCGCGTTGGACATAACTAGAAACTCGCCGTCTCACGGGCAAAATCCTGAAGAACCATAGCATAACTTTTTACAAAAAGCGGATCTGCTCCTTTTATAATCTGTTGTTCTATTTCTTCTGCGATTTTTCTCTCCAGCGCCTCTGGATTCATGACAACAACTTTTCTCCTCCCAACAAACCGTTTAAAGAGGTTATTGTTACCCAGCTCTTTCAGAGCAAAAGTCATCATCATATCCGCAATAAAACCTTCACTTGTAGGATCAAATAACACGCGCACCTCATCTGACCAAAAAATAGCCCAAAAGGTCGTGCGGCATATTCCAGTGCCGTGTTTAGGATCCTTCTGCTCTGTGTTTCGATGCGGCCAATGCACTTCATGCCCTTGGCGTTCCCATTCCTCAACATATGCCTTTTGCCTTTGATACTCTTCACTATCTTCAGTTACTCCCCTCACCTTGCAGATAAAGAAAATCCTCATGTTTTAGCCTCCGCAATGCTCTTACGACAATTTATCATGTTGACCAAATAAAGTCAAATTACGTTATATTACCTGTATGGCCTACCACCAAAAAGTATTATATGTAATCACCAAATCCGTTTGGGGAGGAGCCCAGCGGTACATTTTTGACTTGGCGACAAATCTCCCCGGGGGTCAATTCGAGGTGGTGGTAGCAACCGGTGGTTCCGGTCCGCTTTTTGATAAATTACAAAAAGCGGGAGTCCGCACCATTACTATTCCCGGACTCCAGCGCGACATAAATTTATGGAAAGAGTTGGTGTCTCTTTGGTACCTCTTTAAAATTTTTGTGCGCGAGAAACCGGATATTATACATTTAAACAGCAGCAAAGTCGGCGGCCTCGGCGCTATTGCGGCTTTCGCCGCCAAACTTACAACTTACAACTTACAACTTACAACTATTTTCACCGTCCACGGCTGGCCCTTTAACGAGAAACGCCCGTGGTGGCAGAAAAAATTTATCAGATTTTTAAGTTGGTTGGGGGCGCTATTTCAGGACAAAATAATTCTAATAAATACCGCCGACCTTAACGCGGCAAAACAATTTATACCCAGCAGAAAACTCGCCTTAATCTATAACGGAATCGGGCCGGTTAATTTTATGGAACGCGCCGCTGCCCGTAATTTTTTTGCGGAAAAATTATCCAAAAAACTTGAAACTGACACTATTATCATAGGAACTATAGCCGAGTTTACTCCTAATAAAGGACTAACCGGTCTCCTACAGGCCCTGCACAACCCCAACTACGCAATGTCAAACATTCGATGTTTGACATTGCTCATTGGCTGGGGGGAAGAACGTTCCAAACTTCAAAACCTTATTCAGGAATTTGGACTGCATGGTTCAGTATTTCTTGTTGATTTTCTTCCTGAAGCGGCGCACTATCTTAAGGGCTTTGATATTTTTATTTTGCCTTCGCTCAAAGAGGGACTACCCTACACCATAATGGAAGCTATGCAAGCGGGTCTGCCGATTGTCGCAACTTCCGTAGGCGGCATACCGGATATGATTACGCACCAGCACGACGGTCTCCTGATACCGCCCCAAGACCCCCTAAGGCTTACCCAGACCCTAGACCTTCTCTTGAGAGATGTCCGACTACGCAAAACCCTTGGCGAAAATGCCAGAAAAAAATCCGAGACAAGGTTTCGGCTCCGTGATATGATTGAGAACATGATTAAAATTTATGCTTAAACGGGGACACTCTTTAAAAGTCTCCTTACTCATCTTGGGCGACCTGATCCTTTTTTATGCCGCGCTGTTCGGCGCTCTTTTTTTACGGCAATATTATGAACTTGATACCCTATTGGTTAAGCGACATCTCCTTCCCTTCTCTATAATTTTTCTCCTCTGGCTCGTAATATTCGGGGCATTCGGATTCTATGACCTGCGCTTTATGAAAAATAGTAAGGTCTTTTTGTACCGGCTGCTGCGCGTCATGGCCACCAACGCCGTAGTCACGATTCTAGTGCTTTATCTTATCCCCATATTTGAAATAGAACCGCGGCGTAATCTCTTTCTTATCACGGGAATTGCCACCATCTATATTTTCCTTTGGCGCTATCTTTTTAATCTCATCATCATCCGTACCCATGCTCCGCGCGTTATTTTTTTTGGAGTAAACCGGGAAATGGTGGAACTGGCGGACTTCCTTCTTAAAAACCCTCAATTGGGACAGCGGCCAGTGGCTTTTGTCTCTAACGGTGAGTCCCGAAACGATCCAGATATCCTTCCCCTTCCCCACTATCAATTTAATCAAAATCTGGATCATATTCTGCGTGATACCGGCGCTGATACCATTGTCATAACCAGCGATCTTAAAGGAAATAAAACCTTGGTTAGACTTCTCTTTCAGGTAATACCGCTGGGGATATCGGTGGCTGAATTTCCCCAGTATCATGAAATGCTTACCGGGAAAATTCCTCTTTCCTTAATCGGAGAGGTTTGGTTTTTGGAAAACCTTATCGGCATCCGAAAAAAGTTTTACGAATTTTTCAAAAGAATCGGGGACGTGGCGCTGGCCACTCTGCTCGGCATTCCGACTCTACTCCTCTTACCATTTATTGCCCTGGCCATAAAGCTTGATTCGGAGGGACCGACTTTTTACCGTCAAAAGAGGGTGGGACGGCACGGAAAAGACTTCTGGCTGATAAAATACCGCTCTATGGTAAAAGACGCGGAAAACCTTAGCGGTCAAAAAGAGGCCGGTCGTGACCCGCGCCACACCCGTACCGGCAGGTTTCTTAGAAAAAGTTATCTGGATGAACTTCCCCAAATTATAAATATCCTAAAGGGTGAGATGTCCTTTGTGGGGCCGCGGCCGGAACGCCCCCATTACGTTGCCGAGCTTAAACAAAAAATCCCATTCTACGAGATGAGACTTCTGATCCCACCGGGGCTTACCGGCTGGGCGCAGGTTAATATGGAGAATGACGCTTCGGTGGAAGATGCGCCGGAAAAGATGCAGTATGACCTTTATTATACTAAAAATCGATCGGCTCTGCTTGATTTTCTTATAATTATAAAAACTCTATTTGCCCTTCTGCATCGGACGGGAAGATAACTAAAATCCCCCGATTACCATCGGGGGATTTTAGTTATCTAATGCCGTATAAATTCTTCAGCTCCTGAATTCCATCTTCAAAGTTTACCTCCGGACTCCAACCCAGAAGTTCCCGGGCTTTAGTAATATCTGCTAACGTGTGTTTGGGCTCAAGCCGGGGCTCAATAAAAACTCTCGGACCCCCTATGAGGTCTGCGATCTCAAGTACTGTTCGATCTTTTCCTCCCCCAATGTTAATGGTTTCGCCCCTGCCGACCTTTGGGGATTCGGCAGCCAAGATATTCGCACGCACCACATCCCGTACATGTGTAAAATCTCGCGACTGCATGCCATCTGGAACTATAGTCAGGGACTCTCCCTGTTTTCTTTGCTCCAAAAATCTTCCAATCACTAAGGCATAAGCCCCTTGGGTGGAAGCACGAGGACCATAAACATTAAAATAACGAAGAGCCACAGTCTCCAAAGCATAGATTTCCGAAAAAAGCCTACAATAAAGCTCCCCTATATATTTTTGCATTCCGTAAGGACTTAAGGGACAGGCCCCCATGTCTTCCCGCAGCGGAAGTTTTTCCTGATTGCCGTAGGCGGAAGAAGAAGCAGAATAAATCACCCTCTTTATCCCCGCATCCCGCGCTGCCACCAAAACATTTAAGGTCCCGTTTACATTTATATCATGGGTGGTGCGCGGATCCTGAATTGAAGGCTGTACCCGAGGCAGAGCTGCAGTATGAAAAACATAGCGCGCGCCCTGAAAAATTTTTACCAAATTATCAAAATCACGAATATCGGCCTCGTGCAATATCGCAGCCGGATTTAAGTGTTCACGTTTCCCCGCTAGAAACGTGTCCAGAGCATAAACTTCATATCCTTTCTCAATCAGAGCATCAACCAGATGCGAACCAATAAAGCCCGCCCCTCCGGTTACTATTACTTTTATTGTACTCATAATTTTCGTAGTTCCTTAATAGAGCGGCGCAATCCCGCAGGGAGAGAAACCCGCGGCCTCCAGCCCAGAAGACGATATGCTTTTTTGAACGTGCCCCAAAATCCCTGCTGATCATAACTTCTGGGTGGAGCATGGATAACAGAACTTTTGCTGCCCGCGAGCTTTATGATCATCCGGGCAAGATCGGTGAGAGTAATCGGGTTTTGGGCGGCTAGAGTAATATGATCATAAAATCCGGTCCGCTTGGAAGAAACGTGGTGAATCGCGCGTCTCACTCCTTCTACGGCATCATCTATATAAACATAGTCACCCTTTTGTCTGCCGCTGCCTTCAATAATAAGGGGACGACTCTTTAACGCCTGCAAAATAAAGTGCGGGATAACGCGGTCCAGAATATCTCTGCGTCCGGTATATACTCCGCAAAAACGCAGCGTAAGGCACCGCAGTCCATAATTTTTTGCGTATTGCCGCTGCAGGTCTTCACCGCAAACTTTAGAGACAGCATAAGCATTAAGAGGGTTGCGCGGGCTTTTTTCGGTTGCGGGAAATTTGGCCAAATTTCCAAAAACCTCCCGACTGGAAGCTAAAATGATCCAAGCACGGGGGTTTATCAACCGTACTGCTTCCAAAACATTAATGGTGCCCACCACGTTGGTGATAAGACAATGGTAGGGATCCTGGTACCCCCATTTGGGGCGGGAAACGGCCGCCAAGTGCAAAACACCGTCTACACTGCGTACGGCACGCCGAAGACGTTTAAAATTTCGTACGTCATCCCGGCGGCCTGACTTAATATCCATATTGATAAAATGAAAACGCTCACCCAAGCGCTTTCTAATTTCTGATCCAATGTAGCCCGAACCCCCGGTCAGAAGTATTCTAGGCTTACTACTCCGTTTTGCCTTTTTCACTTTTCGTTTTTAATTTGTTATGTATCCATTCATGGTCGTGCACTGATACATCTTCCAGTGTCAGCCCCTGCCCCGCCAAAAGTTTTTCGTTAAAGGCGCGATCACTACGCAAAAGTTCCGCCGCTTCCTTAAGACCATGAGATCCCAAATGCGCCACAAAAGCATCTAGATCCTTTGGGAAACAAAAACCCCCGAACCCCTTATAGCCGCCATGGATCACGTCAAGATGCGAATCCCCTATTCTAAAATCTGCAGCCAACCCCACCCGCACATTTTCATAATTTGCTCCGAGTTTTTCGGTAAACAAAGCCAGGACGTTAGCCAAATTGACCTTGCGGGCAAAATGAATGTTGCCGCCGTATTTAATAATCTCCGCTTCGGTGGCGGTAATCTTGATGGGGCGGTAAGTATTAAGGCCCCACGGCGACATAAAAGGGGCCTTGGGGAGAAGCGAAAGCACAAAATGCGCGGCATCAAGACTCTGATCCGTAAAACCCACAATCTGGCGATCCGGTTTTATAAAATCTTCCCAAGCGTGCTTCTCGGTAAGAAATTCCGGGTTAAATAAAACTTTGTGCTGTGGATATTTTTTTTGAAAAAACTCGGTGGTGCCGGGAGGCACCGTTGATTTAATCACTGCGATTTTATTTCCCTGAATCATCTCCAAGGCAGAGGCAACGGCCGAAACATTGGCCGATCCATCCGGGGAACGGGGTGTAGGAACAGAAATAAAAATAACATCAGCCCTGTTGATGTCATCAAAATAGCCCTTCTTGGGGTCTATGTCGTAAAGAAAAATGGTCTCGCCCCTCTGGTAACCCTGTCGTTCTTCAAAATAGCGTTTAAGCGGTGTCCCCACCATTCCCACCCCTATAATCCCAATTTTAAGTCTTTCCTGTGCCATCACATAATAAAACGAGCTAGGGGCGCTGGTGGTTACCAATTATCTCATTTTTTGTTTCAACATTTCGAGAAACACCCGGGCCTCTTCCCCGGCGGCGGGATCAAGCGCTACGGTCTGCCCAATTTCTTTTTTCGCCAACTCATATTCTCCCAACTCCCCCAAAAGAGCTGCCAGTGTTGCGTGATACGAAGCTTTTTCGGGTGATATTTCTACCAACTGCTCATAAACTTTCCTCGCCTGCTCATACGCCCCGGAATTCCGATAAATTTTTCCAACCGTATTAAGCGTTTCTTCTCCTGCAGTTTTTAAATTAATCTTGCCGAAGGCCTCATTCATTATATCTGCACGTCCGGCCAGAGCACCAACAACAAAGAGATTACCGGTTGCTTTCCCGTAATTGGGTTCCAGCTGAACGGCCTGACGCAATACTTCAATTGCTTGATCATATTCCTTGCGCAGAATATACGCTTGGGCCAGTTCAAAGTAAAAAATTTGTTTGGCGGGCGCAAGACGGATGGCCTCCCGCATAATCGTTACTGCCTCATCAACGTAAGCGGGGTTAAGGCGGGCCGCCTGATTTAGTATAGAGGCGATAAAAATCATGTGTTTAGCATCGCGGCTGGGTTTTAAAATTTCTTTTTTAAGTTCCTCCACGGCAAAATTAACAAACCCTCTTTGTTCATCCTCGGTAAAACGCTGGATATTGGGGACTCCGCGCGCAAAAGTTCCCAACTGCTCCCTGACCTCGGTGGTGCCAAAAGATTGATAGGAAAGCGCCTGTTCAAAAGCGGTCCTGATTTGAACGGCATTGCCGTTACTGTAACTTAGCCTCAAGGCACTAATGAGGGCCTGCGCCTGACGAATGGGCTTGAAGTGAAGCGGGTAAAAAAGCAGTAACACCAGCAGCAAAGCCGCCCCGCCCATAGCCAGTCCATAATTTGGGTTGGGTATAGAAGAGGGGCGCCCTTCTGGCTCACCTTCATATAAAGAGTTGGTGTAGGCAAAAAATGCGAAAAGAAGAAGATAGGTATTTAGGTTGTCAAAAACAAATAGGTTTTGGATAAAGTAACTCCCCAAGGCAGCCCCCAAAAATATCCCTTCTCCGGCATCAATCCTGCCTCTTCGTATAGCTCTCCCCACACCCCAGAAAGCCGCGCCCAGCATTGAAAAAAATGCAACAAAACCAAAGACGCCTGTATGTACTAGCCAATCCAGCACCACATTGTGCGAACGATCAAACCAGGGCTCGCTGGAATAAAGCTTGGGATCAAAATATTTCTGAAACACAAGATAATAATTTTCCTGTCCCCAACCAAAAAGCGGCCTCTCTAATACTCCTCTAAGTGACATCTTCCAGATAGAAAAACGGGCCTGCGTAGTTGTATCCTGCAGGGAAATCGAACCAAAGCGGTTAAGAATTTGGTTGGAACGGATAAGGTGGGTGTTACGCAGCTGCCAGAATATAACGGGAATAGCAAAGAAAACCAGGACAGCAGCAACGGCCAAGGGACGCCAAGAAATACGATTAGGAAAAAGCCGCGGCCAGAAAATAACTACCGCCAGCGCCATCAACGGCGTTATTAGCGCAAAAGCAACGGCCGCCCCGCGAGTGGCGGTGAAATAAATTATGATGAGTTCAAAAAGCAAAGCCGCGGTGTAGACAATACGAAGCCACCACCTGCTCCAAAATCTCCGGAGCATCATAAAAATAATCCAGACATTCAAGGAGAGATACGCCGCAAGATAGGCCGGGTTACCAATGGTGGAATCCACGCGATAACCCCCTTGGATAGAGACGCGATATCCCAGTTTTTGCATAAGCGCGACAAAACCGACTACAATGCTTGCGGCCAGTGTTGAGTGCCAAAAAACTAACCAATCCTTCTTTGTCCGAAAGACGTTGGAGAGCATCAGGAAATAAAGCCAGAGATGAAAAACCATCATAAACCCTTCCATCCTTTCGTAGTTAGAAAAGAAAGCTCGGTAGGGGCTGGGGCTGAAAAGATCGGCTAAAAAAACAATCAGAATAAAAATGGTGGACGCTTTTAAAAGCGGGGTGAGCCGAGGACGATACTTAGGCCAGGCAACCATCAGCCCAACCCAAAAAGCAAAAAGGACCTCAACCAAAATCCTGAAAGCAAAATTCTTCCCGGTAATAAACGGGAAGAGCATGGTTGAAGAAATATAAAGAGGCAAAAACGGCAATAACCAAAGCCCGATTTTGACTACCCAAACTACGGTACGCTCAAGAGTGTTTCGCTGCATTTTTAAAGATTAACACGACGGTAGTTCTGTGACAATGAATCCCCTCACCTTCCCAGCGGAGTATTCTGGGAAGGTGGGGGGATAAATCCGGAATACGTCTATTCCTTCTCTGCCACCACAATCAGCGTCAGGCCCAATCCCGCATTAAGACGATTTTCTACGTGTCTGAACCAGAAGTTCAGAAGTGACGAGAGCCGAGTCCTGACTACGCCGTTGGCGCCGCCTCCGCGCCAACCTTCAAAGTGCGAGCGAAAAGATAACAATTTATAAAGAACGGCGTAGGGTAACACTCCCAGTACGTTCCAGTGGCGTGTATAAATTTTATTAAAACCGAGGTTTTGCAAAACTGGCACGAGGTCTTTTTTGCTATAACGTCTGAAATATTTCAACATCTTATCCCGTGTCCCGAAAAGCAAGGGGTGCGCGGGTACGGCTAGGACAAGACGCCCCCCCGGACTCACCCAGGAAACAACGCGCGCCAGCGCTTCTTTGTCCTGCTCCAAACACTCCAAAACGTCAATCATTGTTACCGTATCAAAAAGTTTGGGCGGATTAAAATCACGAATAGCAGACGGGTAAATTTCTAACCGACCAAACGCCTCTTCCCCTACTAACCGTATTTTCGGATCAGGCTCAATTCCTACGGCCTGATAACCACGCTGCTTGGCCAACAACAACAAAAGTCCATAGCCGCACCCGACGTCAAGCAAAGAACTTCCTTTGGCATAAGAAACAAGAAGCTCTGCTAAATTGCGGTTTCTAAAATCACCAGCCGGACTCTGGAGGGCCTGATAAAACTCGGTGTGGCTTTCAGGAGAATCGCTTATTTTTTTTGCCAGTATCGGACGCACATAAAACCAGTAACCCAGCAATGCATAAATAAAAGAGAAAAAAACCAACTCGGCGTGCAGAATAATGCTGGCGGAAACTGCTTGGGGGCCGGTAATGCCCAGTAGCGCAAACCCCGCGAGCATTGTTCCTTCAAAAGTACCAATTCCCACGGGTGTTTGCAGGGGCAGAAGACCGGCAATCACCGGAAAAGCCGCAATAAAAATCGCTGACGCGGGAGACAGTACAAGCCCGGCAGCGCGCAAAGCCGTCCAAACAAAAATAAAGTCGCTAACCCAAACAAAAATAGAAAGGATAAAAAAGACGGCAAGGCTTGAGGTAGTATTGAGCCTTCCCAAGGCCGTAACTATCCCCCGGAAGTTGGTAAAAATTTTAGCAAAAACTTTTAATCCTTTCTCCTGAAACCTTAAGGATCTACGCCCCAAAAAAGCCGTCAGCTTATCCGCCTGTTTACCCAAAATCAGGGCTCCCACCAGACCAACCAAAACTCCTCCCCACAAAAACTGGATAGCTAAAGATCCTACTACGTTCGGCGTGAACAGTAAAAAAGATGCGATACTTAATAAAAGCATGACCACAAAAACATCAAAAATGCGTCCGGCCACCAGAGAAGTTATGGTTTCTGCGGTACTGACTCTACCGGTTTTTTTTATGAGATAAACGTAGGAAAGTTCACCTACCCGGAAGGGAAGCAGATAGTTCCAAAAACTATGGATCGCGGCCGTGCCTAAAATTGTCCCCTTGGGAACTTGACCGCGTAAAAAATAATGAAATCGTATACTTTTTACCAGAAGCGGTACAAAGTTTAGAACCAGCGCCGCCATTCCCCAACGTACAGCAAAATTAAAAGAAAGGAGCGATAAATCTTCACGTAAAACCACTTTCCATAAAAAATAAAAGACGCCCGCTGCAACAGCGGCGGAAATAAAAAATCGGATATAGTTGTTACGCAACAAAGGAATCATTTAAAGAATACCGCCAAAATTTTTCTGGCGGTAGCTTAAGAAAGTTGGGGCAAAACTATTGGTATCGGTTCTCCTTCCCGCATACAGGAACGTTCTGCCGCCTCAAGAATGGCCACGACCTTGGCACCAAAGTCTCCGTCCGTAAAAGCGGAGCCGCCCTCAGCCACGGCGCGAATAAACTCTTCACATACGGTCTGCAGTGGTTCATCCTCATAGGTGAGTCCGGGTGCGAGTATTGCTCCGTCCCAATCATGATGCAGCAGCACCTCCCGCTTTCCAAAAGTGCCTTCGTACAAAACCTTTCTTCTATCCCCAAAAATGGCAACCCGAGCTGCTTTTTCTACGATCTTGCCATCCAATACACCGTCTTGCCAAGCAAGACGAATTTCTGCCTTATGCCCGTCGGTAAACTCTGCATATCCGGTCATCGTTGCTGGTATGTTTTCGGAGAGATTTTCTACGACACGCATGCTAATCCGCTCTGGTGTTTTCTTCAGTAAAAATAACATGGCGGCAACGGCGTGAGGTCCGGAGTCCCAAAGAATACTGGGGCCTTGAGGCTTTTTCCGCGCGCCCAGCCATTCAAACGCGCTTCCTTGAAAGTCGGCAGTACCAAACTTCCGATCTGACAATAAATTTCTTACATAAAGAAGGGCGTGGTCGTAACAAAAAGTATGATCAACCATAAGTACCCGGTTCTTTTCCCGTGCCAACTTGGCGAGATACAACGCGTCCTGCAAATTAGTGGCCAGCGGCTTTTCCACAAATACGTCCAAGCCCCGTAGCATTGCCTGTGCTACAAGCGCAGCATGGGTTTCCGGCGGGGTTACAACAATAACGGCATCGAGCGGGTATGATTCGTTAGAAATTAACTCCTCAAAAGAGACGGTGGGCGGGTAGCGCAGGGGGTAGCGCTCCGCAAAATCGCGCAGCAGATCTTCTGACTTCTCGCAAAACCGCACTACTTCCGCTGCCTCAATTCGGGAAAATTTCTGCAGAAGTTTTGGCCCCCAATACCCAAGTCCCACCAGACCCAGCCGTATTTTATGCCGTGGATCGGACATTATACAAACTCCTTAATTTTAAAACGAGGGCGGACTTCGGCTTCAAGAAAACGGCCCAGATTCCAGTAGATACTTACCAAAACCGTCTCCATGAGCAAGACCGCGCCTACAAGAACTATAAATTGTAACGAACGCGGAGGCAGCAAAGTTGCGGCCAAAAGTCCCAAAACAGGAAATATCAACGCCAGAGTCAGAACCACAGGACGCATCTTGCGGAAGCCGCGGAGTATAAAAAGAAGGGCAAAAAGATCGTTAAAGACTATCAAGATCCTCTTGGCGCCGTAATGCGACCGGCCATAGATCCTGACCCGATCCTCAATTTCAACCTCCGCAAACTCCTGATTTTTTACTCCGAAAACAACGGGTGAAAAACGATTCATAAAGCCCTTGGGCACAAACTTTCCCGCCAGAACCTCCCTACGATAGACCTTAAGACCACAGCCGCAGTCATGCACCCTCACCCCGGAAATAAGTGAAATAAGAAAGTTGGCCGCTACGGAAGGCGCGATTCTGCTAAAAAATCCTCCTATTCTATTTCTGCGCCAACCGCTCACTACGCGGTAGCCCTGACTCAATTTATCTAAAAGTAGAGGTATGTAGCGCGGATCATTTTGAAAATCGCCGTCAATCGTAACTACCATCTTTCCCTGCGCCCGGGAAACACCGGCCAGCATGGCCCAATTTTCTCCTGCATTTTCTTCAAGATCGCAGTAATGAAAGTTGGGATCACGAGACTTTATCTCTTTAAAAATATTTAATGTGTTGTCTCGGGAAAAATCATTAACAAAAATTATCTCGTAACTGCGGCCAAGATTATCCATAGTCTGCTTAATTGCATTGTAAAGCGGCCGGGCATTACCCTCTTCATTATGCATCGGAGCAACAATGGAAATTTCTGGCGGCATAAGAAAAGCCCGGGAATCAAAACCTCCTCGGGCAAAAGTTAAAAATTTCTACCGTCTGAAAAACTCGCGTACGGAACTTATGACATACTCTATTTCCTCCTCGGTCATCTCGGGGAAAAGCGGTAGGGCAATGTTTTGACGCGCATATCTCTCGGCGACAGGAAAAGATCCCGCGGGAAGCCCTGCTCTCTTCCACGCTTCCTGCTCATGCAAAGCATGGGGATAGTAAATTCCGGTCTCAACTCCGCGCGCGCGCAGGAACCCCTGCAGTTCATCCCGTCTTTTGCTAAAAAATACGGCGCGGTGAAAAACAGGAAACTTATCGCTGGGAGGACCTTCTTTGCGATCTATCATTGGTTCAAGGTCGCGTAAGGCCTTAACGTAGCGCAAGTAAATTGCGGCCCGCCGGAGATTTCGTTCATCAAGAGTGGTAAGCCCCAGTCTTAACCAAGCTGCCTGCACCTCATCCAGCCGGCTATTCCATCCGTAAACCACATGCTCATATTTTTTCGCCTGTCCGTGGTCCGCTAAGAGTTTTACTTTTTCATAAAGAGCGGTATCGTCAGTAGCAATACAACCAGCATCACCCAAAGCGGCAAGATTTTTTACAGGACCGCAGCTAAAGGCATTAATTTTGCCGAAACTTCCGACTTTTTTTCCTCTGCCGCCCGTCCCTTCAACTCCGTGCAATTCTTGAACCGCGGCCCCGTGAGCATGGGAAGCATCTTCAATCAGGGGAATGTTGTACTTTTCGGAAAATCTTATTAACTTTCCGACATTGCATGGCAAACCAAGCATATGAACAGCAATTATGGTTTTGGTCCTTTCGGAAACAACATTGGGTAACGCCTCATAGTCCGGCCCCAAATCTTCAGAAGACATATCAACCAATACCGGCTGTGCCCCTAAAGCAATGATGGCCTCTACGTCCGCAATAAAGGCGTTAGCATGAATAATTACTTCATCCCCCCGACCAACACCCAACGCTTCCAAAGAAAGAACAAGGGCATCGGTACCCGAAGCAACCCCCAATACGTGTTTTACTCCGAGATACGCCGCCCACTCCTCCTCAAATGCTTTTTTATGCGGTCCGTTAAGAACTTTCCCGGAGTCGGTAATGTTTTTCAGACACCGCAGCCATTTCTCACTTACTAATCTGGCGTAGCGCCCCAAATCAAGCTGCGGAACTTTGGCGGCCCATTTTTCTGGTGCCTTACTTGTCGAGACCATAAATTTTCCCTAGTATACACTGTATATATAACCTAACAGGTCTACTGCTAGTTTCATTAGTAAAATCATTAAAATGGGCTTTTTACAATTTCTTAAAAATTTACCCTTGATTGACCTTGGCACCGGACACGCGCGGCACTGGGCTAAAAGCAAAAAGGTTTGTTTCCGATTTGCTAAGAAATTTGCTGTTACCGGAAAAACAGCGCTGGACATGGGTTGCGGAGACGGCTTTTGGTCACAGAAGTTGACCGGTCTTGGCTATAACGTAACTTCGGTTGATCATGAAATGCAGTACTCCAAAACTAGAATTGTGGATCTGGAAAAAGGACTCCCCTTCCCTGATCTGTCATTTGACCTTGTTTGGTCAAGTGACGTGCTGGAACATTTATATACGCCCAATCATCTGATCCGGGAGATCAAACGGGTTTTGGGGCCAGGCGGCCTACTGCTGCTTACTACGCCTAATTCCTATTTTTGGCTTTATACCTTTTTTAAAATTTTCGGCTATACTCCTAAGGATCTGCAAAATCCTGACCACAAAAAGTTTTTTAGTCTTAAAGATGTCATGCAACTTTTCCCTCACGCCAAAATTTTTGGGTTCTTCCCTTACGCACTTCTAAAGTTTACCCTTTCACATCCGCTTTTGACGCATTACTTATCACCAACTTTTATCGTTGTCGCAAAAAAAGAATCGCTGTGATTCCAAAAAAACTTATTATAATTATCCTTCTTGCTTTGGTTGTTCGCTTGCTGCTCCTTTCTGCGCTGCTTCTCAATTTTGGAGAAACGGGGCTGGAACTTACTGACTCCAGAATATTTTTGCGAACTGCCAATAATCTTCTGGCAGGACACGGATTCTCCCGGGAACCCGAACCGCCTTTTTTACCGACCGCCTTTTTCCCGCCTCTTTATCCGCTTTTAATTGCCGGATCAAAACTTATAGCCAGTTCCATACTTCCGGTTTTGATTTTACAAATTATTCTTGCTTCGTTAATGCCGTTGGTGGTCTTCCGAATTGGCGAGCGTTTATCTGTACGCCCTTTCGTCTCCGGAGTGGCCGCCGGACTCACGGCGTTTGAGCCCTTGGGGGTTTTATGGAGTATTACCGTAATGAGCGACGTGGTTGCTGTTTTCTTTTTGCTTCTGGCTGTTTTTTTCTTTATAAAACTGCTGGGAGATTTTTCAGTCCGTTCGGCTCTCTTTTCCGGTTTACTTCTTGGCCTTTCTACTCTTACTCGCCCTCACGCTCAATTTCTTTTTATACCGGCCGCCGTTTTTCTTTTCATTCTTCTTCTTAAAGGATCCCTAAAAAGAGTGCGGTCGGATCCCGCCCCCGAAGAAAGAATCGTGCTGGCGGCTAAACAGAGGGCCTTAATCCTGTTAGTGTTTACCGTCTTCTTTCTCCTCACCCTCTCGCCTTGGCTGCTCCGCAACTACATTCGCTTTGGCACAATAAGCGTGTCCACCACCGGAGTTCGCAACATTTATTCGTCTCTTGGCACCTCGGTAATGAACTATAAAACAGACCAGCCTTATGGCGAAGTGCAGGAAAAACTTTATAAAACCCTGGCTTTACGGGAAGGCCTTACTATTAAGGATTTAAAAGAAAATCCGGCTTACGGATCTTTGTTGGCGCGTGAAGGAATTAAAATTATGCTTGAAAATCCCAAAGAAACGCTGGCTGTTTTTGCGATAAGCATAAATTCTTTCTTTACCCAAGATTTATATGCCACTTATTTACGGCAATACAGGGTAATTCCGCGCTTTGCCATGGACTTTTCCCCATCCGTGACGCTTATCAAAGAAGGGCCCGGGGCGCTTGCCAAGCTCGTCTGGCAAAGACTCGGAGTACTTTTTTTAATACCATTAGCGGGTAGAATTTTCTGGATATTTCTGACCATCTTGGGGGCTCTCGGCGCTTTTTTGGCAGTTAAAAGGGGGGGCGCTGGGAGAGTGATTGCTCTCCTCCTTGCTCTACTTATTATATATTACGCAACCACCTCCATTGTTGCGGGCTTCAGCGACTACGGCCGGCACCGCTATCCGGTCAATACCTTTATATTTTTGCTGGCAAGCTACGGCCTCTTTTCGCTGGGCAGGGTTAAATTTCTAAAGAAGCACCCAACCCCATAACGCTTTTATCCCCCCACCTTCCCAGAATACCTCGTAGCTTGGCCTACTCCGCGCGCCGTCGCCAAAGCTATGGCGGCGTGCGACTGTAGTCCCGCTAGAAGCGGGACGAAGGCTGGACTGCGGGGATGAATGGGCGCTGTAGAAATCCTTCCCACGGGGTCCAATACCACGCTGGGAAGGTGGGGGGATTTATTGCGCTTGACACGCCTCCGTAACAGACACCGATGCTTTTTATGAGGGGTTACTTGTGGTTGACAGGTCATGACTGATTATGCTATGCTTAGGTTGTTATAATCCCTCTGCGTTGCCTGGGCAGTGCCAGCGGCTGACCCAGTCAACAACGCAGAGAGTTTTAGCCCCGTAGCAGTTGCCCGATGAAATCGGAAGGTCACCGCGCTGGCGGCCCTGCTCCCGACGTATATCGGTCCACAACGCTACGAGTTACATCCTCGCCCAACTCGCCAAGAGAAGGGCGTTTTTAATTATACAAAATTCAAATTGTGGATAATCCTGTTTTCACTACGCCTCAACTCACTATTGTTTGGAAACAAATGAAGCCAGTTTTATCTGGCCTTTTGGAGCATCTCCAAAAGGCCAGATAAAAACACCGCACGGTTTATTCCGTGCGGGGAAACCCCAAAACAGATTAGTTAAATCCCGGAATTGGTTTCAGACTAGAACGACTCCTGCCAAAAGATTCTCTGCGAATCTCCAAAAACTCGTCCCAAAGATCCATCTCATTCGGGCTACTCGGCCATTTTGGTCTAGACAAAGGATCACGGACAATCAATTTCTTGATGAACTTCTGCATGGGCAGGGGTGTATTGGTTGGTACCTCTTTTCGTAACAAACAGTCCGGATCGCCGGATAAGGCATAAATCATTGTCATGCCCAAACTATACATGTCAGCCTCCGGCAATATCGTTCCGCCGGCTATAACTTCGGGGGCCGAAAAAAACTCAGTGTAACCCTTACTTCCGGACTTGGCTTTAGGTTTAATCTTGGACAGCCCAAAGTCAACAACAGAGGCTAAATGTTTGTCCGGCTCAACAATGATATTGTGCGGTTTTAAATCACCGTGCACTATACCTTGATAGTGGATGTAACGCAAAGCATTTAAAACCCTCTCCGTGACCCAAGCTACATGTTCCGGATCCAATCTCCTGCTGTTTTCTGATAACTTCTCAACGAGTTGAGTCAGCGTTGGACCGGGAATATAACTCATCACTAAAGCCAGCTTTCCGTCCGGCATTCTTAACAAACCACGAACTGCCGGAACTGAATAATGTCTAAGATCCCACATGGCCTTAGCTTCCTCAATCAGAATTGCTTCATCAAAAGGATCCAGATTATGACAGTGCTTAATACACACCGGTTCGCCAATAGTCATGTGCTCGGCCTTGTAAGTGCATCCAAATCCGCCCTCGGCAATTTTTGCCAGTATGCGGTATTCTCCAACAATCTTGCCGGTCAAGTCTCTAAACCTATGTTCATACCTCGCTCGGGCCCTGGGATCGGAAAGAACGGCATACGCCTCGCTGACTTCTTTAGCACGCTCCTCATCTGCTTCCGTTCTGTTGGGCGGATCTGGATGATGTTTAGCCATAAGAGCCCTGAAGGCTGCATGCAAAACCTCCGGAGAAGCCTTTAGACTAACTTCCAGCACTTCGTAAAGTTCTTCAATGGACCTAGCGTGAGCCATCAAACCACCTATAATAAAAATTGGGGAGCTGCTTATATGCTACCCAGAAGTGTCATTTTTGTCAAGCCATTGACAGAATAGGTGACTTAGCTGTACAATCACTGGTGGGTCGGAGTGGACAGGATGGGTACCACTCCGAAAATCCCAAAACAACAGGAGGCAGTATGTCAGAGGCTGGCGATTATAGTCCGGGCGTCTGGGCTGGTCACGACTTTGCGAGCGCACGCAGGAATTACCGAGACTTTGCCGCAACTAGCATGGATAAGGCCCTCAGCCGCGGGACTACCGTTAAAGATTTGGTTCCAGCAAGTATCTCTACTGAAAGCGAAAACCCAATGGCTATTGTTACGGATCAGTCAGGCTCAATGGGTGAGTGGCCAGCAACCATGTTCTCAAAAATGCCATATCTGGAACACGAGGCAAAGACAGAATACATGGGGACAGACGTAGAAATTAGCTGGGGTGCTATAGGCGATGCCCGCAACAACGAGAAGTATCCGCTCCAGATGCGACCCTTTGCCAAAGGAACAGACCACGCTCAAAGACTTAAGGAACTGGTGATTGAGGGTGAAGGCGGCGGCACAACCCAGGAGAGCTATGAACTTGCGGCTCTCTATTGTGCACGAAACGTTGTTATGCCCAATGCCGTGAGGCCGCTTCTGATCGTCATTGGCGACGAATCGCCCTATGACTTCGTTGATCCGGAAGAAGCAGAATTGATCGCTCGTGTAAAGCTTCCCCAGAAGGTAAGAACCAGTCAGATCTTTGACGAATTGAAACAGAAATTCTCGGTCTACTTTATTCAAAAGCCCTATGGCCGCGAGGTGCTTTCTGATGGTCCGCTAACCGGCACTACCAAGAGAGTTCATGAAAATTGGGCTGCTTTGGTCGGTGAAGACCACATTGCACTTCTGGCTGACCCCGGCCGCGTGGTTGACGTAATTTTCGGCATCATGGCCCGAGAAGCCGGGAAAATAGGTTATTTCCGGAAAGAGCTTAGTGGTCGTCAAACACCGGAGCAGGTCAAAACTGTAATGACGTCTTTGCACACCATACATGCTTTGCCGAGCGGCGAACAGTCAAAGAAGTCTTTGGGCGAAGGACGATCTGTAACGATCAGAAAAAACTAAGGAGTCAGAGATGGTCACAGGACTGCGTAGATTTTTCCCGAGCCTCTCGCGAGTCAAGTCTCCAGAGGCTCTTTTATTTAAACCCCTCAAGCTTATGGTAACACTGTGGTCAAGCTTCCCGCATTTCACTAAATTTATGGATGACAAAAGAATTGCAGGAATACGACTGAATAGCGCCATGATAAATAATCCGGAACTGGAAAAAGAACTTACAGCCCTGCACGACCTTAAGCCCGCAGTGCCTCTGTACTTTGACGCCAAGGGCAGACAATTGCGTGTTGCGTGGGTAGACAAGGAAAACACCACCCACTTAGACTTGAGACTCAATCACCCAATTTCTGTAAAAACGCCGGTGATGGTTTTATTCAAGGCCGGCGCCGATAGCGCCATGTTGGAAAAACTTGAGGAGGACGGCCGGCGTCTTGTTTTTCGCGGTGGACCTGCGTACATGGTTTACCCCGGAGAGTCTATTCACATCCTAGACCCATCCTTAAAAACCAGCGGCCCACTGTTTACCGATGAAGAGAAAAGCAAACTGGAAAAAGTTCAAAGGGCAGGATTTAAGAACTACTTCCTGTCCTACGTGGAAGACCAAAGAGATATTGACGAGTTTCAAGAATTGATTGGCAGAGATACAGTCGTAATGCTCAAAATAGAAAACCGGCGCGGTCTTAATTTCGTGGCGCGAGGATTCCGAAAATCAGACAACCTTATTCTGGTGGCTGCCCGCGGCGATCTTTTTATAGAATTGGAGTGGCCACACATGATAGTGGACGCCCTAAGACTGATTGTTGGAAAAGACCCCGAAGCGTGTGTTGGCTCAAGAATTCTTCTTTCGGTAGTCAACGATATTAGAAACCGCAAAATCTCTGAAGCAATTAAACTGGTTCGTGCCCTTGACTTAAACAAACAGGATCCAGCGAGACTGGTAGAGACGACGCTTCTATCACTTATCAATAGGGATATTCCCTCCTGTGCAGACTTCTGCGATCTAACGTGGTTGTACGACATAGGCTACCGCACCATGATGCTCTGCGATGAACTGTGCCTTCGCGAAGATCTTCTTGATATTGCCATAGGCGCATTTGACGCATTCCGCAAAGACAGAGAGCGAATCAAAAGCTGATGCCCGTATCTTGGGCATCTTTTTTATTACTAACCATGAAGCCAGTTTTATCTGGCCTTTCGGAGATGCTCCGCACCGTGAACAATGTTAGAACCATTTTTAAGAGACAAAATGAATATATTTACATCCCAGATTTGAGGGAATATGCGAACTTATAAACTTACCCCCACCGCTATTTCTATATCTTTATTCCAAGCTTATTGAGTAAAACGGCATAGATGGTATACCCAAAGAACATGACTATTGATGATATAACCATAGCCGAACCAAACTTAAACCCCATTTTTAAAAGTGTTGGTAGGACAATAAAGAATAGCAACGAGGGTAATACTGCCCAAAAGATATTTGATGATAAATCTATAATCTTTTGTGCATCATTTGTATCACGATAAAGCCACATGATAGCCAAAATTGATGTAAGAGGCAACGAGGCAATAAGAGCGGCGACCAAAGTAAACCGTCGTGCCGCCTCAGACACCAGAGCAATTATCAACGCCGAGATTAGGACTTTAATTAAAAATTGCATATTTTTTATATCTTACAACATTTTACCCCCACGCCTCAACCCACTATTGTTTGGAAACAAAAAACTCCCAGCACGGGAGTTTTTTGCGGGAACAGCTCGCCCCGTTAGAGATGAGATGCCAATGGTATCTGCCGCATTTACAATGCGGATCTCTAACGTGGCGAGCGGGAAAGAATAAATCCCCGTTGCGCCCCTCGGCCCTCTGTTTTACTCCTATCAAGGTTTATAGCCCAGAGAGGTCGCTTTCTATTGCTTCTGATTCGGCATCAAGTCCTGATAGATTGGTTTCGTTGAGATCGGATCCAATAGCGTCAAGTTCGTCGGAAGTTCGCACGGTTTGCAAATTTTTTGCGGCTGTGTCTTCTCCAGAAGGAATGGCGAGTCCTTCGGCTTGAAGCGCCTGCTGTTCTTCTGGAGAAAGTTCAATAGGCGTCAAACCCTGCTCAATCGTAAGCGACTCTTTTTGATACGAAGGGCCCCGATTCAAGAAAAATAATACTCCTCCCGCGACAACAGCGAGAATAATAATTGCAATGATAAGTGTGTTTTTTCTTGCCCCGTTATAAGTCTGCTCCATGCGATTATTATAATTTGTTTCTGACATACTTTGTTTTTACTATATCCCCGTTAATTCAGCGCAGAAAAATTTTTATAAAAATTTTTCTGCCAAGAACTTCTAACGGGGTAAATAGCCATGATTATATACTGGTATTTGATCTGGAACTGTTGAAATCGACGCCGCCGCGGTAGCCGGCTCCTTGCGTATATATCTCAATAATTATGGCGCGGAGGTTTTCTATGTCTGTTTTCAGTTCTGCGGCGAGCGCGCGGGCTTCCTCCCCTTTTTCAGGAACGATGGTCAATTTGGCTAAGACTCCCTTTGCATTTTCGCCCAAAAGCAGGGATTCATATTTTGCCTTAAGTTCTTCCATCTTTGCCTCGTTTTCAACGCTCATATTTTTGGCTTTCTCAATAAGAATAGCCATGTTGCGTGGCGGAAATGTATTATTTACAGAGCCGGTTTTTGCTCGCTCTTCAGCTTCAAATTCAATTCTCATTTTTTCAATACGCGATTCCAGCCGGCTTAAAATATGGTCAAACCGGACCATGGCTGAACGGTAACGATTGAGCATGCGCAGTCCTTTGCCGTGGGCAACGGCAATGCGCGCCGTCTTTCCGTGGTCCACGTGGCCTATTGTTGTTTTTACATTTTCTCGGAAATTATCGCGAAGCGCTTTTGCGTTTTCGCGAATAGTTAAATTCACAGATATTATTTCTGTTTGAAATGCTTCGCGGTTGGCTCGGAGTTTTTCTATTTTATCTGTTTTTTCTCTTACGCTTTTGCCTTCTTCGTACCTATCAAACTCTGCAAGAATTTCCTGCTGCGTATCGTGAAATGCGCCTCTGTCTGGTTTATTTATAAAATTGACGCTTCCCTTGCCTCGTCTTGGATCGTCTTGTGTATTAGGAGCAGAAACTTTGCCACTCATTCGCTTAACTTCTCGATTTACTGCTGCTGGTTGCGGTGTTTTCCCCGCGGCAGGAGCAGAAACCGCCCCTCCTGTTGTAAATTCTTTTTCGGGAGAATCAGCTCCAGCCCCAAGCTCATCAAGTTTTGTAAAGACCGCCTCAATGCCCGTATCGCTTACACCAAACTTAACCAGCATTGCCTTGAGGTCAGCTGTGCTAATACCTCGAGCAAGAGCGTCCGTCACCTCGTTGATCTCCGCGCCGCCCGCGCCGTAGCGCAAAAGAATATCTCCAACGTGTTTGTTTGCTATTGGTATGTTTACTACTGATATTGAGGTATTTGACCTTGAGCTGTTGTAATCATCAGCCGCAAAAACAGGAATAACAAAGCCCACTGCAAGTCCGGCAGTAAACACTGCTCCCGCAATCAATAGTGTAATTTTTTTAGGCGTAAACCTCATTACTGTTACCATATCAATTATCCCAAGAAAAATCCAGAGTTGTACACAGAAACAGATTTATTTGCCATCCGCTACCTATATCTTGCTCCGCGCGCTTCACGCATTTAGAACCGCTATTTGGCAGATTCCCGGCAACATTTCTCCGTTTAAGATCGTGAACTACTGGTAGAAACACCGCGAATTACGAGCTGTGTGCCCCTGTGGCGAGCGATTAACCCCGGGTCAGAGCTTTGTACCACTGGCACCAGATTGACCCGAATTAGACGAGCTTAAGAAGTTTACAAATTAATCCTTGCCACATAGCTACGGAGACGCTGATATTCTTTGACGAGTTCAGGACAATTCTCAGTTACTTCTTTTCCGTCAATAACACGGAAAATTAAACCTCTAAAAACATCGATTTCGTAAACTCGATTCAGTTCTTCGGGGTTTTCCAAAAACCATTTGCAAGCCAGCTCAAAACTTCTCCGCCGTTCAAAATCAAGAGTATCCCAGATACGATCCAAATAATCGTGTGAAGTCCACGATTGAAATTGTTCCGCCTCATCTGGATTCTCTATAGCATCAGTTCTCATGTGAATTATTGGGGGGAATGGTTCATTGAAATTCCAGCTTTTACCGAATTCTTTATACCAATCGTGATTTATTTGCCTATGCTTATATCCCAACTCTCTCCAAGGATGATCTTTGTATTTATGCAAATCAAAATAACTGCGTCCAAACGCCATTAAATCCATCGATGCATGTACCCATCCTGCGGCCATAATATTTGTAATTAAAAAAGATTATTTGCGGTATTGAGCCAAGTGGCTGTCTCCAATACGATCACTCATAAAATTAAATAAATCCCGAAGATACGCCTCAATGTGATTTATTAAAGTTGTTGGTGACGGCGAATCTATCCCGATATCATCAATTAATCTTAGTGCGTCCTGCAGAAAATCTTCGGGAACCTGATCCAAGTTATCAAAAACCAGTTGTACATAATGTCGTGGATTATGTTCATTTGGTATCGTTATACCTCTTTTTTCCAGTTTATTCTTAAAATCCAAAATAGCTTTTTCGTCATTCGCATTAAAATTCCACTTATAGGAGTGTAATGCAAATTTTTTCCCTCCCAAATCAAAGTTCATTCCTTGTTGTCGCGGTTCACTGAGATGCTCAACAAATCTATTTCTGTAAAATCTTAGTACCGCATAAAGCCATCTGAAATGATGACCGAAATCATTTCTTAAATCAGCAGTTAGTTTTGATGGGTTCGGGGTAGTTGAAATCCAACTATAGAAATTGCTCAAATCTTCGAATGTTTTAGCCGGTGGCTTATCGAGAATAAACAATTCTATCAATGGGAGGGTCCTGCGAACCATGATTATTCCAAATATAAAAAGAGATTCAGCATCTACTCGTACGGCGGCGTAGGAGTATTTTTCATCAGGATGTGCGGGCCATGATTTTCTTTCTGGATTTGCTTTTCTCTGCGCCCATTCTTCTTTGTGTATATCTTGTATTTTGTTTCTAATATTTGCGTAACGGGTAGAAACAAGCTCAAAAGATTCAAGAGAGCTTAACAGCAAAGACATAAATTTATTTGCTTTATTGTCGGAGACGCTAAACCCAGAGAGCTCCTTTTCAAACCTCCTAAACGCAGTATTAGCTTCTACAAGTCTGTTAATGTCCATAAAATTTTTAGGATTATAGTTACTAAATGGCTCCCATCGCTTCATAAGAGCTAAGTTGCCTTCAAGTTCTGTTAGTTTATGCTTTTTTATCAGTCTTTCCGCTTGAGTAAGATAAAATCTTGACCTTATTGGACTTTGGAAAGAACGATATTCTGTTGAAAGAGCAAGCAGGGCGTCAGCCAGGTAGTCGTAATTCTTATGTTGCTTAAAAAGAGCAATCGCTTTATATAGGTTTGTTAAACAATCATTTTTCACAGTTTTAAGTTTACCTCTAGCCTCCTTACTGAGAACGAAAAAATCATCGGCCCCAATCCATCGAAAAATTTTCATGTTTGCTAACCGAGCATGAAACGGCGACTTTGATTTAAAACAGTACAACCTGAGTTGTAAATAGTATTGACCATAAACTTCACCAGTAGTTTTTAAGACGAAGGCAACGGCACCAGCGATACGATTTTTATTGATCGCCTCAAATGCTTTTTCTATATCAGCTTGAACATCGCTCCAGATTTTTTTGACTTGCATATCCAGTTCGGCATACCTTTTCTTTTCTGACTCAAGAGCAAACTGAAACCAGTGCGGTGCTAAAGTAATATTTTTCATCTCATGGATCAGAGTACCAGTTTGCATAATGAATACTTTAGCCCTAGTTATATAAAATTGCGCTTCCATCTCTGACCTACCTAATCTCTGCGCAGAAGATATTCCGTAGGTGCAAGCTAATACTAAAGCCGCTGAATTATCAACGGGTTTAAGCGAGACCATGAAATTTACAAACTGCTGTAGCTTTTCTGCGTCAGATAACGAAGATGCCTCTACTTCTTTAATTTTTTCGACTAGATCATTCATATCGTTTGCACTTACGCCGCCTCCACTTTATTTTTACATCATGCAAGAAAAAGCGAAGCCGTGTTTTTAACACTTTGATTAGAAATATCGGGTCCAAAGGAATCCTACTAAACCATATCCATTTTTTATTGCCAAATGGAGATACAAATTCTTTGTGACAGTGCCCGCGCGTCATCCTATTCATCATTTCTTCCACCGTATAGCCGTCAGCAAGTGAATAGCCATGATAATTAGCCCAGCAAAAGAAAACAGTTATTTCCGGCGATAGAGGCATCGTTAGTTGCACATTCTTCTGTCCAAAACCCGGGCCATAAAAACGCTGCCATTGTAAATCTGGGTTGAAAAGAGTGCATGGATCATCAGATGTAATGAACCAGTGTTTTTGAGGATTTGCCGAGCATACAAACGCAACACTCATCTGATGCAAAATTTTAGTTAAAAAGGGCAACCCATCTAACAACTGAAGTTTATGGATGTCATTTTTATACGATTCCCATTCTTGTATTTGCTTAGAATTAGTATTCTTACCGTGAACCATTAATAGCTGTTTGCCGTGATCTATAATCTGTTGGATGAAATTTTCATGATTCTTCTTCATGCGCAATGTCCTTTGAAGTTGGGCTGCAACAAAAACACATAAAATAATGTGTTCGTAGTCTGTTAGAAGGAGTTTCTTCTTGATTTTACTTTGAAATATACCGGCGTAGTTACCTTCAATATTCGAAAGTGTTTGTTCGATGCGGTAGTCCTTGGTGCCACTTATTTTTATCGTGTAGAGATGATTTGATGTAAAAGTTTTTTCTGGTTTCTGTCTACGAACATTTTTCCCGTCTTTATTAAATATCCAAAGCAATCCGTCTCGCGGATCAGTAAATTCTCTTAAATAGCAGGCCGGTACATAATGCTGTCTTTTTGGATTTGATGTTTTTGTTCCCATGTCTGTGGATAACTCACTTGTTACATCTTCGGCAAATCTTCGGTATACTGATAGTGTAAGAAAATAAGTACGCTGAGTCAATCGTTTATGGCTACTCTAACCAAGCGACAAAAACAAATCTACGACTATACCAAGTCCTATATCAACAAGAAGGGCCTTTCACCAATTTTGGAAGAAATTAAAAAACACTTCCGACTCGCATCACTTTCTACGATCCACCAGCATATCGGAACTTTGGCAGATAAGGGATTTATTACTAAAGATGATAATTCGACGCGTGGTATTAGTTTAGTGGAAAAAGCCGCCAGGCTGGTGAAAATCCCGCTACTCGGGACTATTGCCGCGGGCCAGCCGATTGAAGCGATACAAGAAAAGGAAACCATCGCGGTCCCTCAAAGTAAGTTGCCTCGAGGTGGTGAATTCTATGCCCTCCGCGTAGTTGGCAACAGTATGATTGACGAGAATATTAACGACGGCGATGTCGTTTTAGTGAAACAACAAGCCGTTGCTGACAATGGCCAAAAAGTAGTTGCGCTTATAGACAATCACGAAGCGACGCTAAAGAAATTTTATAGAGAGCGCGGTCATATCCGTTTACAGCCAGCAAATAGAAGCATGGAGCCGCTTATTTTTAGAAATGGCCGGGATGTTTCAATACAAGGAATAGTTCTCGATGTTATTCGTGAGAACATCAACACTACCCCATTAGAAATTTCTCCAGAAATAAAATTCTACAACAGAGAACAGAAAGTAACTACATCAAAACCATATTATGAAAAGCCAGGGTTTAAACTTTACCAAGCGAATTGTCTCAATGTACTGGCAAAACTTCCAGAAAACTCAGTTGATATGATTTTTGCCGATCCACCTTACAACCTTTCCAATGGCGGCTTTACGGTTCACGCAGGGCGAATGGTTAGCGTGAATAAGGGAGATTGGGACAAAAGCAAGGGGTTCAAAGATGACTATGATTTTCATTACAAATGGATGGAGGCGTGTCGGAGAGTTTTGAAGCCGCACGGCACTCTTTGGGTCAGTGGTACTTACCATTCAATTTATCAGTGTGGTCACGCCCTACAGGCCCTCGGTTATCATATCTTAAACGATATTGCGTGGTTTAAACCAAACGCGTCACCGAATCTTAGTTGCCGATATTTTACCGCAAGTCACGAAACCTTAATTTGGGCGAGAAAAGAAAGAAAGGCGAAACATACATTCAATTATGATCTAATGAAAAATGGCCATTGGGCAGAGGATAATTTAAAAAAACCAGGTCTCCAAATGCGCTCGGTTTGGTCAATGGGCACGCCAAGACCGATAGAAAAAAGGTTTGGGAAACATCCTACACAAAAACCAGAAGATTTGTTAAAAAGAATAGTACTCGCAAGCACAAATAAAGGTGATTTAGTTATTGACCCATTCACCGGGAGTTCCACTACTGGCATCGCGGCCTATCTTCATGGTAGAAAATTTATAGGCATCGATACCGAACCAAAATTTTTAGATTTATCCGTTAAACGCTTTGAAGAATTGAATCGAAATCTATCACTAAAATTTAATAAAATATAAAAATTATGAAGGCAAAAGGTGTAGGAGGGGGAAATACAATTACGGGATTAAATTTTGAGAAAGAGCGCGATATTTTAGAAATTCTCAAAAAGGCTAAGGATTATTCTGTGAAAGGCAGTGTAATTTATTATCGTGGCAAAGAAGTAGCTCGCAGTTACCGCAAGCAGGGGCTATATAAGTTGTTATTGGAAAGGAAGATCAATTGGCATAAATTAGTTTCGAAGCGTCTTTTTCCAGACGAGGCCTTATATGTAATCGTAAATAACACACTCTTTATTATTGAGATGAAATTTCAGAAAGTCGCGGGATCGGTTGATGAGAAGCTACAAACTTGCGACTTTAAGAAAAAACAATATCGCAAACTTATGGCACCGCTGAATATCGAGGTTGAATATGTCTATATTCTCAACGATTGGTTCAAAAATCCCGCATATAAAGATACGCTCGATTATGTTATTTCAGTTGGGTGTCAATATTACTTCAATTACTTACCGCTGCAAAAAATAGGATTACCGGTGCCTCGATAAGGTTGCTAATTTTCATCTATTCCCATATCCCGGGGATAAAAATCTTTATAACAAAATCGAGATCCGGTCTCATCCCACGGTTTCCTTGAAACAACTCTATTAGAGTGCCGTCGTGTGTTTTATATGTTTTGAAAGCAACAACTCGCGGCCTCAACTGCGTGAGGTTTATGCCATCGTAATACTGTGAACTGTAGTACAGCAAAGCCTTCGAAATACTCGCAAAGTTTACCCCCGCATGGAAAAAATTCGAACAAAAGCAAAACACCGCCATTCCTAGCGGTGCATTGCTCATGACACTTTCTCATCATGCGTTGGAGCTCTCCGAACCTCGAAATAATATTCGAACCTCGGAAAAGCCCCCAGTGAAGGCACGATTCGGGGATTTCTACCCCAAATCACGCCCTTTGCTCCGGTGGCAGGATTCGAACCTGCGACCGTCTCCTTAACAGGGAGCCGCTCTACCACTGAGCTACACCGGAGCAGAGGATTTTATTTGTAAATATATTTGCTGCAGGATTCTTCGCCCGAGGCGAATCAGCCTTTGGCTGAGAACCTGCGACCGTCTCCTTTCCGCCAGAGGCGGATCAGCCTCAGGCTGAAACAGCGCGCCGCTCTACCGTTGAACTACTGCAGAGAGAGAATTTGGTGCGGGGCCCCAACCTTAACGTCGGGGCTACGCCGGAATGTTTTAAATTCTATACAAAATTTTAATATTCTTCAAGTTTTCTGGAGGCCTCGTGTAGTCTGATACGCTCCAGGGACTTGGCCTCAATTTGGCGGATGCGCTCGCGGGTTACACCAAACTCACTACCGACTTCCTCAAGGGTATGCGTGATGCCATCCTCCAAACCAAAACGCATACTCAAAATTTTCTGCTCGCGTGGGGTCAACTCTTTGATAATCGTAATCAGCTGGTCTTTAAGGAGACGACGCGCGGCAAACTGCGCGGGGGAAAGCGTTTTTTCATCAACAATAAACTCTCCCAAGACCGAGTCTTCCTCGTCGTCTCCCACCGGAGCTTCCAAAGACACCGTTTCCTGCGCAATCCTTTCAATGTGGTGCACCTTTTCCAATTCCAGTCCCATCTCCGCCGCAATTTCTTCCGGTAAAGGCTCGCGTCCCAAATCCTGAATAAGGCGGCGCTTGACCTGCTGGTATTTAGAAATTGTTTCCACCATGTGCACCGGGATCCGTATGGTTCGCGCCTGATCCGCCAAGGCACGCGTAATTGCCTGTCTAATCCACCACGTAGCATAAGTAGAAAACTTATAGCCGCGGCGGTAATCAAATTTTTCTACTGCCTTGAAAAGGCCGATATTTCCCTCCTGAATCAAATCAAGCAGCGTCAGGTGAGGCGAGCGGCCAACGTAGCGCTTGGCAATAGAAACCACCAACCTCAAATTGGCTTGAGTGAGTTTTTTTCGCGCTTCCTCATCTCCCCTTTCAATACGCTTGGCAAGGTCTTTTTCCTCGTCACCGGTAAGTAGGGTGATCCGGCCGATTTCGCGCAGATACATCTGCACCGAGTCCTGCGATAACTGCTCAAAGTCAATGGCCTCCTCCCGCTTTCTTTTTTTAGCGACGGCTTTTTCTTCACCCGCTTCTCCCAGAAGTTCCCGCGACTCCAGAATTTCAATATTTCCCTGTTCCAGCCTTTGATAAAGATCTTCCAGCAGCAAAATATCTTCCTCAATCGTAGGGAAATAGTAAAGAATTTCAGCATAAGTCACGAAGCCGCGCCCCCTGCCCCGTTCCATTAACGCCTTGATTTTCTGCTCAACCTCCTTGGCAACTTTTTTTAGGCCTGGCTGGATTTTTGTTGGAATCGGACTTTTAATCTTCGCCTGCTTAACCAAAATAGAAGCGCGGTTCTTTTTTCTTTCATAACCCTTAACTGCTGCTTTCTTTTTTATTGATTTTTTTGTATTCATAGAAATTATAAAGTTTTGAGCTTTCCGGAAAGGGCCTGAAAGTCCTGCAGAAGCGAGACAACATCAACGTGATCCCCCCTTTTTTCACTTCGCTCAATTTCCTCTCCTATCTTAAGGAGTTTTTCCTTAATGCACTCTTTTTCAAGTTCTCTTTTGCAAACCACAAATTCTTCCTCAATATTGCTTGTCATCTGGACAAGTACTTCTCCCTTAAACCGTAAGAGGTTTAGGTGCCCGGAGAGATCGCTGACGGCCGTCGCCTTCTCCTTAAGGTTTTCAAATAATCTCTCGTTTAAAGCGGAGGTAAAGACGAAATCATTCCCGCCGCTCAATTCCCGATCGCGGACCTCCTGACTAACAAGCGTCAGAAGAGTAAGCAATCTCTCCTCCAGAAGTTCACGTCTCGTTGGAATACGACTGCGGGGAGCGGTATCAACACTGTATTCCTGTGGTCCGCTTTTTACCCTATTTAATTCGTTCCAGACAGCATCGTCACGGATCCCAAAGCGTTTAGCAAGTTCTCCTACCCAATGTGCTTTTTCTATTTCGCCAGCAAGTTCCGAGAGCAACGGCAGAAGCGTCGCCGAAATTTTCTTTTTTCCGTCAACCGTGCGAGGATCGTGCTCCCGCAACATTTTATCAAAATAAAAGTCTACTACCGGTCGTGCCCCATCCACGGCGCTTCTCCATAGGGCCGCATCTTCTGCCACCGTGTCGGCCGGGTCCTTGCCCGAAGGTATCACTGCAATTTTCCTTTCAAATTCAAATTGCGAAGCCAGAGCCAGCGACCGTTTAGTAGCGGACTCGCCCGCGGCATCTGTGTCAAAAGAGCTAATCAGGGTCTCACAAAGCCTACGTAAAATTTTTAACTGGTAAGGAGTAAGGGCGGTGCCGGAAACAGCCACAGTGTTTTTAACTCCAGCCTGATGCGACATGATACAGTCCATCTGGCCCTCAACTACGATCACCTGATTTTTAGCGCGGATTTCGTTTTTGGCCTTTTCAAAGCCATAGAGGACACGAGATTTATCGTAAAGAAGGGTTTGCGGCGTGTTTACGTATTTGGCCTCTATCTGCGCGGCTTTGGATGCCTCTCCGCCAGAGGCGGATCCGCCTTCGGCGGAAAACACTCTCCCGCTAAAACCTACCACACGGCCATTGGCATCACTAATCGGAAACATGACCCGTGAGCGAAAACGGTCGTACCACGAAGTCCCATCTTCTGACCTTATGGCGAGGCCCGCTTTTTCAATTTCTTCTTTTTTAAATCCCCCAACGGTTAAGGCTTTCAGTAAAAAATCCCAACTCTGCGGCGCAAATCCAATACGAAATCCTTGAATTGTCTCGTCGGCAACCCCTCGCTTTTTGAGATACAACTTTACTGCCGGAGTAAGAACAAGGTTCCTTTCAAAAATTTTAGTTGCTTCTTCGTTGAGATCGTGTAATCTATTTTTCTCCGAGCGTATGGCTGGGTCTTCCCGTTTTAAAACCACGCCCGCGCGAGTCGCCAGCGTCCGCAATGCCTCCGGAAATTCCAGTCCTTCAATCTCCATTATAAATTTAAAAATGTCCCCCCCTTTGCCGCATCCGCCAAAACAGTGCCAGATTTGACGAGAAGGCGATACAAAAAATGACGGTGTCTTCTCCATGTGAAATGGGCACAGGGCCTTATAGTTTATCCCGGCCTTCTGAAGCCGGACATAGCCCTGGATTACATCCACGATATCCAAACGCCCTTTAATATCGTCAATCGGGGTAAGAGTCATAATTAAATGATATGGGGTAAATAAACGAATTGCAAATTGGCTTGACTTAAATCTAATGAAATGTTACAATTTGACTAATAGTTCACTGAAAAAATTTGCGCCGCAACGGAAAAACTGGAGGATAAATGGCTGGGAAATTCGGATGGGCTATCTCTATGAGTCTTGTGCCAATCCCCTGGATTGCACTGAAAATTTTCGGTGCCGAACCGAGTCCCATTCTTATTTCTCTAATTACTGGGTTAACTATATTTGCAGCAGCTTTTCTGCTAACTTGGGCTTCGGAAGCTGCGGAACGTGACGTTACCGGATCTTTGATTATCGCCTTAATTGCTTTGATCGCCGTTCTCCCCGAATATGCAGTGGATAGTACTCTGGCTTGGTCCGCAGGAAAAGACATATCGTTTGCGCCTTATGCCATTGCCAATATGACCGGCGCCAACCGTCTGCTGATTGGCATCGGCTGGGCCTCGCTGGTCTTTTTGTCGGCCCTAAAAACCAAAGGCCATAAAACCAGTGTGCAGATTCATCCCATCCAGCGTCTGGATTGCGGAATTCTTGCTATTGCGACTCTTTATGCTTTTACCATACCGCTGAAAGGGTTTCTGGCCTGGTTTGACGGATTGCTTCTTGGCGGGTTGTTTATATTTTATCTTGTTAAGATTCTGCGTTTCCCCAGAGTGGAACTTGAAATCATTGGACCGGCCAAGGCAATTTCTGAAATTGAACCCAAAAAGTGTCGGGTAGCTGTCTGGGTGGGCCTCATGGCCTATGCGGCTTTGGCTATTGCCATCTCCGCAGAACCATTCGCCCATAGTCTGATTACGACAGGGAAAGCGCTGCAAATTGACGAGTTCATCTTGGTACAATGGCTTGCCCCACTTGCTTCCGAAACTCCGGAATTTGTCATAGCACTCCTTTTTGCCTGGAGACTAAAAGCTACCAAGGGCCTCGGGGTTCTTGTTTCCTCCAAAATAAACCAATGGACGCTTCTTATCGGCACTCTTCCTCTCGTCTTTTGGCTTTCGGAAAAGTGGCACGGTTCGGCCGGACTTACCTATTTTCCTCTGGACGCACGCCAGAGTCAGGAAATTTTTCTTACCGCCGCACAGTCACTATTCGCAGTAGTACTGCTTGCCAATTTAAGTCTTTCTCTCAAGGAGGCCTTTGCGCTTGCCATTTTATTTTGCACCCAGCTTGTCATGCCCTGGAGCGAGGCACGAAACGTCTTTACATATATATACCTTGGACTCGCAGTGATTGTGTTTCTTGCCACTCCACGGACTTCTTTACACTCTTGGAGGGCGGTCCTGCGCGCCCTTAAACATTAAAGCGCCGCTCAAAAAGCGGCGTTACATTTTTGTACATTCTCCGTGTATGTCTTACGTTACACCTAACGCATGCGCAGTCCGGAAATAGAGTGCGGCACTCCAAACCTGATCAACGCTACCATAACCCCTTCCAGTGGTTGGATCATAAAACTCATAGAACCCGTCAAGTGTAGTCCACTTTTGGAGCTGTCTTTTTGCTATATCGGTCCTGCCTCCTTTCAGGGCGGCCAAGATCATAAACCCATGAATGAATGGCCAGATCACGCCGAACTGATTTGTTCTCAACATGACTGCGGTTTCTTCTTTCGACTTTGGGGGCAAGGTCACCTTATTTATTTTATATCCGTATGGTGTATCCAGCGCCTCTGCGCTCTCAATAATGGATGGCCAACGATCCTGTGGCGCTACATCAAAAAGAATGGCCAGGGAATTGCCCAAGGTATCAAAATCATCAATACCGATATAGTCACGATAATAAGAACCGGTCCAAAATCGCTCGTTGATAGCGGCCTTGATGGCTTCTGCCTTTTTTGTCTCGCCCAGTAGCGCATATGCCTGATATAGCAAGCAGTTGTTTGTCAGAAGAAATTTATCAGTAAGGTCGGGGCGTGTGTCTCGCCAGTCGCCTCCGAAAATAAGTCCGCCCTTCATAAGTGATGACTCGACGTAACCAAGAGCCGCCCGAATGTGCGAAGTATGCCTCATAAGAAAAGTGTCATCGTGTGTTCGACGTACAAAGCTGGCGACAGCAAGCGCATAAAGCAGTTCTGAATCCCGCGTCCAGGGCGAAAGCTGGCCGATGCCATCTTTACTGAAATATTGGCGAAGAAGAAATGACATTCGTCGATTCTTAATGGCGTGCCACGCCTTGAGCAGAAGCCATCGCAACGGCTTGTCCAGAAACATAATGGGTATACGCCCATCACTGTATTGGCGCCTAGAAAGTTCGTTTAAATGAAGTTTAACAACTTCTGGTCTACCAAGGTCCAGAAGCGCTTCTTCAGTGGCTAGAGCAAAATCACGTGTCCAGCACTGATATTTGTAACGAATAGGGCTTGCCCATACGCCCTTGAGGCCGATGCAAGTTTCAATAACCCCTACGGCCTGTCGAATTTTTTGAGTCGCACCTGTTTCCATAGTAGTATCCTTTCAAAAGGCATAACTCTAGAATAACATTTTTTATTACATTTCGTCAACCTTCCTCGGGGGGGTATTCTAAGTCTGTTGGTTGACAAACAGAACCTATCTTTGATAATCTTTAAGAGTTCTTTCAACCGCAGTCTTAAGGAGGGAACAAAATGAAGCACGGAGTCGATGTGACAGAAGCTACACACGTCAAGGTAAACGGCCAGCTTGAAAAGATTGTCTCCAAATGGGGCATCAATGATAAGGGTCAGCTTGCGAAACCATCAGAGGGTGGGTTCGGAGTTGTAACCGAGAGCGGTCGGCGCGTTAGTATGTGGCAAGCTCAATCGTATTCACGCGAGGAGTAATAGGGATAACCGTATCCCACAAAGATCACCAACCGAAAGGCTTTTAGCCGAGTAGGTTGTTTTTTTATAAAAAGGGCGCCCGGTCTCTCGAACGGGCGCACAATCTATCGGAGGGTACAGGATTCGAACCTGTGAGGGATTTCTCCCACACGCTTTCCAAGCGTGCGCCTTAAACCGCTCGGCCAACCCTCCATTTATAAATGGGATTGCGATTTGCGACGCCTCCCTATGCCGCATTTTTAAACTCTTGCTCCGCTATGCCCAAATCTTTTTCTCCGGGAAGTTTCTGCCAATCGCCAGACCGTATTTCTTCATACCAAATTTCTATGCGGTGGGTTTGGCCGTCCACTTTACGTTCTACGATTGATTTTTGTCTCTTTCGTTCTCCTTCCGGAATATTGTAATCTTTGGGGGCATATTTAACTTCGCCCGGTTCTTCCGGAGACCTTCTGCGTTGTGGCGACTCTTCTTTTTTGGGCGTAATTTCTGGTGACTCCATGATATTATAATAATTCCAAAATTTTTGATTTTAATGCCCTTAAATTTTTTCTTCGGAAATTTACTTTATTGTGCTCTTCTTCTGTAAGCTCGGCGTAGGTTTTACGAAATTGCGGAATATAAAGAAGGGGGCGGTACGGAAATCCGGGACAAATTTCTTCTTTTAACTCGTCCATTATGTACCCATCAATCCAATCCTCACGGGTTAAAAGATTTTTGCCGTCAAAAAAAGAAATAAATCCGCCGAGGCGCGCTTTTCTCTGCTCCCACGATACACCCTCAAGTTTCTTAAGTATGGCCTGCGCCAGCTCCCAATCAGTTGCTTCATATCCCAGCCAACGTTTACTATGCACCCCCGGCGCGCCGCCTAAGTACTCTACCTCCAATCCCCCATCATCAGCAATACATGAAATTTGAGTCTGTAAAAAATACCCTTTGGCTTTTAAAACCGCATTTTCTTCAAATGTATCGCCGGACTCTTCCACCGGATTTATATTTGGAAAATCACCCAGACTCAAAATTTCTAAGTCTTCTCCCTGCAGTACCTCTTTGGCTTCTTTAAACTTCGCAGGGTTAGTGGTAGCAACAACTATACGCATGGCTTATACTTTTATTTGTTCAAGCGCCGCAATCCGTTCCTCAATTGGCGGGTGTGTGGAAAACATCTTTATAATCCAAGATGTTTTGTGCAAACCACTTCGGTCCGCACCAAACGGGTTGCCGAAAAAAAGGTGGGCCGTAGCGTTTTTGGCGCTTGATAGCGGCCGCGAATACGATGCAATTTTTCCAAGAGCAGAAGCCAAATTCTGCGGAGCACGAGTAAGCAGCGCCCCGGAAGAATCCGCCAAAAGCTCGCGCCTACGCGAAATAGCAAGATGAATCAAAGAAGCAATCAGGGACGCAAGAATAGAAAAAATAATACCGATAACAAGTATAAACCCGCCCGCTCCCCTGTCTCGATCATCATCTCTACCAGCCCAACCCCCAAAAAGCATAGATCGCATAAAAATATCAGAGAGTATAGAAACAAATCCTACGAGTACTACAGCAACCGTGGACACCAGCATATCGCGATTACCAATGTGGGAGAGCTCGTGGCTTAGGACCCCTTCCAGTTCCGCAGGGCTCAAACGCTCCAAAATCCCGGAGGTTACAGCCACTACGGCGTGTTTGGAATTACGGCCGGTTGCAAAAGCATTCGGAGCCGGATCATCAATAATATAAAGTTTGGGCATGGGCAAACCAGCCAAAGAAACAAGTCTGGCCACTATTTGGTAAAGTTCCGGGTGAGATTTGGCGTCTAGGGGGCGCGCCCGATGCAACATCAGCACGATTTTATCCGAAAACCAATAACTCAACACATTCATAAAGATGCTAAAAAATACGGCAATATAAAGAATACTGGAGTTTCCGTAAAGACGGCTGAATAGCCAGCCAATCGCAATAACCACGCCAAAAAATACGGACATAAGAAGCCAAGTTTTTCTGATATTTTTTGTTTTCTCGGTCCAGACACTCATAATCAGATGGCCTTTATTATATACTATTTTAGGTTATAACGGCAACCTTAATGTAAAAGCCCGTCCCAATTAGGGCACGGGCACATGCACAAGCCAGACCACTGAATCAAAAGGCGGAGAATTTACACGAACTTTTGAAAAATCACGGCAGTCTACCATAAGCCAAGGGCCTTTTCTCTTGGGGCCATTACACTTTTGGTCGGAAACCGGGGACTCGCCGATTTCTTGTCTCACCCAAAGCTCCCAACGGGTTCGGAAACCATAGACATCGGTTGAATAGAAAATTTCAATCATGGTCGCGGTCTCTTCCGAAGCGCTATTGTAGTGTTCCGAAACAATGGTCAGCATCACTTTGGCAACCGGTGGAGTGCCGTGTGACGTATACACTACAATCTGTGAACTCCACTTGGTAAGCGCCGGCACATCTGTGCCCGTGCATAGTCCTGGATAAGGCAGACCCTTTTTCTCCCAAGGTTCGCCGTGCAATAACGCAACAATGTGTCCGGACAACATACCATTTCCTGAATGAAATCTTGGGAAAAGAATCCAGCTATCAAACTGGCTACAGACGCCGTTTTCACGCCTAAACCAAGTCACTCCCTTACTGACCGGATCACGCGTGACCTGGATGCCGTAGAAAAGCAAGGACTTTCCGGCCAAATCATACCCGTCAATATCATTATTAAATATATGAAAAGGCGGAAAATCAAATGTAGCCACCACTCGACCGTCTGCTAACGGCAGGGCGTCACTTACCTGACTATCTTCCATATCAACATTACTTATATGAAGCGACTCCCCGGGCATTAATTCCCTGCGGTTCGTACAGGTGTAAGGATCCTGCTGTGGATTATCAATACATACTTTTTTAACCAAAAACGCAGATAGATCCGAAGGCAGATTAAAAGATGGTCCGCCCCCCTGACTGCCAGAACCCCCGCCTCCGGAAGATCCGCAGGCCGTCACAAATGCTACCCAAAGCAGTAGAAAAAGCCCCAAAGATAATGGCTTCCTGACCACCGACTCCCTCCTTTTTCCAGCCTCAAAGATTTTCGAAGAACCTCATATTTTAAGTATACCACAACTAACAAAAAATTTCAAAAGCGCGATTTGACGTAGTCAAAAAACGGCTGAATAATACCACGATGCCCCTTGGCCATGATTATAGTTTTGCGGCAATGCTTAGCGATTTGTTCCGGAATTGATCCCATCCCAATAACCTTGGTAATGCGGCCGCGGGCCGCTGGCAAAAGCACCACATCGTGATGATTAGCCTCCTTGATAATAGCAGAGGCAATATGGTTGGAACGAATTAGTTTTAATTTTATTTCTTTGGTAGTTTTAAACTTTAGTTCTCGAATCCTATCCTCCAACAACACGTGATAACGAGCATAACTGATGTTTGAGGTGTAATCCGGTATGATCATAACCACAGTAACTTCCCCGTCAAACCAGTTGGCCAAAGCGGTTGCAACCTTTCCGGCAAAACGAAGATTGGGATTTTCATCTAAGGGCACCGGAACCAAGATTCTTTTTATGTGTTCCGGGTCCTGCAATTTAACCACTAGCAAGTCGCTTTTGGCGCGATGCAATACCGTATCTACCTTGCGGCCAAAGATAAAACCCTTGGTATCAACATAGCCGTCCCAACCCATAATCAGCAGGTCTCCATTCTCCACCGCTACTGTTTCTAAAATAGTCTCCGGGACGGAGCGCGCCGCAAGCAATCTCGTATCTATATTCGTTTTTTTCTCAATAGACGATTTTTCTATTTTGTCCAGCACCCTTCTTTCGTGGTCGGTGTTAAAACCCGCAGCCAAGGGAAGAGTTGGAGGAACCTCGTGAATTCTCAAGACCAAAAGTTCTCCCTGTTCCTCGCGCGCCACAGCAAGGGCGATCTGCGAAAACATATTCCAGTGTTCTTCATTAGCTACCGGCAGAATTATGCGATATCCTAACTTCTCACGGAATCGCGTAGTATGCTCATACATAACTTCCCGTTCCAGATCCTCGCGCTCCTGTGTTTTGGTAAAAGCAAAATAATTCACGAGGCCCAAAAGAAACCAGATGGCAGTAAAATAAATAGCAATAGGACTTACGTGAAAAAGCGAAACTCCGAGGACGAAGTAAAGCACTACTGCCGTAAGCGGCAGCACCGGCCCAAAAGGAACCACGTAATACCAGCGCGCTTCCGGCTTTTTGCGCCGAAGTTCTATGTAGGCAAGATTAAGCTGTGAGAAAAGCAGTATAAATAGAATGTCAGCAGCCCCCGCGATATCTTTCAGGGGCAGGAAAACGGCCACAAAAATAATTGCGGCCACCGAAAGCAGTACAGCGCGGTAGGGCGTGAGATTAAGTTCATGCATATCGGCGAGTTTGGGCCAGACAAATTTGTCCCGCGCCATAGCAAAAAGGACCCGTGAAGAAGAATAAATAGTGGCATTGAGCGCAGCAATGTTGGCTAGCAACCCCCCCAACACCATAAGAATATAGCCCACAGGCATAAACTGTTTGGCTGACTCAATAATGGCGCGGTCCGAATGTCCCATAAGAACTTTCCAGGAAGGTTCGCCCAAATTACTGGTCGCGCCGACAATGACAAACGCAATTAAAAGATAGAGGACTGAAATAATAGCCCAAGAAGAAAAAAGCGAAATTTTTAGCGTCCGTGCGGGGTCTTTGGCTTCCTCGCCGGTTTGCGCCTGAATTTCGGACCCCTCAAAAGCAATATAAAAAAGCGATGCTGCCTGCAGTACCCCCACAAGTCCAAAAGGAAGCAAGGGCAAGAAATTAATATTTAAAAGATCGGGGAGACCAGTCATCCGCTTCACTCCAAAAAAGATATAAAAAAGTAGTATAGCAATAAGCGTAAGTGAAATGTAGCCGCCCGCTTTACCCGTAAGGGCTACACCGCGATAGTTAACCAATCCGAAAAAAACCACCACTGCAGTTGTAAAAAGCAGCCTCCAAGTAAAAAGCGAAATTCCAAACATGGGTACACCAAGAAGCGAAAAAGCAAATTCTGCGGCAAAAATACCAAAGCTTACGGCATAAAGAGAACAGGCAACCGAGTGCGCCATCCAAGAAATCCAGCCGGACATAAATCCTTGCAAGTCCCCTAATCCTTCCTTAACCCAAAGATACCCTCCGCCAGCTTCGGGAAAGGTAGTGGCAAGCGAAACATAAGAATTAAGGTTTAAAAAAGAAATCGCCGCACCCAGCATCATGGCAAAAATAAGACCGCCTCCGGCCAGTCCAGCCGCATGCCCTAAAAGGGTGAAAATCCCGCCACCTAAAAGCGCCCCCACCCCAAGAAGAGTTACTTCCCAGACGCCCAAGGTGCGACTTAGGGTAATGGGAATTTGCCTTTTTTTATCGTTAGTTGCCATGTCTAAAACGTATTTTATACCAAAGTTATCAATTTTAAAAGGCGGCCGAGGCCGCCTTTTTAGGAGACTATTCTCATCTTCATCTTAATTGTTTTTGCGCCGAGAATCAACGAACTTAGAGAGATATAATGCACACCGGTGGCCGCTACCTCGCGAAGGTCCAACTTTCCCACCCCTGATGCTTCTATTATATGGGTGCTGGCGCAACGCTCTACTGTTCTTTGGAGAAGTTCAATACTGGGGTTATCAACCAAAAGATGCGTCACGCGCTTGTCTCCCAGCGCCTCCCCCAATTCCTCCAGTGTTTCTATTTCCACCGACACAGCGACAAGGTACGCTTTCTTGCGGCATGCCTTCTCCACGGCATTCCTGATCCCGCCATCAATTTTAATGTCTTCTTTTTTAATAAGTATGCCGTCAAACCTGCCCATGCGATGGTTGGATGCGCCGCCCACGCGAACTGCATATTTCTCAAAAATCCTCAATCCCGGAGTTGTTTTTCTAGTATCAAGCAAGGTAACTGAAAAATTCTGCAGCTCTTTTACTACTTCGCGAGTACGCGTGGCAATCGCCGTAAGGTGCGTCAGTAGGTTGAGTACCGTACGAGTGCCGTGCCGCAGGGCTTCGGCGTTGACTCTGAAACTGGCCAGTATTGTTCCTTTTTTAAATTCTGCGCCTTCCGGTTCGCAATGAATCATCTGCAGCGGTCTAATCTCCGGCGGAACCAAAAGATTAAAAAGTTTTGCTATAAAACGACCACCGCAAAATACTCCTTCGCCTCCAGCAACAATTTCGGCAGTAATGTAACGCGCTGGAACCCCAAAATCAATTTCTAGATACCCTATATCCTCCAGCAAAAAACGCTTAAGTTCCGGTTCAAGCCAGAGTTCATTCATCTCTTGTCTCCTTACACAATCGCGAGCATCCGCTCAATGGGGATGCGGGCGCGCTTAGCAAGTTCCGGATCATCAATCGAAATTTCATATTTGAGATCGCGCAACGACCCATAAACGCCGCGCAGTGTATTTTGCTTCATGAAAGCGCAGACTGCCTCGCGGTTGGCAGGAATCAGAACTTTATCTGGTGCGGCCTTGGACATAGGAACTAGGTTCCCGACTTCCGTCGCCACAATCACAACCCTTTGGGGTGATTGTTTTACAAAATCAATCATGCCTTGAGTGGAACGAAACTGCATCATGCTGGAAGGCACCAAACCATCACTGATCTGACGCATACAGGCGCTGGTGCAACCGCATTCCGGATGCACCACGGCTGCCGCTCCGGGATAGAGTTTGCGTGCCGCTTCTACATGATGAGGCCGTATGCGATCGTGCACGTGACATACGCCCATCATAAGCCACAGCCGATCCAAAGACTCGCCTTGCTGCTGCAGAAGTTTTGCCGCATAAAAACCAAGATAAACATCGGGGAGAAAAAGAATAGGTTTTCCGGGATGATGCGCGAGAACATGAAGAATAACCCTGGGGGAGTTCGCGGACGCACAGCAATAATCACTTTCGGCTTTTACGTCCACGTAGGTATTTACATAACTTATGACAATGCCGTCCGGATGCTCTTGCCTCCACGCCCGGATTTTTTCCGCGTCCGCATGCGCTGCCAAAGAACATAAGGCCGACATACTCGGCGCCAAAACCCTCTGGTGCGGCTTTTTCATGATTGCCAAAATCTGATTCATAAAAAGCACTGCGGCCTCACAAAGAATATCCGCATTGGATGCCGTACCCCGCTGGGCAAGATAAAGCGAGTCCCCCACCACATCGGCAATATCCTGCACGTCTTTGGGCATATAATTGTGGGCCAAAATTAGGGCATTACGCTCCTCTTTGAGGCGTTGAATTTCGGATCTTAAAAACTTCCGCTCCTCATCCGTGATATTTTCCGGGAAAGCGTCCGGGGATATTGCTGGTATTTCAATCGGCGGCCCAAGGTCAGTCTCATCAATGGCTTCAATGGCCTCCCGCGCCGGTAGGATATCGCCGGATACTATTTCTTGCACGGCCATCTCCTTTTTCAAGGGTCCAATTAGTGTAACCTGTACACTAAGTAAGGTGTAACGCGCTCTTCAAAAAAAGTCAAGAGGGCATCAACCGCTCAATGATAAAGGTGATGAACTACTCGGCAGCAAGGGAAGTCTGACTTCCCAAGCTGCCGCGTTTTCTGGAGGACGAAAGATAAAAGAAAAACCTCCACCGCTAGGTGTGGAGGCCGAACTCCTTCTGAAAACTTTCTTCGTCAAAAACGTATGCACCGCCTGAAAGTTGGACGACGTGCTTAGCGTTTACCACAGCATTCCTCAAACAGTCCGAAGCCCCGGGCGAAGGGGTGATATCAAAAATAATACTATCGCCCAAAATCTTCCCTGTACCCATTTCCAGTCGCCCCTCTTCTACGTTCACCAACTGCGGCCTGATACCACCCTCTCCTTTGGCAAACTGGATATCACGATAACGAAGGGTGGGTACGAGTTTCTGCGCTGCCTTTTTCAAAAAGTACCATTTACCAACAACAGGAAGCTTGTAGACGATGTTACGCGCTGCAAATTTCACAACCTTCCAGTTGCAAAAAATCTTGGCAATAGCGCGGGCACCGCGTAACCCAATGATCCCCGTACGCAAGAAGTCTATAAAAGTCATCCAGTGGTGTTTTTCAAGAAGAGGAACAACGTCAGCCGTAGGACCAAGACGCATCTTTCCAGGATTATCCACGGAAGAATCAATATGCGCTGCGGTAAACTGTAATACAGGATCTTGAACACCATATACCTTTCCAGGAAAACAGACAGCCTTAGTGTGGTAGAAATTTCCGGCAACCGGAAGAATTGTATAATCCCCGGCATAACCCAAGGCGTGAGCAAAAAGAAGACTATAGGGTCCTGCTGCCACCATCACGGCTTTAGCAAGATAATTGCCTTTGGATGTGCGTATCTCAAAGAGATTGCCCCGCCTTATGATCTCATTCGTTTTTGTGCCAAGTAAAATTTCCACTTTGCCTGTTTTTTTGGCTTCAGCCACAAAACACTCTGCCAGTTTTCGATAATCCACCGCATAACCATTGGGACGATAAAGCGCTGCTACGGGTATGCTGGGATCACGTCCTTCCAAGAGCTTCGGTTCAATGCGCACCAGCTCCTCGCGTCCCAGAAACTGCAAAGTAGGATAATAGCTCCTAATCATGGCAAAGCGCTCGGAGAGAATCCGAACCTCTTTCTCCCCTACTCCAAAAGCCATTTTATAGAGCCGGCGGAATGCGCCCTGACCGTGACTAAATTTCTCAAGAAACGCCGAGAGCATTCGCTCCGCGTCTCTCATCTTCAACGCCTTCTCTAAACCAAAATTTGTTTCTGTATCGCCGCCATGCAGTGTTTGGGCGTTGCTGACTGTGTGCGAATTTACCAGCGCCACATTATTATTTTTCTCAACGAGCAAAATCCGGGAAACCCCCTCCACAAAATAAGAAAAGATATACGCTTGGGCTGTGCCAGTAACCCCTCCGCCAATAATGGCGACGTCGTAGACTTTCTCATACATTTTCTTTCTCCTCTACAGGCACCAATTACTCAAGGATCAAATAGTGTGCATAGCACACTACTGCTATTTAAATTATAGCCTGTAATAGCCAATATGTCAATGAAAAAAGTCCGTACTACTGACGGACTATCACTGCCTCAATTTGTTCCTTTGTTTTTGCAGTCAACCAACCGCCACAGCGATCGTAAAACCTATACATAGCCAGCCTAACAATTTCGTCATGACTGGCATAAAGATTAGTGATGAGCTCGGGTTTCAAAGAATGCCAAAGAACATTCTCGGCGTCATCGCCAGCCCGAAAACTTAAAGTACTTGCCTGATTACTACCCATGTGCTTATGCGAGGCCACGGTTTCCATCCAAGCGTTATCTGTGTTTCTTTGATCATCCACATAACCGCAATAAACCGTTTCGGAGTCTTCCATAGAAATCTTGAGACCTGTTTCTTCTTCAAATTCCCGCTCTTGTGCCTCCCGAATCTTTTCACCTTTATTCACCATACCCCCAGGAAGAGCGAGCTCTCCGGTGTCTTTTCTATTTATAAGAAGCAACTCCAACTCGTCCGTTTCTGCATTAAGCCTGCTTAAAACCGTATCAACTGCTAGGTTAGCTCCCCACCTCCAAAGTATGCCCCTACCCGCAAGACCGGTTCTGCCTCTGGGATTTCTCGGCCGATTAGAACTATCAAGCTCCACCTTATTTTCAAAACTGTAAAACGGCCTTTTAATCTTACAGCAATCTTCTGGATCTACTTCTGACGGATTTTGATAAAACCGCTCCAAAATTTCTGGTGCCACAAAATAAGGCGGGCGGTATTCTCCAAAATAGCTACACCAGTCTACTTTGTCGTCGGGGACAGAAAATCTTTCGGGATATACAGACGGCTTTTCCAGACGCGCCTTTTTATGAAGCGGCTGCCGCATTATTTAAGAGTCCCTTGTATCCAAACCTAAACAATAGTACCCCCTTTAAATACAACAGTCAATCAAAAAATTTTGCATTAAAGCACCCTTAGACGGGTGCCTTGTTTCTTAAATTTCAAATGTATCTATGTTTTTATCCTTAATCTCTTTACATAAACGCTCCCATTCTTCCGCATATAACTCCAGAACCGCATAGGATGGGGTGGTATGACCACTCTCTTTTACCCGCTTCCAAACCTCCGTATCAATAAAGTCATTAATAACCCATTGCCGTAATTCGCCGACCGTGTCCAGAAACTCAATTTTTAGCAGATCACCCTCTTGGAACTGAACGACAAAAAGATCTGTTGTTGCATACGTGCCCACACTCTTTAGCCCCAAAAAGCATACAGTAGGCGCATGTGTGCCGTGTTCATCAATGCGAGCGCGATCAATGATCTTGCCATCTCGTAGTAAACACAGCTCTCCTCCCCAAAAAGGAAAGGCACTAAGAAAATTAAAATAAATCCCATCACCGTAGAAAAATAATTTCCCGTCTTTGTTGCGTACCACAATCTCAACCGTCCTCACAACATCCTCCCCAAAAGAACCAAATAGTGTACACGCTACACTACCAGTATTAGTATAGTACGCCGGTGAAAATAAGTCAAGGTGTTAACCGGAGTCTACTTGGCAAAAAAGGGCTAAACGTGATAAAATTACCGCATGTCCGGCTTAGCATTTAAAAAAGTAGCTTTTTATTTTCGGACGGAAGTTAAAGCTGCCAAATTTTGGGAAAACAAACTTGCCCGACTCCTAAAAAAACGTTTTACCAAAATTCAAATTCTGGCATCCAATGCGGTTCCGCGGCAAAAAAAATCAGCCCCGGAACTTTTGATTGTACTGGGCGGGGATGGAACCATACTGGAAGCTGCTCAAAAATTTCAGCGTTGGAATCCGCGTATTTTGGGCCTGAACCTTGGTCATGTAGGATTTCTTGCCTCCGTCAGAAACCCCAAAAACTTCGTAGCGGGACTCTTTAGTGTTTTGCGCCGTAAATACCGCGTGGTACCGCATATGATGATGCGAGCAGTGGTTGAACGTAGAGGCAAAAGAATTTTGTCCGGATACGCCTTGAATGAGATTGCGGTCCAGAATCTTTCGGGGGTTGTTGATATTGAAGTGTATGTGGACGAGCATTGTGTACAAAAAATCCACGGCAGCGGGGTTTTGGTTTCTACGGCAACCGGCTCTACTGCCTACAATCTATCCGCCCACGGCCCCATTGTTATGCCCGACATCAAATGTTTTATCATCACAGAATTAATGGACCATAGTCTGCCTACGCCGAGCCTCGTTATTAAAAGGGACAGAACCATCACCGTGAAGATTGGGGGTTTTAGAAAAAGTGGCCGATTTCTACTGCAGGATACAAAAGAGCCGGTGGACGTCATGCTCTCGACTGACACGGAACGGGCTCTCGCGCTGCGCCCGGGAGACCGCATAATTATTAAAAAATCCGAGAGATTGGTGCGCTTTTTGGAACTTGAAAAAAACTATTTTTTCAAAAGCCTGCAGGAAAAATTCGCGTTTAGATGAGTCCCCCCACCCTCCCGGGTGGGTTATCTTGTGTTTCTCGTTTCGCGAGAGACTATGCCATTCCTCCGCGGCCTTCCAGCCGCGGTTCCCTGGGTGGGGGGATGAAACCCCGCGGGCGGCTTCCTTTTTGGCTGGACAAAGTAATATTTCTATGTTACCCTTAAAGAGACCGCAGGACCGGAGGGTAGAAGATGCGCATCCAGACCTTCAGCATTATCGCCGGAAGTGAGGCCTGTAATGCCTGTTGCTCGCCCTGTGTTTCCAAAATGACACTACCTGAGGGGATAGAGACTAAGGAGCCGGAGGTAAATTGGCGGAACTTCAAAATTGCCTGCCGACTAGCCAAACAATGCGGATGTACCACAGTCATGCTGACCGGCAAGGGTGAACCTACGATCTTTCCAAAACAAATTACGCGATTTCTACAAGAGCTTGAGCCCTTTGAATTTCCTCTTATTGAACTGCAAACCAACGGCAGTCTGCTTGCTCGAAAACCGGAAGTATACGCTTCCCACCTCAAAATGTGGTACGAACTTGGTATGACTACTATTGCCATATCTATTGCCCACTACGATCCGGGGAAAAATGGAGAATTCTTTTTTCACTCTCCCAAAAGTTATTTTGACCTGCCGCGTCTTATCCAAACATTGCACGACATGCTTTTCTCGGTGCGACTAACTTGCGTTCTGACCGGGGGGTTTATTGATAACAGCAAAGAGCTGACACGTCTTATTGAATTTGCCAAAACAAACAGGGTGGAACAACTTACCGGAACGCCGGTCGAAAAACCAGAGGAAAGACTGGCCAGAGACAAAAAAGTATGGGAGTGGACCAGTGAGCACCAGCTAACCACTGAACAGTTTGGGGATATCCAGCAATTTCTTTTTACACAAGGAAGGAGACTGTATACCCTAACCCATGGTGCAGTAGTTTTTGACGTCAACGGCCAGAATTTCTGTCTTAATAACTGTCTTTCTATCCAGCCAGACTCGGAAGAATTGAGAAATATAATTTTTTCTCCTAACGGACGTATCCGGCCCTACTGGCAATATGAAGGAGCAGTAATACTATAGCCCAATCACCCACAGAAAGTCAGACTTCCCACACCAAAATTCGGTGTGGGTTTTCGCTTGTTTTTTTTAACAAAAAAGTTTAAACTTTAAACATTGCCAGCAGGGGGAGGACGTCATGGAACTGATTTATACCAGAGAACCTTTTCCTACGCACGTTAAAAAATCTATATTTCTTGCAGGGCCGACGCCGAGGAAACGCACTACTCCCTCTTGGCGCATTCCCGGGGCAATCAAAATTCTGGAGGAACTTGGCTATGACGGGCATGTATTTATACCGGAAAATCGCGACGGACCAAGAGAAGAAGATATAAACAATCAAGAATACAAACACCAGATTGCTTGGGAGCGAATAGGCCTTAACAGGGCGGATCTTATTGTGTTTTGGGTGCCAAGAAACCTTACTACCATGCCTGCCTTTACCACCAACGTGGAATTTGGTCTTTGGGTACGCTCGGGCAAAATAGTTTATGGCGCTCCACCTGATCTTCCTAGAAATAAATATCTTGAACTGACGGCAGACAGGCAAGACGTCCCGCGCTTTCAAACGCTGAAAGACACCCTTGATTTTGCGGTCTCCTACATTGGAGGCGGCGCCGAGAGAAATGGCGGTGAATGCGACATACCGCTTCACATCTGGAACGCGAAATCATTCCAATTGTGGTATGAAGGTCTAAAGACAGCAGGAAATATACTGGAAGGGGCCGAGGTACTTTGGTGCTCCCGCAAGAATGCTAAGGGGTCATTTGTTTACAGATGGATACTACAGGCACGGATCTTTATTGCCTCGGAAAATAGATTCAAAACAAGCGAGTTTGATTTTGCCCTGTCCAGAACCGATACCTCGGCCACAGTGCTATGGCAGGAAGCTTTCAACCCGCTGAATACAAAAATTGTTTTGGTAAAAGAGTTCCGGCCTTCGGGGAGAACTCCGGATGGATTTATCCACGAGCTGCCCAGCGGCTCCTCACCCCAATGGTGGCTGACACCGGAAGAAATTGCCCTGGAGGAGATTAAGGAAGAAACCGGAAAAGAATTTGAAAAATGCCGCCTGGTTGCCCATGGTTCGCGTCAGGTTGCCGGAACTTTTTCTGCGCATCACACCCACCTTTTTTCTATCCGACTTAAACCCGAAGAAATTGAGTATTTTGAGACTAATGCTCGAAACCGCACGGTCTTTGGAAATATCGCTGAAGGAGAACAAACCTCACTTGAAGTAAAAACATTGGGCGAAATTATTGAGACACGACTGCTTGACTGGTCAACTGTCGGAATGATTATGCAGACCATTTTGGAGGGAAGATAGCAACCGAAGCTCATGCTTCGGTTTTAGTTTGCAAAATCAGAGAAATCGTGGTACGATTAAAGAAACCTTGCGGGGGGACTAACGAATGAAATGGCCGCGTAAAGTCATCTTAGTGCGCCACGGAGAATCAGAATTTAACAGAGTCAAAGAACAGCAAAGGAAAGATCCGGAATATCAGCGTTTTGTAAAGCTCTTTGAGCAGGAATTTAATCTAGATAAGTTCCAAAGACATTGGCCGTATGTAAAAGCCTCAAAGGAACTGCGTGGGTTGGCAGTAAAAATGTATAGAAAGTATTTCCTGCCTTACAGTAACCGACTAACACCCCTAACTGATACCGGCTGGCTGCAGGCAGAACGTCTGGGGCGAACCCTGAAAATTCTTCCTGATGCACGGCTTCCCGACGTTATTCTGGTCTCGCCGTATCTTCGCACCAAACAGACACTGGAAGGAATGACCCGCGGATGGCCGGAACTTGCTGGAATAAAACAGGAGACTGAACCGCTTATTAGAGAAATAGACATCGGGCTTGCCGGTCTCTACAATAACTGGAGAGTAATGGAAACCTTCCACCCAGAACAAAGGTACATTTACTTGAGAGACGGCAAATATGACTATTGCTATCCGCAGGGAGAAAATGTTCTGGGGGTAGAGGGACGGATGCGGCTTCTTTCGGGAAAACTTATCCGTGAGTTCTCCGAAAGAGAAGTTCTTTTGGTGAGCCACCATATAACTATCACCGCCTTTATTTCCACACAAGAACGTTGGGAGTCTCAAGACTTCACCAGAAAAGATGACGAAAACCCCATCAAAAACTGCTCTTATACTATTTTTGTTGGCGATCCGGAGCAGGGCGAGTCCGGCGAAGGCAAGTTGATGCTACAAACCTTAAACGCCTTGCCCTGCAGTTAACAGTTAAGTCAAAGACCGAGAGCGTGAACTCTCGGCTTTATCATTTTCAAAAAACTAAAATCCGAAACGCGGTTGCGTTTCGGCTTCAAAAACTACGATGGATAGTCAACCATGACGACCCCACTCTCTCCCATCTCATCACGGGTCATCATTTCTGTAAGATACCTAATCCGTTCTTTGGTCAGACTGGAGAGTTCTACCGGATAGTTATGGATATCACGAAATCTTTTAACCTGTTGCTGTACAAACACGCGCTGTTCCTGAATGGTCGGCATACGCGGCTGTTCATAAGGCAGAAAGTCAGTCTTGAAAGCATTGCCCCACCACGGCTGCAACAGCGGAAAGGCAGAAGAAAATTCTTTTCTATCTTGTTCGCTTGCCGCCCAACCATCAGTACCAATTACATCTTTGACGAAAAATCCCTCATGATCAATACACCGCCATACCTGCAGGCGACCGGGGAGAGTTTCTTTCCCGGGAGTTTCGGAACACTTGAGGGTCGGCAGGTCATCAATCTGGGAAAGCTTAAATATAACACCGGCGACGTTTTCCACCTCGGCGGCAAGTTTTGTGCCTACGCCAAATCCGTATACTGCCGGACAGCGTTTAACAATCTCGGCAATCAGATTCCTGTCAAGGTCAGATGTGAGAATAATCTTAACGTCTTCAAGGGCATTGGCATCCAGCATCGCACGCACCCAAAGCGCGTTTTTAATCAAATTACCAGAGTCAATACGTACTGCCCTTAAAGCCCCGCGTCTGCCTTCCGAACTTTTAGCAGCACGAATAGTGTGGATTACTCCAAGCCTTAAGGTAATAGTGTCCAACAGCAGGGTTGTGCCTTTGGGGTGCGCATCTAACCATTGTTCAAAACATGCTTGTTGAAAGTGTTTGCGTACTCCTTTTTCCGAACGCTGGGGATAGCGACTAGACACCAGAAACGCCTGCACCAGATAATGAGCCATGGTGCCCACGGCATTAATGTCCAAAAGAAACGCGGCTTCCATGTTGGAGGTATCGTCAAAACCTCCGATATAAGAGTACTTGGCAATGTCCACCGCTCTACCAAGACTTCCATCCCGACGTAAGGAAAAATCAGAAATCCAGCGTTCTCCCGCATCAAGCCGTATGGCTAAAGCCCTGCCCGCAACCGTCATGGGTTCGTCAAATGCGTGCTCAAACCTTACTTCCATCATCTGCGTCTCGGCAAAAGGACCTGTGATATCTGCAAAAGGCTCCCGGGCGAACATAATAGTTCCGGGCTTTACACAACGAATCAAGAAAGGGTTAGAGGTTGAAGCAAGACGCTCGGCGGTTCGAGAAAGTCCTGCCTTATCCTCACGAAGAAACCGCGCTCTGGGTACATCAATGTTTCGTCTCATCAAACCCTCCAGCAGACGCTCATGACCAACACAAGGAGCAAAAGAAAGTTTGCGCTGCGATACGTAAAATGTGGCCGGCAGGTCGGCTAAAGGTTTACCACCAATCAGGGCGTGCTCTCCCGAAGCAAACTGATCCATTGTTGCATGGTAACGGTCAAAAATAAGCTGCGCCTCCAGCATTGTTGTATCCTCCGCTGGCAGTCAAAGACCCCTTGGAAACTCTAAATTTATTATACAAGATTTATGTTTTAAAGGCAAATCTAACGATCTAAAATGTATAATCTAAAGGCCGCCAACAGGCGGCTCCAAAAACTTAATTATGATGTCATCTATAAAATAAACTTCACCCCTGCCCGGGCCATTTCTATCAAGGCGTCCGAGGTGGTTTCTGCGGCCACCCCCCGGCAAGCATCAATCAGCAAATATACTTCGTATCCGAATCTGCGCGCATCAAGCGCAGTTGCTTTTACACAATAATCAGTGGCTAGACCCCCGATATAAAGAGTATCAACCCCGCAGCCGCCCAGAATATCGCGCAAATACATAGTTACAGTAGTTATATCATCTGCGGTCGTAAGCACTGCGGAACCCTGAAAAGCAGAGTAGGCATCTTCATCTTTTGCCATGCCCTTGGAAACTATAATGGCTTTGTCGGCTGGCAGTAAAAGTCCGGGGTGAAATTCAGCACCCTTGGTTCCCTGTACGCAATGTACGGGCCAGCGTCCCCCAAACTCGGCAAAATGGTTTGTTTCTCTTGGATGCCAATCGCGCGAAGCGATTATAAGCCCTCCATCTTTTTTTGCCGCCTTACCAATCATTCTGTTCAACGGCTCTACCACTTTATCGCCGTTCGGCACAGGCAAGGATCCACCCAGACAAAAATCGTTCTGAACATCAACAATAATCAGCGCATCTTTAGACATTGTTCTAGCCTCCCTTTGTAGGCCCTCTATAAAGAATAACAAACTCTAGCGTAATTGTCAAGCTTTTGTACTTGACGTATATCATTATAAATTCTATAATAGAAAAGGTGGCTGGCTTAGGGTAACCTAGGGCCGACCCGAAAGGAGAGAAAATGTATATTTTTTATGCGCTTTTGGGAACTGTTTTTATGCTTACACCTCTGGCGTGGAACCTATTTTACCTTTTAGGAGTTATTGGGCCGGATGGATATTTCGAGAGTGGGAATTCTAAGGGAGTAGTATTTGGAATAGGATTATATTTTGGCTGTTGGATGGTAGGCGCGACACTGCTAAATGTTGCCAATAATATTTGGCAAAAATACTTCCTTCCTATAGCTTTGGCCCGAGCCCGGGCAAAACAAGAAGCAAAAACCAAAGCCCAGTAAACCCAGCAAGGCGGCCTTAAGGCCGCCTGTTGTTATGATTAAGATGAGAAGACCACCTAACCGAGCAGGTATAAAATTTAATCACCTTGTCCTACGCTGTCTTTTTTTACTCAAAACATCTTCATAGGACTTTTGATATAGCTTGACTATTTCTTCCAAAGATAAAGCAGCCTTAAAATTCCTGTTTATTGACTCCACTAAATATCTTAAAGCTTTCTTAGCAGTATTGTAGTCGTCATCATATAAATCCTCCGGCGGGTGGCCACCCCATAGCTACCCGCGCACCAGAGGGCCACGGGCTTTGCCCGTGGGAAGTCTTACTTCCCGTGGATGAAATGACCCTCGGTGCGGGGTTCCGCCCCACGCGCGAGCGTGGGAGGAACCCCGCAACACAGGGTGCCACGCGCTCTGCGCGTGGGGCTCCACTTTTTAAATTCTTTAGGCTCTGCTTCGGGTATCATTTTAATTCCTCACTCCACATTTTAACCTCGGCATCGGACGGCATTCGCCAGTCCCCGCGGGGAGAGAGAGAAACCGATCCAACCTTGGGGCCGTCAGTGGCCACAGACCTTTTCCATTGAGAGCCAAAAAATCTTTGCAAAAATACCTTAAGCCATTTTTTAAGTTCTGGGGTTTTGTATTTTTTGCCCCATGAGTGCTCCGCCAAGAAAAGAATCTTTTTAGGAGAAGAGACCCAACGGATAAAGTGATACAGGAAAAAGTCATGCAACTCGTAAGGCCCGATAAGCTTTTCGGTCCGATGAGAAATTTCGCCGGGTTTATGATTTTTCCTAAGCTCGGGTGAGATGGGTGTGGCCAAAATATCCTCAAGAATGCGCCGCGTTTTTTTATCCACTTGGGTTTCAGCCGCCCATTGCACCAGATATCTTACCAAAGTTTTAGGTACACTGCAGTTTACGTTGTAATGCGCAATATGATCTCCGGTGTAAGTATTCCAGCCCAGAGCAATTTCCGAAAGATCGCCGGTGCCAATCACCAAGCCATGAATTTGATTGGCCTTATCCATAAGAGTATAGGTGCGGTATCTTGCCTGCGCATTTTCAAAGACAGTATTCTCTTCGTTAGGACTATGTTTAATGTCTTTGAACTGCTGAAGTACGCCTTTGATTATATCAATAGTTTCTATGTTTACCCCTAAAGCCCGAGCCAGTTTTACAGCATTATTTTTAGTACGATGCGAAGTTCCGAATCCGGGCATGGTATAGGTAAAAATATTTTTATGAGGCAGGTTAAGGGTTTCGGCTGTCTTAACTGCTACAAGCAGCGCCAAAGTAGAATCCAGTCCCCCAGAAAGACCCAAAATCATTTTATTTATTTTGGCCGCCTCCAGACGCTTGGCCAGCCCCGCCACCTGAATGGAGAAAATTTCTTTGGCGCGAAGGTCTCGTTCCTCCGGATTGGAAGGAACAAAGGGATTAGGGTCAATAAAACGTCTGGGAATCGGATGAAAAGGTATTGGTAAAGGAATATCAATTATACGAAATTCTTTTTGCGGCGACTCGTGTATTGATTCGCCGAAACTCGTCATGCGTTCGCGATCCACTAGCATATGTTCTACATCAATATCGGCGAGGGTCATCTCGCCCTCTCTTATAAATCGTTTGGACTCGGCAAGAAGCGCACCGTTTTCGGCAATCAAGGCATGTCCCCCAAAAACAACATCCGTAGTTGATTCATGCACGCCGCAGGAACTATAAACATAGGCACAAACTCCACGGGCAGACTGCTGGGTAACAAGCGCTCTGCGATAGTCCGCCTTTCCCACCAAATCGTTGGATGCAGAAAGATTGGCAATAATAGTTGCGCCGCGGAGGACCTGAAAAGAGCTGGGAGGCATAGGCATCCAAAGATCTTCGCAGATTTCCACGCCCAGAACCGCGCCGGAAATTTTGGGCATACGAAACAAAATATCAGTGCCAAAGGGAATCATCTGGCCACCCAGCATAATTTCTTTGACTACCAAATCCCGGGCCGAAGCAAACCAGCGCTCTTCATAAAACTCTTTGTATCCGGGAACGTAGGTTTTCGGAACGAGACCATAAACTTTTCCTTTAAAAACCACGGCCGCGGTGTTAAAAAGCTTTCCTTCCTGCGCAATAGGAACGCCCACAACAAGTACGCTGCCCAGAGCGCGGGAAGCCAGACGAATTCTAGCAAGGCCGTTAAGGGCCTGCGCAAGAAGTGTGCGGTTAAAGAATAAATCCGACGCAGTATAGGCAGTAATGGAAAGCTCGGGAAATACGAGGATATCAACCGACTCTTTATCAGCGCGTTTGGCAAATTCCAAAATTTTTTTAACATTATAGTCTACGTCACCAATTCTAAGAGGAGGTGACGCTGCTGCTAGGCGCAAAAACCCAAGATATTGTTTATCCCCCCACCTTCCTAGAATACCCCGTAGCTTGCTGCGAGGATGAATAGACGCCGTAGAAATCCTTCCCGCGGGGTCCACTACCCCACTGGGAAGGTGGGGGGATTTATTTTTGACTGCCATATTTATATTGAGGGTTAGAAAAACCTTTTAAGTTCCACGTATTTTTTTGTTTTAAATTTATATAGTTGGGCCGGACGCTGACGAAGCCCGCGGCGAACCTTAGATATTTTTTGCAGCAATCCGAGGGATAGAAACTTTTTGCGAAAATTTCTTTTATCCAGCCGGTGGCCCAAGATACTTTCGTAAACTTTTTGACCCTCACCCAGACTAAAAGTTGCGGGAAGCAAACTCCAAGCCGCATTGGTATATTGAATTTTATTACGCACCCGTCTCAAAGCATAAACAATAATTTTCTTATGATCAAAGGCGAGCCTCGGCAATTTGTCCACCAAAAACCATCCGGCTTCTGCCGCATCATAAGAGGGCTTAAGTTTCTTAGTCGGGCGCGGTGCCAGCGCAAAATAGGCCACGGTAACCACCCGGCCCCGAGGATCACGGCCTAAAGCTCCAAGGGTATAAAGCTGCTCCAAATACACTCCACGCACCCCTGTTTCCTCTTTTAACTCTCTTGCGGCCGCTTCATACATCTCTTCGTTTTTTCTAATAAACCCCCCGGGCAGGGCCCAGAAACCCCCATAGGGATCGTATTTCCTTTTTACGAGAAGAACTTTTAACTTATTTTGATCAATAGTAAAAAAGACAACATCAACTGTCATCATGGGTTTTTCAAATTTTTTGAGAAATTGTCGTTTTATCATGTTTTATACAGATGCTTACGTTTTATATAAATTTCTTGTTGGGGCGTGAGAAGACCCTTAATACTCTTCCCACTCTTAAGGTATCTGCGTATCTCGGTACTTGAAATATCGTCTCGCGCCCTATTTTTTACAATAATAACTTTCTGAAGGATGCGGCCGGGCACGCTTTTCAAAGAATAGCCGGGCCTTACTACTACTACAAATTGGCACTTATCTAAAATCTTGTAGCCCTCTTTCCAGCCGCGCGGCATATAAAGCAGGGCGTCGGCGCCAATAATCCAAAAAAGCTTATCTTGGGGGTAGAGTTTTCTAAGCTCCTGAACGGTGTCGGCGGTATACGATTTCCCGGGACGTTTAAATTCCAAGTCAGAAACAAGGAACCCCTTTTTACCCCTTACCAAAAGACGGGTCAGAAAAAAGCGATGTTGCGGCGATACTTTGGGCCTTACTTTATGGGGCGGATCTTTGGTGGGAATAAAAATAATCCGGTCTAGCCCCAGTTCTTTTTTAACTATTCCCGCGACTAATTTATGGCCCTTATGAGGCGGGTCAAACGTCCCGCCCAAAATTCCAATCTTCATGTTGGTATTTAATAGTATAACGCAAATATAGTGTATTGTATACACTATTACTATAGCACACTTAAAGGTTTGAATAAATCCCCCCACCTTCCCAGCGGGGTAGTGGACCCCGCGGGAAGGATTTCTACGGCGCCCATTCATCCCCGCAGCAAGCTGCGGGGTATTCTGGGAGGGTGGGGGGATAAATAGTAAAGTTCGTTGCGCCGAAAAAAACAGGGTGTACGCAAGTTGCCTCACGCACACCCCCTTTGTACTACTTGGGGATCAGGCGGAACGATCCTTGTGGGGACCGCTCACGACCTCGACCTCGTCGAAGGAGAGTTCCCGATCGATCAGGACGACCGGCTGCTTGAACTTGCCGTCATACTGTGCGATCGGGATTCGCGTGTGCTGCTTGGCCTGCCTCCACCCGTCCAAATCCTTGTCTGTCACCCAATACCCCCTGTGATGCCGAGAAAGGGTTTTCTCCGCCGCTCTCTCGAAAGCTCCGTGATCAACGACGAAGATATGATTGGCTGACCTCGGCGCCACACGGATCACGAACTCCTCGTTGTACGAAAAACTGCCAGTGCGCCGGTAATACCCCGGAATCCGCAGGGCATCGATCGGAGTGTGTTGCGTCACTTCTCCCACTCCGAACTCATTTCCCCGGAGCCCGTAACGGCGCCTTGGCTCGAGCTTGCTTGGATCCTGCTTGCCCTGTGTGATCCGCTCAACCTCGTCCAGTGTTCCGAACGTGAAGAGCGGGCCGATCGAAACCGGAAACGGAATCACTTCCTCGTGGAAGATGTCGATCCGTCTCTCGGGCAGAGGTTGCACTTCGATGACTCGAAGCACATTTTCCGAAAGCCAGTCGGTGAACTTGGTAAAAATCTCGCTTGTCACGAACTCCTTCGGTTCGTGACCGACCGGATCGTACTCACGATCCAGGTCGTTCGTGTGCCTGAGCAGTGGTGACCGCTTGCCCCGATGAAGGTGCGGGAGGCTCTGCGGGAGGTTCATCGTGTTATCGCAATGACAGATACCTTCATACCTAAGGTAAATCCGCGGCTCACCCCTTAGCTTACTGTTGCACTTGCTGCCCAGCTCGAACATCTTACGATCACGATTCCAGTCGTCGCCGACGTAGAGATAGAAGCCAGGACCTGATTCGTCGGAATAGACGTTGAGCTCCATCCCCGGAATGTTGATCTGGGAAACGCTCTCGATTCTGATGAGACTGAACTGGAGTTGGAAGTTCGCTCCTTCGATCACTGATACGAAGCGATACTTCTCCTCGCCGGTCCCCCACTGGTTGAACTCAATCTTGATGCCCGGAACTTTCCAGTTTCTCACCTCGAGAGCGTGCACGATCTTCTCGCACACCTCGTCAAAGGGGAACTGCCTTGATGTGGGATACTTGAATTCCACTGTCTTACTCCTTTCTTTCTCTTATGTTTGATTTCAAAAGGAAAACGGCACTATGCCGTATCCCCGAACTTTAATTATATGATAGCATAACCAACATGAAAAGTCAAGCAAAAATTTATGAATCAAAAAGGGGCTGCTCAAGCAGAATAGCCCCTTAAACTTTACCGGCATGAATTTCACAGCGTTCTTCCAGTGCCTTAAGGAATCGCTCATCAGTTATACGCGCCAGAGGCATGAGATATGTTTTCGTTTCTTGGATGTATTGTTGTCGTCGTTCCGGAGTACGAACCCCCAAATCTCTTATGTTATCCAGACGGTCAGCAAGTTTGATTCGTCGTATCCAAGACGGAGCGCAGGAAATATCCCGGTAATAATCATCGTCGCTTATTCTTATTTTTTCTGTAATTATACCTGCTCCATTGAACCTGGGCCGATACTTACTCAAGACCTCCACGCCTTTAGCGATAAAGTCTCCAAAAAGAGCTTTGATGAAATCCTGCGGTAAAAATCCATCCTCCAGACAATCGTGCAAAAGTGCCGTTATAATTTCATCCGCGTCCGTTGGCCCATAATGCACAAGGTTTAAGGCTACCCTACGGCAATGTTCAAAATATCTTTCACCGTTAATACGCAATTGTGTACGATGTGTAGATTTAGCCAACCAGTAGGCCCAAGAAATTTTAGTGCCGTCATCCTGCTGCTTAACCACACCATTGAGTTTCTGGAAAAATTCGTGACGATTCACTGTTTACCTCCGTTTTTAAGTAGTCTCTAGCGGGGTCAACTGATAGCTAAAGCAGAAATCTTCTTCAATAGTACGTTAATTGCATCCTGCGTGCCCACGTCAACTAATCCAGACCATCCACGACCATGAGGATATTCACCATCTTCTTCTACCAACACATCATGGAAGTGAATTTTCTTTCTAGTTGCTATTTCAGCTAATATTTCAGCTGCCTTTGCCAGATAGTTGAAATCGGATGCCTTAAAGGGTACGCTTAACTTTTCACCTTCTATTATACGACCAAACCGTCCTTCACTGATGGGTTTGTCGTAATATATAACTTTGTAGTTCTCCACTGGCAACCCGCTTATTTTAGACCATGACGGCCGGTTGTTTTTTTATTAAGATCTTCTATTGTGGCCCGATCTAATTTTGTAGATGTAGACGGAAGCGGGATCCACCCATCAGTTCCCCCCGGATAAGGGGCTGTCCCCCAACAACGGATTCCGTTCCTACTTTCCTTAATTTTCTTAAAAATTGCTTCGCTTACCTCACACACATACGGATCACCGTCATCTCGAGAATACTCGTCAGGGGCCTGATCAGGCATCCGATCCCAATATTCCTTAATAAATTGCTCTCTTTCCTTATCGGTGAGATGCAGTGAGTACCCATCAGGACGTGTACCCCAACCTCGTTCAGATTCCAGCCACTTCTGACACACTACTCTATAAACCTTGTTCTCCGCCATCTTGATCTCCTTTCTCAAAGAACAGCCACGGAACCATTCCGCACCTTCACTGTATATTATTGACATAATATTGTCATAAAATCAGGGCATAATATGCCTGACAAAAACCTTTCCTCTATAATTTGGCTTAGATGCTTGTAATTTCTGGTGGGGTGTGCTAAGATAGAGTTGACGAAAGTAATCGTCACTTATGCGAAAAATACTATTGCAACCTCTTGGTTTAGATAAAAAAACAGAAGCTCTGTACAGGGCCCTCTTGAGTTTGGCTGACGCTCCGGCCGGCCATATTGCGCGTAGAGCCGGAATTAAACGGACCAGCGCCTATCATATCCTGGAGAATTTGATTTCTATGGGGCTGGTGAGTTCCTACCAAGAGCGAGGGGTAAGACGATTTGTGGCTGAACACCCGACCAAGCTTAAAACCTTTTTTGAACGTCAAGCCATTTTAGCAGAAAGACTAATACCGGAACTGGAGAAAGAACTGCGCAGACTTCCCACCACTCCCCACATCCGCTTTTTTGAAGGACAGGATGCAGTAAGAAGCATGACCGAAGAAGCCCTAAGGTCTAAAGAAAAGCTGATACAATCAATCGGATCAACTAAAAAACTGCTGGAGCTTATCGGTGGAAAATATGGTTTTGGGGAACGAAGACGAGAAAGGGGTATTTTTCTCAATTCTCTCCGTTTTCCTGATGACGAGAAAAGCGACTCCGGCATTAAGCTGCACGAAAACAGAATCCTTCCCGAATCCTTCAACTTTCCGGGTTATGTTTTTATCTTTGGTAATTCGGTGGGTATTATTCCGTTTGAGAAACCAGTGCGGGGTATGCTTATTACCGATCGTCCTTACGCCACCATGATGAAATCCATCTTTATAACTTTGTGGGGAAACGTTGCTGCCTAATTTCTTTGGGGTCATCTCCAAACTCTTTATAAACAAAATCCCCGCCGTTCGGCGGGGATTTTGTTTATTTTGCAAGCAGCTCGTTGATTTTCTTTCGCGTTCCTGTTCCTACAAATCCTGAACCCTTGGTAAGTCCTACCGGAGTAAGAACTTCGGAGGCGTATTTTTCCTGAAAACGTATTACCGCTTGTTTAGTCAGGTTACCAAAGAATCCGGTTGAGGAACCCGCGGACAAAAATCCTTCTTTGATTAACAATTCCTGCAGTGTTTTTACATCATCACCCTTTGCACCCTGACTTAGGTTTCGCGAGAGTCCGCCTTTTTTTACCGATACTGCGGCGGAAGCCGGCTTTACGGGCGCTGACACTTGGGCTGACGTCCCTATGGCCTTAACATTTACCTGATCTTGGTTATTGGATTCATTCCCTGCCGGATCAACCGAGCGTACGGCATAGTAGTAAGTCACGCCATCGGCTATTGAACCGTCAATATATTGACTGCCTTTCAGCTGCGGCGCAACGAGCTTGCCAAGCTCGCCCAGTTTGTCGCTCCGGTATACTTTGGCGTAAGCAAAATCGGAAACGGGATTCTGCCAGCTTACTTTCACCTTTCCTTCTCCCAGAGCAGAAGCTACGGCTTTGGTTGGAGGAGCAGGAGGAGTAGTATCCGCAGGGGCAACCAGACTGAAGCGCGTCAAGTGCTTTACCCGCAATATAACGATGTTTTTCTCTTTATCAATAGTGTAGTTATCAACTTTTACCCAAGTGCCTGTTTTCTCATCAAAGAAACTTGGTATAACTCCATCCTCGTCAACCCCTTTGGATTTAAGCTCGGCCTCGTCATAAGGAATTATAATCTCTACATCGGAATTAAGAGTGGTAATATCTTTTCCTGCCGAATCACGGATGGAAACATCATAAACCGTGCCTACCACCTGCGCTGCCGCCTGTGAAGGTGCCTCTACCGTGGGTTTGACTTCCACGCTTATATTACCGCTTGACCCTGCGGCATTCGGAGGAACAACGGCTTTAGCGCCATCTTCGGTCTGAGCCACGATTTGTTTGGTGGTGGATTCTTTTATCACCACCGGAGGAGGCAGGGCATCTTTATCCAATTTCACCAAAATCAACTCCACATTCACACCTACTTCTTTTACGTCAACAACCACTTCTGGAGCCTTATATGGGATGTTGTTAACCACTTTGCCTGCGCCAATGTGCCAGCGCTCATTCTGGCCTACTTTAAATTCAAAGAGGCCAGATGCCGCTGAAAAGGTTGACAAGTATCCTCCTTTTTCTGACCAAGCCCAGATAAACGCATCAGTGGGTATGCCGTCTTCAAGCTTTATTATGCCCTTGAAGGGAATAGTAATCACGGCATTGCGTTTCAAAAATACCATACTGATTTCAACAATCTTGCTTCCCACTGCCGTTACTTCCTGCTCCGGGGAATTCAGGTATCCTTTTTCCGAAGGAAGAAAGCCGCGAACATGATACCTTCCCGAAACTAAATTAAATTTAGCAACTCCGTTGGCATCGCTGGTGCGAAACTTGGGCGAAGAACGGTTCTCAACGATAGAAGAACTCTCGCTGCCTCCAGCGCTAATCGTATCCACAACTACTCCTACTCCAGACAGGGGCTTATCCTGCGCATCAACAGTCTTAACATTTAGGGTGGCATCGGCCGAGGGAATGAGAAAATTAACAATTTGCAAATCAGACGCACTGTCTTTAGTAAAAGAAACTTCTGGGAACGGGCCGGAATACGACCAGCTGGCAGTTGCCGGATTTTTGGGACGAACTCCTACTGTCCATTTGCCGCCTGTCACCCTAAGCGTGTAGTTGCCAGTAGCGTCTGGCGAGGTGCTAACCCACTGATAAGTTTCCAGAGAAAAAGCGCCCACCTCGGCATCAGTAACAGCGCCACCACTGCTAAACTTTACACTGCCGGTAACGGCTTTCGCGGCCGTGCTTACGGTGTTAAATTTAACCGTTACTTTCTCTATCGCGCCCGAAACAACCGAAACTTTTATCGGGTTAGGACGCAGTAGGTCGGCTCTTCCCGAAGGGGGATAAGCCTCAATCCAATAATTTCCCGCGGATACAATCACCCGGAACGAGCCGTCCGCAGCGCTTACGGCTGAGATATTGGACGTAAAGTTTTCTTTGTAGACATTTATTGACACTCCGGATAATATTTTGTCTGCGGCGTCCAGTACTGTTCCTTCAATGGTCGCATTCGCGCTAACCCCCCCCACCGTGGTAAAAGTTCTGGTTAGGGGGGCGGAAAGATTGGTCCCGCTTTTGTCTTTAAGGGTTGTAAACACTTTATAGATGTAAGTGGTGTTGGAGTTAAGGGGTGAAGCTGGGACAAACTCAAATCCGTTGCCGAAAAATTGGAATGTTCCATTTAGCACGGCGCTGGGAGACGATGCAAGCGCTAAGGAGAAAAACTGGGAAATGGTTGAAGCAAGATCAATCTCTCTGGTGAAGTTAACACGGATCCGCATAAGGGTATTTACCCCGCTTTCCTGATCTTTCGGGTAAGTGCTATAAGGGTCAACGCTAAACGTGGTGGGAACCGGCGGGCCGCCATATTGACATCCTTGAGTAATGGCAGTGTCGCCTCGCTTGGCAGAAATCGTCATATTGCCGTTGCAAAAAACCGGATTGGCAGAGTAATCATTGTACATATAATGACACCCTTGACCCAGAAGCGCTATAAGAGCGCTGTCGCAACCAGTTGGCTGGGGGGGAGTGCCTACTACAGTAACTGAAGCCGTATTGGAGTCCGGAGAACAGCCTGAAGAATTACAGGCCTGTACTTTATAGTCAATTACACCCGTATAGCCGGCGGGCATACTCAAGTCTGTGTGGGTCACGGTCCCCCCATAAGCAATTCCTATTGATACGAGAAATGACCAGCTAGTGCCTAGCCGTCTCCAAATCTTGTATTCGGATTCGTTGGTTGAATTATCATTCCAGCGAAGAATAAGGTCGTAGCCATTTGCGGCAACAACGGCCGTAAGGCCGGATGGGGGTAGAGGAACTCCTCCACCAACTGGTGGTGACACAGCTTCATCATTATCATCGCGGCTGTAGCATCCGGTATCAGAGGGATAATCAATCAGTCCGTCTCCGTCGTTATCGCGGCCGTCTGAACACTGCGCGACAGTGGATGTAGGGCTTATAACGAGCAACACTACATTGGACTCGGAACACCCGGCGCTGTTACAGGCCCTTACCTTATAATCATAGCTTCCTGCCGGCGGATAATAATCCCTATACGTTCCTGAACCTCCATACACAATTCCGGCGCCTCCAACATATGTCCAGGTAGCGCTTCCGGTAATTCTTCTTTCAATTTTATATTCATTCTCATTGGTTGAATTGTCATACCAGTTAAGGAGCGCGTCGGCCTGGGATTGCACGGCAGTAAGGTTGGTAGGAGCAACTGGCACAGTACCGCCAGTAGTTGTAGTGGTGACGCACGAAGCTCCATCAAAATATTGACCGGAGGCGCAAGCTGCAGCAAGACGGCACTTATCAGCACTAGGCATGCCGAAATCAACACTTGTAGAGTCACCGGAGCCCGGCAGCCAAACATTAGCCCCACTGGGCACATTGGCACAGGCCTGCTTTAACGAATCTATCCGTGTCGCATCGGCATCGGTTCTAATCCAAGATCTCAAGCCTAGAACATTCCAGATCTGTTCTTTCTGCCCAGATGGAGTGGTAGAGGTGGAAGAAGAACACCCGGTCGTCGTAACCGTATCCCCTTCTCGGGCTGATTTATTCATCTCGGTATTGCAATAAATTGGCCCCCTGCCGTCTCCCAACCCGCTATACATATAATGACAGCCGGTCCCAAGAAGCGCTATTAAAGAAGAGCTGCAGGAGGAAGTTGTAGTTGTGGTTGTTGTTGTGGTTGTATAAGAAGAACAGCCCTGTATGGTTACAGTATCTCCGGCTTTGGCAGATTTGGTCATGGGACCATCGCAGTAAATTTGGTTGCCGGCAGAATCGTTATACATGTAGTGACAGCCGTCGCCAAGAAGCGCTATTAAGGAAGAGCTGCAAGAGGAGGTTGTAGTTGTAGTTAAAGAACATCCGGAGGTAGTGGCAGTATCCCCTTCTTTGGCTGATTTAGTCATGGGGCCGTCGCAGTAAACCGCTTGGCCGGACGAATTATTAAACATATAATGACAGCCGGTTCCAAGAAGGGCGGTTAAGGAGGAACTACAACTACTGGTAGTTGTCGTACCCCCACTGCCAGTTGTGACATACGCAATATTGGAATCAGATGATGCGCAACTTCCGGAAAAAGTACAGGCCTTGACCATATATTCATAAGAGGTATTGACAGCAAAACTGGTGTCATAATAGTAAATAGTGCTGTCGTCGTTATATGGCCTTGATTTAGGGTTAAGCTCTGTCCAACTGCCCCCGGAGGTCCTTCTCCAAACTTTATACTGATCCTCACCAATAGAGTTCTCATTCCAAGCAAGTTCCACATCATTGGTGGTTGAACGGTAGGTGGCCATCCGGAGGTAGTGGCAGTATCCCCTTCTTTGGCTGATTTAGTCATGGGGCCGTCGCAGTAAACCGCTTGGCCGGACGAATTATTAAACATATAATGACAGCCGGTTCCAAGAAGGGCAGTGAGAGAAGAACTGCAGGAGGAAGTTGTAGTTGTGGTTGTAGTTGAAGAACATCCGGAGGTAGTGGCAGTATCCCCTTCTTTGGCTGATTTAGTCATGGGGCCGTCGCAGTAAACCGCTTGGCCGGACGAATTATTAAACATATAATGACAGCCGGTTCCAAGAAGGGCGGTTAAAGAAGCCGAGCAAGAAGAAGTAGTGGTGGTTGTTGTTCCTCCGGTTCCTGTTCCTGAATAAGCTCCACAGCCGGTTGTAGTTACGGTATCTCCGGCTTTGGCAGATTTGGTCATGGGGCCGTCACAGTAAACAGCATTACCCGCGGAGTCGGTGGACATCCAGTGGCAGCCGTCGCCCAAAAGAGTAATAAGACTAGCGGTACAGGCGGATGAGACTTGGGCCAAGCCTACCGGACGAAGCGCCATCTTCAAAAAATCAAGCAGATTTCTAAGAGCGTTTAGTTTGAGGGACAGCGCGGCAACATTGTGAGCTTCGTTAAGAGTCAAAACTGCGGCATCAACGCTGGGTGCAAAAATAACTAACAAAAATACGGCTACCAAAAAATAGCCAATAAGAAACCTTGATATGTTGGAATAGAACATATTATTTATTATAATTAAGCATTATTTATAATAACTTTATCCTACTTTATCGTAAAAAGGTTTGCCAACGGAGCTGTGGATAACCCAAGACCATCCCGACTAATCGGGGTGGTTTTGGGTTATGGAAGATACCTTTTTATGCTCGGCGACAAACTGCTCCCCAGGCGGGCTCTTTAACGAAATTATTAAAAGGGCCAGAGCCGCCCCCAAAAGGCCGATATCACGAAACGTAATAAGATCAACGCCGACAAAAATCAAAATAGCCGCAAGCTCAACCGTTGCAATTGCCGAGGCAACCCTTACGCCCCATTTGCCGGAGAACCATGCAAGAAAGAGAAGTCCGAGTATAAACTCCCCCACCCCCTGCATTCGGAGATAGGTATCAATGGAAACAAAGGGAGTGACGAGGGCCGTAAACCACTGTGGGGCAAAACCATACCAGTCAGACGGGTTATAAAACAAACCCGAACCGGAATAAAGATACATTAAACCAAGACCAAGACGCAGTGCCCAAACTGGATGAATTTTCTGCAAAATATTCATATATAAAATTTTAGCATGAAAAAGCAAACCCCGATACTTTTTTATCCCCACTCTCGGGCACTTGTGGCGGAGGCTGATTACATATAAAATACACCTTGGCTATTTGAAAAAGGGGTTTTCTTGGATCCACGAAAATTTTTTGTTGATCAGGACATCATCCGGGCCCAAGGCCTTCCCAAGGCACTATTTCTTGACCCTGAATTTCACCTACGTACCCAAGAAATTTTTAAAATAAGCTGGCAATTTATTCCGCCGCCCGAAACCGATCTGCGAACCTTCCCCGAATTGCTGGCTGCCCGCGGCTCCTGGGCGCCGTCTCGGGACCGAAAACTAATTATTACCCGGGACTCCTACGGAACACTGCATTGTTTCTATAACACCTGTTCTCACGCCGGATTTCCAGCCGTACTTTTTTCGGGTTGTGGAACTCATTTTGAATGCCCGCAGCACGGAAGAAAGTATAAACTTACCGGAGAGTTTGCAAGTCATACCGGCCTTGAAGAAAAAATGACTGCAAATGAGAAAAAGTCAGCTGGCCTGTATGAACTGAATCTTGGACTGTGGAATCAGTTCTTCTTTGTAAATGCTTCTACGGCGCCGCCCAAACTTTGGGATTTTATAAAAGACATGCATAATGTTATCGGTCTTTTGGCACTAAACCGCTTCCGCCGCTCCGGAGAAATAAAAGAGATGGAAAGGGTTCCGGGCAGTCCGTTTCTGCATATACTCAACTATCTTGACGAACTGCATATAACTTATATCCACGGAAGATCGCTTGCCAAGGCCGTAGACATGAAATCGTATCGGACAGAAATTTACCCGTGGTCAGTGCTACAGTGGGTATTTGCCGAAAACCCACAGTACGGTTTTGATCCACAACTGCTTCCGGAAAGATTCCGAGACGCCGCCAAACGAGTCTTTGCGCTCTGGTGGTTTATTTTCCCCAATATGGCTTTTAATTTTTATCCTTGGGGGCTGTCGGTAAATATGTGGCTGCCTACGGACAGAAATCCAGAAACAACAATTTTCTATCGCCACCATTATATCTGGGATAACGATAAATATGCGGGACGCAACGAATTTTGGGCGGACAGTGCGGTCAACGAAGAAGACCTTGCGGCTATTCAGGAAACTACGCGGAGCATAAAAAATCCAAGTTTTTTGAGACAAAATAAGTTCCTACCGGATAAAGAACAAGCTCCTCACTGGTTCCACCGCCGTCTATATGAGCTGCTTTTTGAGGAAAGAAAAACCGTCATCCCGCGCTAACTAAAATTTCCCCTGTGGGGGAAATTTTAATATTCATATAATTGCATCTTAGCGCAGTCTCCTTAAGGGCGCTGAAGTGAAGATCGCGGTGACCCCAACAGTGCTGCCTTTTTCAGGGATGCCTATCTCTTTAGTAACTTTTTAATTTCTTCGCTGATCTTAGAAAGCGACACCCCAATATTGGCCAGTTGTTCTTCAAGGCCGCTTAATTTCCTGCCGGCCGTGGCGGCCGCATAATTTTGCGATGCTTCGCTGGAACTCAAAGCGCGGTTATATATTTTAAGGTTATCTATATCGGTGTCTATGGCCGGATTACCAACAATAATGTCGCTTGCCGGTGTTTTGGCTTGCGGACTATCAGGGCTGGAGTAGATTAACGAACCGTCCAGATAATAAACGCTATGCGAGGAGTCCTTGGTAAACACCACGTGGTGCCAAACGTTGTGGGCCAGTTGGTTGGGATTGCTGGTTTGTGTCCAATAGCCGGTAGTTGCGCTCGTATAGCCTGCTATAATCTCTCCGAAGTTATATTGATCCCACAACCGTCTTAAAACTCTGAAGTTATAATTGTTGGGTGAAGTTCCCTTATAAACCAGATCTTGAGTAGTGCTTTGGTTGGAGCGTTGACGAAACCAGAATTCAACCGTGAAGGCACTGGCAAAGTCAAAAGTGCTGCTATAAGGAATTTTTACGTAGTCGCTGGTGGAGGGAAGATACGCATACCCTCCGTATTTGCCTCCGCTGGAATTAAAGACGGCACTTCCTACGGTAACAGCCGTTGGCCCCCCGGAAACTTCGTTATTGCCATTTCCGTCAAACTTCCAGTGACCAATCGGCGTTTGAGAACCGGGAGTAGACGGAGGAGGACAAGAACGAGTTGCACAGCTGCCCGAACTGGCGCATCCGGATGTAACAGGACTTCCCTTCATATCATAAACAGTTACTGCCTCCTGCATGCCGGAGGCACTGGGGTTATCCGTGCAGATAGTGGTGGTTAGACGATCATAATAATCCCGGTTGTTGGCGCAAATTGATTTGACAGTATTGTAGTCACTGCTGCCAATAACATTCAGCCTCGCATATCCTGACCCGGAGTCAGGATCCTGATAAACAAAACTTAACGATCCGGTGGTTAAGTAACATGCGCCGGCAGTGACATTGGTGTCGTAGGCCGCTAGCTGTGAGCATTTTCTGGTCCCGCAGCCAAAAGGCCCGCAAGTTGAACTAACTAAATTGCCGTTGGCGTCGCGAGTCATCACCCCTTCCTGACCAGTAAAACTAGAGTTCTGCTGACAAGCTTGGTTTAGGAGCGATTTGTAATCATCGCTGGTGCAGACAGATTTTAACAGGTTAAGATCGTTGACACCGGTTTTATTGACATAATAGGTGTTGGCCAAACTACAGGCACCCGTATTAGCAAGAGGTACGGTGGTTGTGGTAGTAGTCGTAGCCGTGGTTGAGGTGGCTGTTGTAGAAGTAGTTGTAGTGGCCGTAGAACTAGTAGTGGTTGTGGTGGTGGTCGTCTGCGTGGTGCCAGTTCCTCCCCCCCCAGTGGTTCCGGTTCCGGCAGTAGTGGCGGCGGTAGTAGCAGCAGAAACAGGAACAGCAGCCAAGGGATAATAGTAAATACCCAAATCGTTTCTTGTTCCGTCCGGATCGTTATAGTTTGAATCCGGGTTGCCGGCATTTATGGCCGGGGAGTACAGTGTCAGCTTATAAGTAGTGGTGGATATAAATAGAGGATCCTGCAAAAGGAGACTATGACCAATAAAGGACTCGCCGAGAAGAACGTAGAGTACCGCCATTCTGGAGCTTGTTTTATACTCTGGAAGCGAAAATAGATCATGGCCGGAATTACCCCAAACAATAGAACTGTTAACAGTTACATCCCCGCCAACTACATAAATACCGCCCACTGTCCTATCAATACTACCGCCGACGTAAGAGGCGCGATTGTGAGCAACGGTGACATTATTAAAAGTAACAGTGGACCAGGCTGAAGATACTCCGCCTCCGAAATCTTTGGCGTAATTATTATCAATAAGACATCGTGAGACATCAATGTTCTTACTCCCCGCAATAGCCAGCCCCCCGCCGTTAATCTCCGCATTTTGGGTAAGACGGCACCACTCTAGTTTAACGTTGTTGGAGTAAAGAACTGAAATTCCACCGCCCTCTCCTCCGCCTGCCGGACTCGTATTTTTCAGATGTCCGCTTTGCTTTACAGTTAAATTCTTCACAATAACATAAGAAGCATTATTGATTTGTATTCCCCAACTGCTGGGTACTACAATGTTGGTCTTATCAATACCCGCGCCTTCAAGACAAATCCCGCTTTTTAATTTGACTGGTTCTGTTTCGGTAAAAGTCTGGGCACCCAAACGTATGGTATCGCCCGGTTTGGCCGCAGCCAGAGCTTGATTAATATTTAAATACTTATCCGGAACGCTAAGCACTCTCTCTCCGCAGGTAGGGTAAGCGCTGATTCCTATTTGAGTTGTAATATAGGAAGGGGTGGTTGGAGCCGAAGAAACTGCCGAAGTGGTTGCGGCAGAAGGAGTAATCGCGGCAACAGCTGTAGTGGCCGGAACAGCCGGGGTAGCTGGGGTTGCAGGAACGGTGGTGGTTGCAGCAATACCTTGAGGCGTTGCGGGTGTGGCTGGTTGCGCAGGCGTGGCGGCAGAGGAAGCAACAGCCGGAAGAACTTCGGGGGCGGCCGTAGGAGAAATTGCCCCGGTCTCAAAAAGTTTATTTATCTGCGCAAGTGTTTTAGGGCCGACAATTCCTACTGATTCAATGTTGTGTTTTTCCTGCCATTTTTTAACGGCGGCTTCGGTTTTGGAACCAAAAAAGCCCGTGATTAAACCATCCGGGTAAATTTCCTTGTCTTTGGCGAGAAACTCCTGGAGTTTTTTAACCTCGTCTCCGGAAGAGCCGCGGGCCAGTGTTTTGGTGAACTGAAGTTCCTCTCTAATGGCTTTTACCTCTTCTTTGGTAGCAACCAAGTCTGACTTGGTGGTTTTAAGTTCTTCCTTGGTTGTGGCGGCTTCTTTTTTGGAGGTTTCCGCTTGGGCCTGCAAACTAATAACCTGCTTTTGGAGAAATTCTATTTGCTGCTGCAGCTGCTTCACTAAGGCGTTCAAATCGGCTACGGAAGATGTCTGTGCCAAAGAAAAGTAGGGCGATAACAGCACTAGGAAAAATAAAACAGCCGCCAAAAAATGGGTGTACTTTTTCATAAAAATGAGTTTAGAATACTATACTAAGAGTAGGGCAAGCCTAAACTAAAGTCACTGCAGGATATCCACAGGTGGCTATTCTTGGCAACTGAAAAGAGTCAGTTTGTTGGAACTATTTTTTAGTAATCTGCTGCCAAAGCCAGATGGCCGCAAAAATACCAACCACCAGCCATACCAGCCAAGTCAGAGTAAAAAACCCGCCAAATCCGCCTGTCATAATATTTTGTCCCCAATTCCACATCATATTTGTTTAACTTGTTTAAATGGCGAAGGCCAAAGCAAAAGAAGCAATGCTAAGGGCGCGCCCCAATTGGCCCACCTCTCAACAAAGTCCCAGATTGGTTCACCAACCAGAGGGCGCAGAAGCGCGGTCCAAAAGCCCCAAAAAACCGCCCAAAGGAGTACGATTTTCACCGGCTTAATCAGCACAACCAAAGCCACTAATAAATCCAGTAAACCCACAAGAAAAAGTAATTTTGCAGCCAAAGCAGCGTCGGCAAAACCAAACTGCTGAATCCAGCCAATCCAAGCTTGCTTGCCTTGCAGGGCAAAAGCGCCATGGCCTACGAATTCACCAGCAACCGCCACCCTTAAAACCCATTGAATGATTTTGGTATTCATAAAATTCTCTTTCTTAAGAATACCGCATTTACCGCAACAATAACAGTGGAGAGTGACATAAAGAGCGCGGCAAGCGCCGGTTGCAATAAAATTCCCTTAGAGGCCAGCACGCCCGCAGCCAATGGAAGCGCAACGACATTGTAGCCCGTTGCCCAAAATAAATTTTGTATCATTTTGGAGTAGGTAAGACGCGAAAGTTTTATTATTTTTACAATGTCGCGGGGGTCGTTGCGCACTAAAATTATGCCGGCTGATTCTATGGCGATATTAGTGCCTGCGCCAATCGCAATACCTAAGTCCGCCTGTGTTAATGCCGGAGCATCGTTAATCCCGTCCCCTACCATGGCAACCTTTTGACCCTTGCCTTGAAGTAGTTTTACTTTTTCCGATTTTTGATGCGGCAAAACTCTTGCAAAGTATTCGTCAATGCCAAGTTCCTGCGAGACCCACTTGGCTACGCCTTCCGAGTCGCCGGTGATCATCGCAATTTTTACGCCTATTGCTTTCAGTGCTTGAATCGCCTCGCGTGATTCTTTTCTGATGAGGTCGGCAAGAGCAAAAATACCGAGAAGTTCTTTCTCCGACGCTACATAAATAATAGTTTTCCCTTTTTTATTTTCTTCTTCAACAGTTTCTTTGAGTTCATCGGGCGGCATAACATCAAGATCTTCTAAAATCGCTTGCCCGCCGACAAAAATAACCCCGCCATTAACTGTTCCTTTTACTCCTTTTCCGGGAATACGAACGAAGTCCCGCGCTTCCACGATTGTTATATCAGCATCCTCTGCTTTTTTCACAATGGCTTTAGAAATGAAGTGTTCGGAATGCATGTCAACCGACGCGGCAACTTGAAGCAGCTCTTCCTCGCTTATTTTGACCGGCCAAATATCGGTTACGCCATATTCTCCGCGAGTTAAAGTCCCTGTTTTATCAAAAAGCACAACATCAACATTGCGCGCGGCCTCAAGCGACAAGCGCTGTTTTACCAAAAAACCATGCCGCGCGGCCAAGGTCGTAGAAATAGAAGCAACTAACGGCACCGCAAGACCCAAAGCATGAGGACAAGCGATTACGAGAACCGCCACTAATCGCTCCAGTGCGAATCCAAAACCCGCTTTTGCAAAAAGCCACAACACAAAAGTTAAACCGCCTGTGCCAATAGCTATAACTGTGAGATAAAATGCGGCCTTATCCGAAAGAATTTGCAATCGCGATTTTGACGCCTGCGCCTCTTTAACCAAACGCATTACCCCGGCAAGAAAAGTATGCTCGCCGACTTTTGTCACTTTAATTTTTAAGGAGCCGTCGCCATTTACAGTCCCTGCAATAACTTCACTGTTGGCGTTTTTGGCAACTGGCGCGGACTCGCCCGTGACCATGGATTCATTCACTTCAGATTTTCCCTCAACCACAACTCCGTCCGAGGGAATTCGTGCGCCGGGGCGGACAAAAACCATATCTCCTTCGCGGAGCCCAGAGAGCGGAATTGTTTCAGTTTTTCCATCACGAATAATTTCTGCGGTGTCCGGCAACAACTTTGAGAGTTCTCGTAATGCCCCTTGCGCTCCCGAGACCGCCCGCATCTCCAACCAATGACCAAGAAGCATAACCGTTATCAAAGTAGTCAGTTCCCAAAAAAGGTCGTGTCCCCTACCAGTAATCACGGAAAAAACGCTGTAAAAATAGGCCGCAGAAACAGCAATACCAATAAGCGTCATCATGCCAGGAAGCCAGGCTTTGAGCTCGCGATAGGCGCCTATTAAAAACGCCCACCCTCCATAGAAAAAAACAACTGAACCCAAAACCAATGGCAAATACGCCGAGCCAGGGAAATTGGGTGGCGACCATCCGAAAATTTTCTGAACAACGTCCGCATAAAGAACAACCGGTACGGTAAGAATCAAACTTACCAAGAATTTTCTAAGAAACATCTCCGTAGAATGCCCTTTGTGCTTATCGTGTTCTGCCAGTTTATGTTTTTTGTTGTTCTTTACCGGAATTAAATTCATCCCGCAGTCCGGACAAATACCAATACTATCCCGCATAATTTCGGGATGCATGGGACAAGTATAGTTTGCTTCTGTATTCATAATGACGCTCCGTGCAGCAGAGCTGGCGCGGAATTATCCAGTTAAAATGTAGAGCACAGGGCCTTAAAGATACACAAGTAGTGCCGAAAAATTAATGAACCGTTATAGCTTAATAGCTTCGGGCTTAACTACTGCGGTATTAACTTAACGGCCTGATTTAGCATCATACGCTCAATACGGTTTAAAAATCCAGCTTTTTCGGCAAAATCAAGACATTCACGAAAGTGCGGTGGCTGGCGGCAATAACTCTCGCATTCTTTCTGTGACAGACACTTGCCGGGGGTTTCCCCGCGAAGCATAAAAGGCAATATTTTTTTGGCAAGATAGAGCTCCTCCGCCGGAATAACTCCTGCTTTTTCCGCAAAGGAAAGACACTCCTGCATATTATTTAATTGCGAACAGTAAGAATCACACTCCTTTTTGGAAAGACATCCACCCGGAGTCTCGCCTCTTTCCAAAAACGGCATAACTTTGCGCGCCTCGGCAAGTTCCTGTGGAGGAATAAGATTCGCGCGTTCTGCAAAATCAAGACATATTCTCATGTGCAGAGGCGCCTTACAATAGTCCATACAGTTTTCCTTGCTTTTGCATCCGCCGGGCATAACGCCGCCTTCTTTAAGGTAGCGTCTGATATTTTGCGCCTCCTGCAGATCTTTTGCTGGAAGAATGCCGTATTTTTCCGCAAAGGCCACGCACTCTTCAATGTGGTCTAAGTTGCTGCAGTAATTTTCGCAATCGTTTTTATTGGCGCATCCCCCCGGTCCCACTCCCCCGGCTTTTGCAAATCTGCGCGCCTGTGCCAAATCTTCCGAAGACATCATGCTGTTTTTTTCGGCAAAATCAATACAGATGGCAAGATTTTTAATTTGATTGCAAAAGGCGCGGCACTCCTCCGGATTGGAACACCCTCCGAGCTCCGTTATAGAAAAAGTAATCTTCCCAGCGGATACCTGTGCCCTAAGACGCGACCCGGTAATGCTGGAGGTATCATCAAAGGGGTTTTTAAAAAACTCAAAGGGGTTTGACTTAATTTCAAAAGGATTAGTCTCGGGTAGACTTGTTCCTTTGAGTGCCCCTTCCCCGTCAGTAACACTGCTAACACGGCTTACTCCGTAAATAACACCGGCTATAACAAGAAGGAAAAAGATACCTATCCCAATTAAAATAATACGTTTTAGCTTCATCATAGTTATTATAACATACTTAAACATTACACACAGGAGTTATACTGTACGGGTTTTTGAGTCATCTAAAGCGACTAAGTGGATAACTGGCGTTGAAAATCTTCTCCATTCTATTATATACTCGACCCTGAGACTTCTTGCGTAATAATCTTCCAAACTCGTGATAAAAAAATCTTTTTTATTCTCTATCCTAGCCCCTGTCGCACTTATCTCGCTTTTACTAATAACGCCAGTCTATGCCCAGGCCGGATGGTTCGGAGAAAAACCATTTGCTGCGGTTTTCTCCATTTTCTCTAAAATCAAGTCCTTTCTGGTAAAAGAAGGTACCTCCGATAAGTCATCCGGTATTATTCAGGCCAATTGCACTCCTCCGGTTCCGCCCAAGCCCGCGGGTATAGATTTGGTCTCGCCTTACGGGGTGCTCAACATTACTCCGGAAATTTCCATTGCCGGTCCCGATAACATAGTTGCTGTATCATTATCCCTAAACCCGAGCCTCAATGAAAATTCCATAGATATGTACACCCCTTTCCCTGCCTACCTAAACGACGATATTATCGACTGGTCTCCAAAAGATACCGAGCCTGGCGTAAGCTTTGGTCGAACAAACTACACATCGTTAGGGGGAAAATTTACCTGGGATATATCATCCTACCTCCCGGGAAATAAAACAATCCCTAAACCCAAAAATTATTGGATCAAAGTACGGATACGGGACACGAGCACCCCCAAACAAGCTAAATATGCCCGCGCTGGCAGTATCGAAAGCTGGCAGAAAGTCTCATATACCACTAGCGGCCTAAGACCTGGACTCGTAAGAGCGGAGGCGAAGGGCTCCAAAGGATTTTATGTCGGCAAGAAGCAAAGTCCCAGTTTAATTATGATGATAGGAAAAGATAGTTTTAAGGATACTTTCCTATCTGGTACTCCCCCCTTAAAACCCTTTACCGTGGCTCCGAACGGCTATTTTGAAATCCAAACCAAATCCTTGGGCCAGCCGGGGACGATTACTCTTAACGTAAAAAATGCCAAAATTCTCAATGGCGCCCGGCAGGAAGCCAAGGCCGACGAGACTATCACCTGGAAAATACAGCCGCTTGGAACGGATCCGGTACAACTACTGGAGTTGAGTTTGAAAAATTCCTGCGGGGAGGACTACTTAGTTGATCCTGCCAAATCCGCGAAACTGCCTGACTCTTCTAAATTTACCTTCCCGGTCGTATACGACACAGCGATCCAGAAAAAATCCGAGCCGCAACCAAAAACTACAGCGCCAACTACGCCGGCTCCAAAACCGACTTCATCGCCTGAGACAAAAACCCAGAAAATATTCGCAAAAAATCTTATCGTCACTCAAAATCGGACTCTTGAAGGATTAAAAGAGTGGGACCAAGTAACCTTTACGGCCAAACTTGTGATGTCCGATGGCTCCACGCAGATCATCAAAGAAAATGTTAAGTGGACACTCATCGGACAGGTTGGAAACATTACTCCTGCCGGAGTATTCGTTGCCAAACTTGACGACGCTATTGCCGAATACGGCGAGGGCTCGGGAATTGTAACCGCAACCTATATTGACGCCGATGGAAATACGTTTCTGGGAAAAACGCCGACTTTCAAAGTAGAGACCTTTGCCGGGGACAGCGGCACCGAGGGTTAAGAAATGAAGATACAAAAAGTGCATCAACCCCAAACTAAAACGTCCCGACTAGTCGGGACATTTTAGTTTGCGAAATCCTATCGTTATTGTGCTGGCGCGACTGGTTGCTGGGGCGCTACCCGGACAGGCGTCTGAAGGTTTTATTATCAGACCTCAATAATTTTATTGCGACTGGAGCGGCCTTTCACAATGTTAACATTTGTTTTTGGCACATCAAAATGTTTTGACAATGCCTTTTCCACCGCCCGATTGGCCTCGCCCTCTTTGGCGCGTTCTTTTACGGATACAACAAAATGAACCGCGTCAATTTTTTCAACTCGTTCCCGTTTTGCTCCCGTTTTCACTTTTACAAAAAATTTCATCTGGCAAACCGCTGGGCCTTCAACTAAATACTTACACGATAACATGTGCAGAAATAAAAATGAACTTAAAAACAAAACATTGGTCTAATTAGACCAATGTTTTGTTTTTGTTAAAACTGCAATTTTGCAACTACTTGTCCGGGTAGCACTTCTTACAAAGTTGGTAGTTTTGAGAATCCGGCGAGCCGACGTAGGAGCAAGCTGGAATGTTGGTGAAGTTAGCGCATAGCTCCGGCGTTATTGGAATTTCAGACGATGATCCGCTAGGGTATGACGCCGGAGGCTGGGAAAAGCCTGATGGCGGTTGAAATCCTTGAGGAGGCTGCTGTCCCCTACCATCCGGAGGCGCGCCGCCGCTTCCACCTTTGGATTGGCATGACTTCATTTTGGCTTCAATAGCGGGGTTGGACTGTCCTTGCTGTTGTTGCTGTTGTTGCTCCCCACCGCCTGCGCTTCCTTGTAAAGCGCTAACACAGGCAGTGAACTCACCGCACGGTTTGGCAATACACGCGTTAATTTTTTCATCCACACAGGCCTGAACTTTTGCCTTAATTTTTGGGTCCGACTCGCCCTGCTTCTGCTGCTGTCCATCCTGTTTCTCGCCGCCCTCTTGTAGAGAATTTATACAGGCGTCAAATTCGGAACATGACTTAGCGACACAAACATCAAGCTTGGCTTGAATTTCTTCCTGTTGACAAACCATTAGTCTTGACTCAACATCCAACGGGAGCTCAATCTTTTTACCCATGTCTTTATCGCCTTTTGAAGCGCCTTCTGACATTTGGGCTTTCAGACAAATGTTTACTTCGCTGCAGGTCGGCTTACTGGTGCATTCGCGCATTTTAATATCAACTATTTCCTTCATGCAGGAATCCACCCGGGTTTTAAGTTCCGGGGGCATCTCGCCCGGCTGATCGCCTTGCTGTTGACTTCCGCTTGGATTAAGACAAGAAAAGAACTCCGTGCAGGTTGACTTGCTTATGCAGGTATTGGGATCAAAATTAGGGTCTATGCCGCACGAGAGTAGTTTGTCCTGCATTACTTTGGGAAGTTCCCGCTTTTGGGACCTTGCCGGATCGCTAGCCTCAACCCGTTTGGCAATGCTCATTAACGGCTTCGCTACCTCTAACATACAGCTTTGGACCTGGCCGCATTCTTTTTGGGCGCACGGTTCAAATAAAGCATTGGTTCCTTGCAGAAAGCAGGCCTCCATTTTCCCCCTTATGCCCTTCATCTGTGAACACGGAACGGCCATTCGTCTCAAGCGTCCGATAAAGTCCGGTCCGAATTCCGCCGCAACACAGGAATCGGCCGCAGGCAGCGCCTTAAGAAAATCTCCCAAGACATCCGTGGCCTGATCGGAATACTGCTTCACGCAGGATTTGGCTTTTCTGATCTTTTCAATGATGGCAATATCGTACGGCATTTTTCCGGCCCTCATTTGTTCAAAAAGGTCAGTTCCCAAATTAGTGACAAAACAAGAGACTATCTTCTCATCAGCTTCTTCAAAACACTGTCTTACGTCTCCGGCTGCTTGGGCCTGATCCACTTCTTCTTGAGTCATCAATCCGATTTTAACCGCAAAATCCATGCATGCTTTTTGGTTTTCGGGTTTTGTGCAATAAGTTTCGCAGGCCTCTTTGGAACGGCAGTTGCCCGGCCCTTTGCCGCCTGATTTTCTGATCAGTTCAACTTCTTCCGGCTTGATGACTCCAAGCGCCAAACCAAGATCCAGGCACTCTTCAAAATGAGCCGTATCGGTGCAATAGCTTTCGCATTCGGCCTTACTCCTGCACCCGCCGGGCATTTTTCCTGCTCTCATGAATGGCAGGATTTTCTTTAATACTTCAAGCTCATTCTTCGGGAGCACCTCGTACTTGACCGCAAATTCCATACACTCCAGCGTATGAGCCGGATCTTGACAGTAGGCCTCGCACCGTTCTTTGGTGTCGCACTTGCCGGGCGTTACTCCTTGAAGGATTAGAGGAATGTATTTTCTGGCCTGTTGCGCTTCATCCTTGCTGATAAATCCCGCGGCCTCGGCAAAATCAACGCACGCCAATGCGTTGGCCGGCGCTTCACAATACCGCAGACATCTGTACCTAGTATTGCAATTGCCCGGAAACGGTACACCAGAATCTTTTGCGGCAAGGATTTGGCGCAATTCTTTGTACGCAGATTGGACCTCCGAAGAAGTCAGGGCTCTATTATATACCGCAACCTCTTCTATGAGTCCGGAGAAAAACTCTCTCCTGCCGAATCGGTCGTCCCATGCCCCGAGCGTGAATTGTGCCTCGCTCGTTGTCTCGGCTTTTGAGGCCTTCCGGATGACAGTTCCTTTTGACTCGCCATCAACATATAATTTTATAGCGTCAGAACTATCCCTTGTGGCTACAACATAATGCCAGACTCCGGAACTAACGGGTGTAGTAATGAGACTTTGACCCTCGGGACCGGTAGTTGCTCCTACGGAAAACTCCAAAGTTGATTTGCCTTCACTGGTGCCTATTCTCAACCAATATCCTGCTCCGGGACCCTTCGTCGGATAATTTGACTTTCTGATGATGTTATTTATGGATCCCCCGCCATCCCACTTAAACCAGGCATTCAATGAAAATGGGCCGGTACCAAAGTTTAAACTCTCGGGGTTGCCCATGCTAATAGAAGAGCCAACTCTAAACTTAAATGCCTGCCCAAATCTTCCAGGAGCAACGGCTACCCCCTTGCGGATAGTTCCGTTGTTTCCCCTGCCGATATCTATCGCGGTTCCCCCCGACTCTTCGCCCCCATTCCACTGGCTGACAAAATCAAATTGAAGAGGGACACGGCGTTCTTCCGTGAACTTCTGCGCGAAAACGTTCTTCCCCGGGGCAAAAATGATGTAAGAGCCGACGAGCAAAGAAAAAACCAGGATAGCGCCAGAGATTAAAATGTTTTTTTGAAAAAGAGTGTTCATCCCGTTAGAGATTTGGGGCTAATTTTAACACTTATTTTGTTCTGAAATAAATCCCCCCACCTTCCTAGCGGGGTATTGGACCCCGCGGGGAGGACTTCTACGGCGCCCATTCATCCCCGCAGCAATGGAAGTCTGACTTCCTAAACTGCAGGGTATTCTGGGAAGGTGGGGGGATAAATCGCTCATCATACGCTATATTAAAGATGGGGTTTCATCTCTAGCGGGACTCATCTATCTAAAAGGGTTGGTGTCGACATTAAAGGGGTTTGTTTCGGGGAGTTCGTTGGATAAGGGATTATTACTTTTTTTAAATACCTCCGCGCCCAAGCCGTCTTTTACTTCCGCTGCTGGTTCTTCCGGAACCGCGGATTTTTTTTGCGACCAATACCAAAAACCGGCGGCCGCAATAACAACCACAACAACGATAGAGACGAGAATTATTGATTTTGACTTAAACTCCATACAATACTTCTATAATATCTATAATACCGCATACAGCCAGATTGAGATATCCACAGTCCCCAAATTGGGATTTGGCTATTTGTCAGCAACCGAGTATATTTGCAAATTTTACTCTGTCTGCTATGCTGGGCTTCGGGACATTCCCAAGGGAGGTTACAAATGACGATACATACGGAAGAACGCATCCAGAATCTTAAAGCAGCAATCATCACGAAACTTAAGGAAATAGGCGGCGATCCCGCGATTCAACTTCAACGGGTTGGTTACGAAGCAATCCGCATCTGCAGCAACGAAGATATTGGCGGCTGGGATGCTCTCATGCTTCACGTCGATGGATCGTGGAGCGTGAAATTTGCAATGAGCGGTTATTCATTAGATGATAACCCTCCCCTCACTGAGCTCTTTGAAATACTCGCAAGTATCGCAGATCCATCTTTCTGCATGCTCGACGAAACGCAGCAAACTGCTTATCTGTTAGAGCACCGAGAATCCCTTACTCATGGACTCATCGCTGCTCTTGAAAAAACATTACAAAAACTGTCTTGAAACAACGCGTCAGCAAACTGGCGCTTTTTCTTATTCTATTTTCTTAACTAGGTCTCTCCTCCTCAAAATTCCTAGGAAGTCGGCCGATCTCTTTCAAGTACCGAATGGAGAGTTCTAATTTTTTTCTAAGATCCGGTAAGTAACTTTGCGCAAAGGAATTATCTTTGTATTTTTCCTGCGAAAACTCCTCTATCAGGTCTCGTTGCTTTTTGAGCCATTGGGTTATTTCTTCATCGGACATCAACTCTGCCCGAGTTTTTCCCGGATTTTTCTCTAACTCCTCCGGCGGCGTACTTTTTATTTCTCTGTGGTCTTCAGCGGTTACTCCCAGAAGACCAAGTCGTTCAAATTTTTCGGCCGCTTTTTTGTATGAATCTCTTTCTGTAAACTTTTCCATAAATAACTCTATGGAGGACTGTCGGGGGCTGACTGGCTCGGTCGCGAACCCCACAAATTGAGACACCATAAGGGCTCTTTGAGCGCTTTTTGTGTATCAACTTTAGGGCTATCGGTCGGTCTATGATTGATGGTTTCTTGTAGCAAGTAGATCACCCATGTCCAGCACTGATTTTCTTGCTTTTTTGCCATTAAATATAAAAATACAGAAGAGAAAAAAAGCAAAAATAAAGTACGCAATAAACCAATAACAAGACGGGAAATGCAACCTGCCTCCATTCATTAAAGTCAGAATAATGGCTATAGCTACTCCTCCGAATACTGCCATGGCTGCATTGAAGTTGGCTTCGGCCATATTCCATCGCTTATGAATTTGATCTGCGACGCCTTTCCCACTTTCTTTCTCTTCCAAACCTAAGTTTATCCAGATAGCAAGTTCTGTAGCTGCAATAGGATTTTTTGTTTTAGGTGGGTCTTCTTGTTTTAATTTAAATATCTTTTCAAGGTCGTGAGGATATTTGCCAATGGGTTCGCCTAAGAAAATTCTTGTTAAAAAATGAGTGATACTTGAAATTATAAAACCGACACCTAACACACCAACTATACTCGCTATCCAATTTATACTTAAAAAGGAACTGGTGATTTCAACAAAATTTGCAGGCGAAAAAATAAAAACAAAGAAAACCATTATGCCCACTGGGGCAATGAATCTAATATCAATTATTTTCTCGGTATTCATATTTATACATATGTCTCAGTCACCTGACTTAGCATAGCCTCACTGCGGGGGAAAGATTCGGACCTTCGTACCGAGATCCAAAATCCCGTGTCCTACTTCACCCCGCCGAACCTCTTCTGCTCATTGCTGACCTCTCCGGTATCGATTATCCCTAAATCAAGTACCCAAGGGCTCCTTTGGGGGTCATTTCCTTCTCCTTAGTGAGGGGACTCGGTAGGGATTAAAAATTGATTAGTTTATATATCCATGATACAATGAATACAGTTACCTGAAAAACGAATAAGAGGGACGGTAAATGATAAAGTCATTTTTCTGGAACAGGAAGTGGTTTTGGTGGGCATATGGAGTCGGATCTGTCTTAATTCTTCTTTCTTACGGACAGGTGCGTCTGGCTGTATTATTCAACACATGGTATGGCATGTTTTACACCATCATGCAAAAACCGGCAGAGCATACCATTCAAGAGTTTAATGCCGGATTAGAAAGATTTTTAGTACTCGCCGCAATCTGGATAGTTTTGGGCGCGATTATGACTTTTGTAACCAGCCATTACGGACTCCGGTGGCGTGAGGCCATAACAAACGATTATCTTCCGCGCTGGCAACTTGTACCAGTAAAGATCGAAGGCGAAAGCCAGCGAATGCAGGAAGATCCCGCGCTTTTTGCCGAGATCGTTGAGTCGCTGGGCCTTCAGGCAGTTAATGCCGTAATGACGCTCATAGCGTTTATACCGGTCCTATGGGTATTAAGCAAAGAAGTTAAATACTTGTTTTTGACTGACATCCCCGGATCACTGGTCTGGGTAGCGCTCGTGATAACCATTGGCGGCATGACCATAACATGGTTCGTTGCCCAAAAACTTCCGAAGCTGGAATATAATAACCAGGTTGTAGAAGCAGAATTCAGAAAATATTTAGCTTTAGCCGAAGAATATAAAGCCAGCCACTCAGACTTAACAGTACTGTTCAATCTGTTCTCGGGGGTCAAACGTAATTACCGTCGCTTATATTTTCATAAAGGCTATGTAGACCTATGGCTTAATCTGTATGGCCAAGTCTTGGTTATTCTGCCATATGTTGTCATGGGTACAAGTTTAATGGCAGGACTAGCAACACTGGGAGTGGTTGTTCAGGTATCTAATGCCTTCGGAGAAGTACGTTCAAGTCTGGCTATTTTCATTAGTAACTGGAAAGTAATCACCAGACTGCGCAGTATCTGGATGCGGTTACACGAATTTGAGGCTAATCTCAACAGATTTCAACCACAGTAAGTATGGGCCCTAATAAGGCCTTTTAGTTTTGACATATTTAGAAAGAACGACGCACTTACCCATCTCGGCTCGCCTCGCTCTAGCTTCAGCGGAGCGGGTTGGGGTCGCAAAGATCCTGAGTACCTCGGTCTGGAACCCCGCCTAGTGGGACACATTAGGCCTTCTTTAGGGCTGGTTCCCTTCTCTATATTGAGGGATCTCGGTAGGGGCTATTGATAAACCCAGGTTTCTTAACTATCAACAAGCCAACTTCGGATTACTGCGAGGAGGCATTGATAGTTATCGTTATATCTGCAGTTACTTTACTAAGATCAAGCTCGCCTACTTGCCATTCCCCAAAACCACTTGAGACCATCACCTTGTAACCTTTGCCAGTCAATAATCCTTGTTTCGGGTAACGCTTGCTAAACCAAACTTCCGTTGTAGAGCGATCTATGGCATAGGCGAGGGACTGCGCCACTTGCGACCCACCTTCTTTTGGATAAAGAGTTACGGTATTCACGCTGTCTGCGGAATAATCTCCTTCTGGATACACGATGTGCAGGGTGACTTCTACATATTTTTCTTTGGGAATAGCTGCCTCGGCAGGTACAGACTCCGCATCGACATTTTCCCGAAGGTAGGTAATTGTATGGTGCCACCCGTTATAATCATATTCAAATCGAATCTGCATATTGTCCTCAAGAAGTTTTCCAGAGCCCCTTATTTTTGACTCGGAAAGGACGATTTGATCTCCTTCAATAGAATATGTGCCCCCCTCTGAAGACATCGAGTATGTACCGTCTGATTTCAGAACTAACGGAGGTGAGATGCGGCAACTTCCTCCTCCGCCGCTAACATTATACTGCCAACAACGATAGCTACCGGAAAGTTTTTGTGACGGCTTCGGTGAAATTTTTGGAGAAGCTACTTTAGGAATTTCTTTTGTCTCCACTTTTGGAATTTTCTGCAAAGATTCTTTGCTCGGACGCGACGGCTTTATGTCTGCGGACTTTTCGCTCTCCGTTTGGTTTACCGAAGCAGGCGGAATAAACCGCGTTGATTCCTGGACGGGTTTTGCTTCTGGTTTCGGTTTACCTTTGAAGAGATTCCGAAAAAAGTCAAAAAATCCTGCAAAATAAGAAGACCTGTTTTCAAGATAACTTCCGGGTTGACGGCATCCCGGCTGGGAATAAAGAGGAATATTGGGATTGCATTCTCCCGGAGCGGTTTTAGGATCCTCGTATTTAGGAGCCTCCACATCGCCATATGTCTTTGTTGGGATATCGCCATAGCTTTTAGTGGGTATATCGCCATAGGATTTGGTTGGCGTATCTCCATATGTTTTTGTTTCAATGCCGCCATATGTTTTTATGGGGACACTACCATATGTCTTTGTTGGGACATCACCATAGGTTGGAGATTTAATATCTCCATAGGTTTTAGCTGGAACGCCATCAGTTTTTTCTGGATTAGGGGTAATTGGTTTTTGCGCTGGCTTTTCTATCGGTTTTTCTGGTGGTTTATCTTCTGGTTTTTCCCCGTCAGCTGGCGGAGGTTTATTGACCGGTTCCTCAATGGGCTTTTCTATTGGCTTCTCTATGGGTTTTTCAATAACCGTAAATTCAGCTTCAGCATAATCGCTTTTGGTTTGATTTTCCTGCAATTTCGGAGGATTATTGAGATCTTCCCAAAGATAAATAAGTGTTTGCTTTTTGTTATTGTATGTATATTCAAACCCGACTTGCAAATAGTTGTCTAAAAAAGCTCCTACTCCGCGAATTTTGGATTCCGAAAGAAAAAGACCGCCTTCTTCAATCCGATATGTGCCTTTTTCCGAAGAAATGGAATAAGTTCCGTCCGCCTTTAAAATAATTGGCGGCAGGGTGCGGCAATTGGGCATTGTGTTTGAGTTTGCGCATCTGTAACTGCCGGAAATGGTTTTTGTGGGAACACCAATTCCACTAGAAAAGCTAATGATGTGTTTTCCGGAGTTTGTCGCGGGAGGAATTTGTATTATCGTTGAAAATGATCCTTTTTCATCCGAGATAAATACGGCTCCTTGTCCCAAAACAAGTTTTTCGGAATCAAATTTCGCTGTAAGTTCCGATTTTGGCTGAAATCCGCTTCCAGCAACCGCTACTGTCATTCCAGCCATACCAGAAGTTGGGTTTAAAATAATAATAGGTTTTTCACTTTCCGGCTTTTTTATATCAAGTATTTGCAATTCGGCTGCGGCCTTTTCGCCTTCCGCGCCAAAAACCATAACATAATAAACGCTTGTCGCTAAATTTTCTGGAATTTTGGCAGAATAAAAAATTTCACCAGGATAACACGCTCCTGTTTTGGGGCATTTATTTTCAACATTCAAAAGTTCATATTTCTTTTCATCCGGCGCTACCAAAAGAATCGTTTTTTCTGCGTTTGTCCACCCCTTGCCCCTTATTTTGATTAAATCTCCAACAAGCGCGGTTTTTGGCTCTACGGCAAGGGTTGGATCAATTTTGTCTTTTCCGCCATAAATTTCTATGGTGGTTGGAGGAGAAACAACAAATCCATCAATTGAAGTTAGTTTTATTTGATGCTCTCCGTTAAGCGTGTCCAAGGGAACCAAAAACCATGGGCCTCCCGGCCAGTATTTTGCGTTTGGATCAAAACTCAAAGTGGCTGTTTTCACGCGAGTATTGTCAAAATAAATAAAAGCGGGGTATTCGTTCTTGAACCCAACCCAACTTGTTAAATTAACCACGCCCTGCGGCCGTACTCTTTTGGAGTCAACTCCGGGCGCTTCCGGTTTAGGCAATGGAAGATCTCCTTTCCACTTCCATCCAAATTCAAACTTGTCACTCCCGACATTCTGATACCATCGCACCTGAACATTGTGCCACCCTCCAACGACTTTCATATCTTTGGACTCGTCGTGAACAGAAGAATGATCGCTCCAATTACTTATCAATATCTCATCATCAAATCTCAACTCAATGCCGTCATCGGATATCGTATAAAAATCATATACCCCTTCTCCAAACCTCAATTTTCCTCTCCATACCGCCGACACCCGCTCTTTTTTCTCCCAATTGTTGGCCAAAAAACTGTTGCCCCAATCAAATTCAAACCGACGAGATTTGCCGACAAAAGAACCGTCATTCGCATCTACATTCAATTGTTGTAATGCTGGTTCCGATCCTATGGGCGCCCCTGTGCCGTCAAAAAAACACACATGTAATTTTTTTTCTGGAAAAGAAACATCGCAAGATCCGCCTGAAGGCAGAGGGGGTTTGGGCGGTTGAGGTTTTGGAGGCTCCGGCGGCGGTTTGGGAGGCTCCGGCGGTTTTGGCGGCGGAGGAGTAAAATGCCACCAAAGATCGGCAAACCCTCCTTTTGGAACATTGATATAAGCGGTATGAGTCCTGAGAGGGTTGTTATTGTGACAATCAGTTTTGTTGTAACAAAGAGTATAGCCAACACTCCATTCACTTGGAACATCAACCGAAACTGAATGAGACCCCCTGGAAACCTCAAATAAGTAAGGATCGGCGGTGGTGGGATTTGTGCCATCAACACGAACAGTTTGCCCTGGCGCTCCAACTTTGTAACCTTGAATTCTGCTTGGCTTGGGAGCAGCAATATTCAAATTCTTTTCTCCAATTTGATGCACCAGTCCTTTGTCTTTAGGATCATTTTTTCTAAATTCCAAAAAAAACGGATACGCCCCGGGCTTAAACCAAGAGACATCGCCCGCGGATTCGTCAATTTTATATATGGCGGTAAAACGGCCGTTGGAATCTGGCTTTACAAATACTCCTTTTGGATCTTTATTGGGAGCCCCGGGATAAGCTGAAACAATAGTGCCTCCGGACCTACTGCCGTTTGGGAGGCGAAAACCGTATTGACTCAGTGTGCCGTTGAAAATAAAATCATAGCCTTCAATTGTCATAAGTTCGCCGCCCCTCAATTGATTTACATCAGTGCAAGTGGGACTATCGGCCCAAAAATTAGGATTTCTCCTGCCGTCGCATAAAATCCTGATTTCTTTTTGTTCAGGCGGCGCGGGAGGGTGATTATAACATTCAGACGGCTGCGTGGGAGTACAGTGATGCCTCGCAAAACTCTCTTTTGGTAAAACAAAAAACGCTCCGGAAAAAACAAGAACAGCAAGTAAAATACTAGAAAGAAAACGAATTCGTAAAGTATGTGTAAGCATCGTCGTTATAGTTTTCCTCGGCATAAGATGTATAGACCTGGTAGAGCACGTTGGAGGTAAGGAAAAGCCTCCCTTGATAGGCATTATTGGTCGGAGGAGCGTAGATTTTATACTCAAGGAAATTAGCTCCCGAAAAAGGAGCCTTGTAGTTCGAAAATACTTCCACGCCATCGGGGACGGCCTTAACTATACCGCCAAGAGCTTGTCGCAAATTTTCTTCTTCGTCGCCGGTGACTTCAGATGGATACAAAGTTGCAGACACAAAATAGGACATAACGCCGTCGCTGCCTACATAAACCTCCTGCCGCATGACTTGAACTGAATCAGGAATCGGGAGATCCTGGGTGATATACTCCAGTTCCCCGGGGAGGCGCGCCGTAAGGGCGCTGATCTGTCCGGTTACGGTCTGCCAATCGGCATATACCTCTCCGAGCTTGGCCATCATGTTGGCGTCTTTTAAGTAAAATACGCCGGCGATTATTAAGGCTACAGCTATCCCCCCGAAAAAACTTCCCCAAATAATTAATTTTTGATTTTTCATAAAAATAAACTGTTTTTATATTTTTAGGGACTGTCGCCGAATATCATTTCTACTGCAATTTCCAGATTTCGGATACCGCTTTGCAAAAATTGTTCGACAGATACGGGATATATGCCTCACCATTTTTGTTTTGCTTCGCTCGAAATCTGAAAATCTCGTCACGAAAGCATATTCGGCAACAATCCCTTTTTAAGGATAGCATGGGTAAAGATTTTTTAAATAGGGGTTATTGGGAATTATCCACAGAAAATATATTCCAACAAAAAATCGCTTATTACTCAGCGGACTTTTTGTTCTTGAATACGACCCGCTTCGCCAAGCTTCAGCGGAGCGGGTCGGCCGCCATGGGCGAGCTTCGCCATCGGGCGAGGTGCTCAAAGATCCTGGCCTCCTTGGTATCGATTAACTAGGAATCAAGTGCCTAAGGGCTTCTTTGAGGGTTGTTCCCCTTCTCCCATTGAGGGGTCTCGGTAGGGGGTGTGGACAACTTTTCTAGAAATATGCTATATTGAGATTAGTACTTGGAGGGCCTTGGCCCTGTCACGGCTATCCAAGCTGTAACCAAGTACTACTAAAGGATGCCGTTTTGCGGCGTTTTTTAGTTTAATCATGTTCCGGATCGCCGCTATATAAAATTCTTTTGCTGTTATTTTTATCTATCCCCCAGTAAGGAATAATGCTCCAGAAGTGTTTTTCCCCACCATGGACTTCTTTAACAATAACCTTCGCGCGTACTCTATCCAAGACAGCGATAAATTCACAAAAAGTAACCTCCTTAACAGTGTGTTCCCAACGACTATTTGTTTTCTGCGCTTCGAGTTGCCTCGTTTTCCAAATTCCCTGAAGGGTGTGCGACTCTTTTAATATCTGCGGAGCAAGGTGGAGAAGCTTCAATCTAGCGTATTGATCGTTCCTTGGCCGCGCTTGTTGATCTATCTTAAATTTTAGATGTCTTAACCCCTTAGCGTTGAATGGGATTTTTTCTTTAAGATAGGGACAATAAATCTCACCGACATTAGCATAAAATTCTTCGGCCTTTTTCTTTACCGCATCAAAATCTTCCTCGTTTAAATTGAATTTTCCCATAATAAGTTACAAAGTTTTTATTTTCCGAAACTAATCCCCGGTATCGGATTTGTAGGAATCAAGTACCTTCCTCCGAAGGCGGATCCGCCTCTGGCGGAAAAGGCTTTTTGAGGGGCAACTTCCCTCTTCCTATTGAGGGGTCTCGGTAGGGACTAAATTAATAGAAGCCAGACATTGACTGCTTCCTAATGTAAGAACTTACTAATTTCAACAATAATGCCTTGGGCAATTATACTCCCCGCAGCACCCTCAAAAATACTCTTTAAGGAGTATAATGCGGATTTTATTTTTGACTGCTGTGGTTCTTTTTTATCAATTTCCTCTTTCACAACTAAATTCATTTTTGTAACCTCTTTCTTTTTTTCTTCAGTAAGTTCTATCTCAGGAATATATTTTTCAATTTGTTCAATTAGTTTTTTTAACTCCTCTTTGGACTCATTGTTAATTTGATAAACCTTGACCGTTGCATTATCTGAAACAGGGCCTAAGGCACCCGCAAAATTTTCAATATGCCCGATACTATAAGTATCACCAGCCTTTTTAGCCCTTTCCCTGTCCTCTTTCGAGAAAGAAATACCTTCTCCTTTAACACCCGCCTTTTCGAGCCTTAATGCCCAGTCAAGAATTGAATTTCTAACTGCATCAAGAATTCCGATAACACCAACTCTGCTCAACATAAATTTTACATCAGTATCGAAGCCAATTGATTTTCTAATACTATTTGCAGCTTCGGTATTGTAATCAATCATAAAAGTTCCTGAATCATTTTTTGCCAAATCATCTAATTCACCTATTGCTTGCGTTACAACCCTTTCTCGCATACTGTCACCAACTTTAGCATCAGTAAATCCAATTGGTTGCCAGCCATGGAATAGGTTCCATGCTTTTGGTTCACCTCTAACAATCCTATACTTTGGGAAATCTTTTTTATGACCTCCGCCATATCCATTTAGTTCTTTGTCTATCCACTCACCAAATTCTTTTAAATCAAGTTTTATTGCAACAATTTTTGCTTTTCTCAATAAGTCAGAGACTGAGTTTTTTGTCTCTGTAGCTTCAATTTGTAGCTCTTGTATTATTGATGACATTTTTGATCGTTGTTAATTACTCATTGAGACAATGTTAAGGGGGCTTATTTCACGCCACACTATGACGCCCAACCCCTCTCGATAGGGACCGCTAGAAATCTGGGGAGTCAGGTCTCGAACCTGAAGTCTTCGGCTTCAAAGGCCGACGTGTTACCAGTTACACCACTCCCCAATATTTATCCTTTTCGCCGCCGATAAACGGAATCTCGATTATCAATGACATGAATAGTTATAAGTTTTTTATCCGGCTCTACTTCATAAACTATACGCCAGTCACCGACCCTCAATTTAAAAAATCCCCTCCAAGGATCATGTAAAGGAAGAGGGGCCACCGAATCAAAATTTTCTATAAACAAATAAAGCTTCTCTTTGATTCGTCTTTGAATCTGCGGGTCGAGACGTTTCAGGTCGGTTTCAGCAATATCAGTAATTTCAAAATGCCACTGCCCCATGTTAAGATCGCGAGAGCTTTGCAAGCACTTCCTCCAGGTTTTTTGTTCTGCCTTCTTTTTTTGATTGTATCGATTTTCTCAAACGCCGTACCACACTAGTCCGCAACGGTAAACCGAAATCAGGATCACTGAATATCTCCCGCAATGCTCCGAGCACTTCTCGACGTGCTATTTGAGTAAATTTTTCTGTTTGCATACCCATAATAATAACATAATACCACCTGTTATAACAAGACGTCAATGGGTCTGGATAAGCTCGATTACTGTAAGCTCCAACGGAAGTTGGGGAATGGGCGTTTTACGGAACTGCTGAAGATTTTGGAAAATAATATTTACCCCTCGTGAAAGCTCTGCGTCTGAAAACGCGTGAATATTAGCGCCAATACACTCCAACTCATCCGGCAGTATCTCCAGCTCCACAAATTTTTTGAGAGCGGAGTCGGCCGCAGTCGAGTTTGACTCTATTTTTAGAAAAAGCGCGTTTCGGAAATACTGCATAAGAAGTTTGGAAAAATACACGAGGTCGTATCCGGAATCATGAAGTTCCTGAACCAAGGCAAGAGCCTCCGGAGTATTTTTTTGGGCAATCAGCTCAAACATTTTCTTGGCTGCCTCGCGCCTCGGAAATCCCAAAATTTCTTCCACTTCTTTTCGCGTGATTTCTTTATCCTCCACGGCCATAATCTGCCCCAAGATAGATTCGCCGTCACGCATAGAGCCCTCGGCTGCCAGCGCAATCAAACGGCCGCCATCATCAGCAAGTTTTACCCCCTCTTTTTTTGCAATAAGCGACAAACGTTCTGCGATTTGCTTTACATTGGGTCGCCTAAAATCATAATGCTGGGTACGCGATACTATCGTTGCCGGAACTTTTTCAAGTTCTGTAGTAGCAAGAATAAAAACCGCATGAGCTGGCGGCTCCTCCAATGTTTTTAAAAGGGCGTTGAATGCCTCTTTTGTTAGTTGATGGCATTCATCAATAACATACACTTTATATTTTCCCTGCGCAGGGACAGAACGCACTCCTTCCCGAAGTTGCCGCACCTCGTCAATCCCCCGATTGGAAGCGGCATCAATCTCTATTAAATCCATAGCACGGCCCTGATTAAAAGAATTGCAGGAATCGCAGGAATTACACGGTTTTTTATTCTCTTCGCAGTTGAGAGCTTTGGCAATCAGACGCGCAATAGTTGTTTTCCCCACCCCCCGCGGTCCGGAAAATAAATAAGCATGAGCAACTTTGCCCATTTTAATCGCGTTAGTAAGTGCGCCCACCACATGCTCCTGCCCGATAACTTCTTCAAAACTTTTGGGGCGATGTTTACGATAGAGTACCAGCTCGCTCATAAAGAATACTGTATCATATTATCTCTAAAATAAAAAGACGCCTCGTCCCGAGGCGACTAAGCACTTTATTTAATTTCTATTGTCCTCATTTCTCGTCTCTGAGTCCGGCATGAAAAAGGTTCATAGACCTCTTTCCCCAAGACGGACTCCAGCTCCTTCTGATTAAAAACAGTATACCCATCTAAGCTGAAATCGGACGGTTGTACGGACCACATAAAAATCTCAAATCTCCTGCCTTCTGATAAAAAAGTATATGGCACACTAACTTTGGTGTTTATTCCCTCACCATACACGCTACTTCTAAAGGCTTGTTTGATGGAGAGATTAAAACCCTCACCAACTCTTCTGAGTGCAATAAAATACCACAAATCCGCCGGTTGGCCCCCTAGGGTGATAGAAAACTCCTTCATACATTCCCATTCGTAACGATAATGGACATCAAGATCGGAAACCTTGGGGAGTTGTTGTGGCTCTATTGCCGCCTTAAAATATTGATGGACTAGTTCTTTCCCTTCTTGGGTTGAGTGGCGCAGAATAATAATCAGCTTTGGAAAACCGACCTCCTGCTGTTGTAGTCCTAGATCACCACTATAGTTATTTTCCGCGTACACCAATCCCCCTGTGAAAAATATCAGAGCAATCAAAACCGCACAGACCCAAAAGCGTCTTTTCATCCTTATCCCCTTTCCGTCGTAACAAGGTAGAAACTAAAGAATAGTTTACCACCCCACCTTGCTGTTGTCAACTACTACTCCAAACCCAACCCCATATGAATTTTAGCGGGCCGAGGGGTTCTCTTTCTTGCGACAATGGGAGGAGCGATTTGCTTGGCTCCGAGCGATAGCGAGGAAAATCGCGACGACCCTTAGCGAGGCGGCCGTCCCTAGGCGGCGAAGCGCCGGGATGCCGGCCCGAAGGGCCTAGGCACTGGAGCCGCCGAGACGTGTCGCGAAAAGAGAACCCCGAGGGCACCCGCTAAACCTTCGTACGAAACACCAAAAATTTATATCCCACAAAATTCCAGACCAAGGCAACGGCCGTGGCCGCGGCTTTGGCTATATTAAGCCAAACATCCTGGCCCACAGGCAGAATCGGCGGAACATAAGTGGTAATAAATACCACAATTCCGCTATTCAAAAGGAGTCCCAAGAGAGTCACGGCAAGAAACTTGGGAAAATCTTCAAAAACGCCCTTCTCGGTTCTGTCTCTGAAAACCCAAAATTTATTCCAAAAATAACTATTAATAACAGCCAAAGAAAATCCGGGCACATTGACCCCGCCCAAAATAAATCCTCCGGTAACTCCGGTTAGAATACTCAAAACATTAAGCACTCCAAAATCAATAGCCGTATTTAAAAATCCCACAGCGGCAAACTTGGAAAGTTGCGAAAAAAAACCAAACCAGCGCGACACAAAACCGCCCACCCATATACCCGCAACAAAAATAACGGGTACTGCCAGAGGAAGCGCCAAAAAAATTATCCGCTCGCGAAGGCCAAGATTAAAAAGCGTGGGCAGGACAAATACGCCGGTTAGAAACCCAACTAAAATAGCGATATAATAATCAACTTTGCTGTTAGTCATATGAGATGATCTATGTTAAACCGCCGGCCTCTCATGTCTTTCTATAATCTCGCGTTCCACTTCCTCGCGCGGCCGGCCGTATTTAGTGCGTGAAATTTCCTTTACTGTTTCGGCAGTCTCTCTATCCCCTTTCTGCGAAGAATAAGTCTTCATACTAAAGGGCGGTGTGGTTTGCCCGTTGATAAGCAGCTTCACGTAACAATTGTAATTGTCAATATTAAGAAGGTCCTGCTCGCCGAACATTGGCTTGTATTGTTTGGCAACAAATTCAGCATCATCTGAACCGATTCTAAACGAAACCATTGACCCCACGTTTCCAAAAACTGCTTTTTTAATCTCTTCTTTAAGTTGTCCAATAAATTGATGGGTAATTGTAAGGTCAAGCCGGTATTTGCGCGCCTCGGAAAGTATGGTTGCAATGGAATCTGTGGTTACGTTTTGAAACTCATCAATATAAAGATAAAAGTCACGACGCCTCTCCTCGGGCAAATCGACGCGCGAAAGTGAAGCCATCAACATCTTGCCCACCATGATGAGTCCGATCAATGAAGAGTTTAAATCGCCCAAGCGGCCCTTGGAAAGATTTACCAGAAGAATCTTTTGGCTATCCATCACTTCGCGGAAATTAAAAGCGGATTTTTCCTGCGCAATAATAGGCCGCATAATTTCGTTGGCCACGAAATTATCAAACTTGGAAGCCACATAAGGAACCATGTTCTGCAAAGCCGCTTCCCCTCCGGCTTTCTCCGCAATCTGCGTCCAGAAGTTTTTTACAACAATGTTTGAAGTGCGTGAAAGTTTAAGATCCCGGAATGTTTTATCAGTAAGTACGCGCTCAATTTCTAACAGCGTATTTCCTGACTTTGGATCGTCCATTACAAGCAGCGTGGCATTACGGAAATACTGCTCAAACATCGGCCCTCCGGCAATGGACATATTATAAAGTTTGTCAAAAATGGATAGAAGTTCATTGACGATAAAAGTCTTCTGCTCCGGATAATTAGGATCATACTCCAACATATTTAATCCCATGGGCCGCGCCACGTCCCCGGGATTGAAATAAATAACGTCCTGCAAGCGATGACGGGGTATAAACCCAAGAATACGCTCCACCAAATCTCCGTGCGGATCAATTACGCCCACACCCTTTCCTGCTTCAATATCCTGAATAATCATATTTTCCAGAAATACTGATTTTCCTGTGCCTGTTTGCCCTATTGTATAAAGATGCCGTCTGCGGTCTTCTTCCAGCATCCGAACCTCGGTGGTCTCGCCCCGAAAAACATTGTATCCCAAAAGCAATCCCTCACGCGGGAGACTGACAGGCGGTACGGCTTCACGCGCTTTCACAATTTTTATATGCGGGGTTTCCAGAAAAACATTCGGGAAATGGAAGATGGACGTTAACTCCTCACTCCCCAAAATTATTTTTTTGCGCTCATCAAATCCCCGGAAAGAAAAGTTAAAAATAATTCCTTTTTGCGCGTGCCCGCGACTCTGCTCCACCTTGAAACTATTGGCGTTGGGGTCGCTAAACTGCATAAACGCGGCTTCAAGTCCGGCGGCAATGACGCGAGCCCGTTCCTCAGTCGGAGCAGAAGCAAGCACGCGGATATTTGATTCAAAAAGCGCCTTGGACGCCTTAGCTTCAAGAGAACGTACAAAATCTTCCTCCAGAGGCGTCAGGCGCTTAGGCCCTTCCTGTGCTTTTGCGGCCGGGGTCTCTTTGGGAGAGGCGGAGAAAACTTCTCCGGCCGCGCTAACCGCACCAAGCAAAACATCGCTTTTTTCTTTTTTGCCGTGAAAAACACGTTTGGCGTGATCCTTTAAAATCTTGCGCCATTTTTTCCGGGCCGGACGCGCCACAATCTGGAGCGCCGCCCCTTCCCCACTTTTAGCGAGTTTGGTGAAAACATTGGTAAGTTCCTTCATGGGGTCTCCCTCAATTTTTTGATAAGTTCGCACTGGCAGATATTTATTTTCTTTTAGCCTGATATAAGAAGCAGAAACCGCTCCTCCGGGATTAAAAATATTGTAGTCGCGCGACTCTTCCACGTTGGCATCGGGGAAAATACCCTGAATAATTTTTTCTACCGATCCGGTAAGACGGCGGGGTACGGCAACATAAAAAGAAATCTCCTCGCCCACGGAAGGAACAGTTAGCTCCAACGCAAAAACCGGTTTTCCGTAAAGTAGGGTCTTCCACCATTTGTCGCGAACCAAAACCAAATGGTTGTAAAATTGCTCCATAAGCGCAATTTTTTCCCGAATCTGCTGTAGAGTTGACTCCTGCGCTGGCGGAGAAATACTGAAACGTACCAAAAGCAGACCGAGGTTAAGTGAGCGGCTTATAAGTCCGCGGCGCACCGATGTTCTAAGAACCAAAACAAAGATAACGCCAAGTACAATGATAAAAAGCAATAGTAGATACGTATAAAAAATAGTAAGCTCGTCCACAGAAATAAAATTTATAACTTCTTTATCTTTCTAAGTTGGACAAGTTTATCGTAGTAGTCGTCCACCAAGTGATCATGCAGCTCGTCTAAAAGATAGGGCGTGGCAGACTCGGCGACCTTAACGGCATTATTTATACCGCGTGTTAAGGCAATCTCAATCAAGGTACGAACCTGCGTTTCCCGCTCCTCCTGATTTTTAACTTCGTCGGCTTTTTTCTTCAGGTCATCCGTTAGTAAGTGCGCTCCGGCAGGAGGGGTTACGGCCGGGGTGGAGAGCGGAGGACGAACCTCTTCAACCTGTTTTCGCAGAACTTCACGCAACAGCTCTTTTTCTTCGGGCACCTCAACACCGCGCAGGGCAAACTCGCGCTTTTTTTCTTCAAGTTTTTGCTCCAATTGCCGGATTTCTTCCTCGGCTGAGGGTTTCTCCTGATCTTCAACCATATAGTCTATTATAGTATAGTAAACACAATGAGTAAACGAACCGGTGTCTTGTTAATTTTATTAGGTATTCTGGCCCTTGGTGCATTTTTCCGTTTTTATCTTATCACCGAAATCCCGTTGGGACTTTATCCGGATGAAGCCATGAACGGCAATAATGCCCTAGAGGCGCTTGCCACGGGTGACTTCAAAACATTTTATCCAGAAAACAACGGCCGTGAGGGTCTTTTTATTAATTTGCAGGCAATAGCGTTGGGGCTTTTCGGAAACGTGCCTTGGGCGTTGCGGATAGTAAGCGCCTTTTTTGGGACTTTGACGATATTGGGGATATTCCTCTTGACGCGCGAACTCTTGCGATTGAAGTCGAACTTCAATCATGAGCGAAGTGAGCGAAGTTCGACTTCAATCGCTCTCCTTACCAGTTTCTTTCTTGCCGTGAGTTTCTGGCACATCAATTTTTCCCGCATTGGATTTCGCGCAATTATGGTGCCATTTTTTGCCAGTTTTGCTCTATATTTTTTACTCAAAGGCCTGCGTACGGGGAAATTGTGGAGCATAATCGCAGCCGGTATATTTACCGGCCTTGGATTCCATACCTATATTGCTTTCAGGTTTATGCCTTTTGTTTTGGCAGTACCAATTATTATCTATCTTATTCGTTGGTGGAAAAACAAAGAAACAAACTGTATACCATGCCTAGTGGCACTTTTTCTTTTAGTAAACATCTTGGTGGGTCTGCCGCTCGCACTTTATTTTTTTGAAAATCCCCAGGATTTTATAGGACGGGCAGGTGAGGTATCTGTTTTTTCGGCAAAAAATCAGGCTTTAGAATTTGTTAAATCCAATGCCAAAACCTTAGGTATGTTTTTTGTACCCGGCGGCGGAGACTGTAACTGGCGGCACAATTTTGATTGTCAACCATTTCTGCCGTACGGAATACTTGCCACTATCGGCATCTTAGCGCTATCAAGGTTAGCCCCTGGTTACCAAGGTTTAACCTTGATAGCATGGCTTTTCTTTATGTCGCTTCCTGCCACCCTTACCCGCGAAGGACTACCGCACGCCCTTCGCTCTATTGGCATGATTCCGCCGATTATGATTCTTTCGGGTTTTGGGTCTTGGTGGATTTATCACAAAGTCAAAGACTGGCTTGAAAAGCAGAAGATAAAATGGCCGCAGTATACAGGCCAGCTGGAGCGTATTAAAAAAGAGGTCTTTATACTTGGAATGCTGACCCTGCTTTTTATTCCGTTGTACACATTCCAACAGTATTTCGTTCAGTGGGCCTATAATCCCAACTCTTATTTTGCTTTCTCTACGGATATCTGGCACTTGGGGCAGTATCTAAATGGATTGCCGAATGATGTAAAAAAATATGTAGTGGTAAATATGCTCGGAGTTGATATCCGTGGCATCCCTGCTCCGACCCAAACCGTAATGTTCGCCACGAATACATTTAGAAAAAAAGAGCGCATGGAAAAAAATATTACATATATACCCTATAGAGACGAAACCTCTATGGTCTCTGCTATAGAGGTTTTGCCTCAACAAAAGACGGTGATCGCATTTCTCAACGGCGGTGATAGAAAACTTATAAAAAACATTCAAGAAAAATTTGAGGGTCTAAAGATTAAAGTCCCGGGAGATTTCGTAATTTTGGTAAATTGAAAGGAGCGGCTGGGCAAAACCCATACACCGCTCCTGACTCCTCGGCTGGGCCACGGCCTACGCTATGCCGTAGCTCAACCAGCCTTCGCCCTCCTCGAGAATGGTCGCCCCCCGTCGGAGGATTTCCTCCCTCCAATGCGTGGGGTTGAGGGCACCACCGAATACAACAGCGCCCTTCATGGCGAACTTCCCCATGGGGCCGCCGCCCGCAGAAACCTGCTGCGACGGCTTGACGACTGGCTTTGACTGGGCCGCCTGCACCTTCTTGGCCATTTGACTCCCCCTTTCTTCTCGTGGAATGGCCTGATTTTTGCTATAATAAAGCCGAGATTAAAATCTAAACTGTATATTCTAATTATACTCTATTCTATGAAAAAAGTCAACATAGGGGCAGCTACCATACTCCTCGTAATGCTTTTTCTCATGCTTGATTCAATTCGTAATGATTCAGCCATTATGGATGAACTAGCGCACATTCCGGCAGGGTTTGGATATGTCACTCAACTTGACTATCGTCTAAATCCCGAGCACCCGCCGCTTTTGAAGGCGCTGGCCGCACTATCCGGACAAATCTTTACAAAACCCCATTTCCCAACCGATACTCCTTACTGGCAAGACGATATCAATGGCCAATGGGCACAAGGAACAAAATTTTTATACAATTCCGGCAACAATGCTGACAAAATAATTTTCTGGTCGCGCTTTCCGCTTATTCTTCTTGCTATTCTTTTTGGCTGGCTATTTTTTGACTGGACCAAAAAGCGGTTTGGAAATACGGTAGCCTTGCTCGCACTTACGTTTTTTGCTTTCTCTCCTACTTTTCTCACACATTCGCGCTACGTTACTACCGATTTGGGCGCGGCTTTTGGATTTTTTATCGGTATAATTACTTTTCTTAAATTTCTTGAAGCTCCAACCTGGAAAAATCTGCTGGTCTCGGCCCTTGCCTTTGGGGTTGCGCAGTTAATTAAATTTTCACTCATTCTTCTTATCCCGCTCTACGGCCTGCTCTGGATTTTCTGGGTCTTTTCGCAACCCAACCTGCATTTTCACGAACGAGTACGTGTTGGCCTGCGGTATCTTTGGAAAATAGCAATGGTCGGAGTTTTGGGAATGCTGCTCGTCTGGCTCGTATATGTGCCGTTCACTTGGAACTATCCTCAAGCGCGTCAACTCCGCGACACTGAATTTCTTCTTTCGTCCTACGGTTTCCGGCCGCCGGTGGATTTTGATATTGCGCTTGTTAAAAATAAAATTACACGGCCCTTGGGACAGTATTTGCTTGGGGTTTTGATGGTTAATCAACGGGCGCTCGGCGGAAACACCCAATTTTTCTTAGGCGAGGTATCAAATACCGGCTCGCGGAGCTACTTTCCACTCCTTTATCTTTTAAAAGAACCGCTGGCACTGCATGTTTTAACGTTAGTTGCCGTTTGGTTTAGCATAAAGAAGTCGAACTTCCTAAGGAAGTTCGACTTCGGAGGAGGACGGGGGTGGATTGAAAATCATTTTATTGAATTTTCCGCGCTTGTTTTTATAGCATTTTACTGGTTAATCTCCATAAAATCGCCGTTAAATATCGGCGTGCGCCACGTACTGCCAACTTTTCCTTTTATCTATTTACTGGTGGCGAAACAAATTACAGAATGGCTGCGTTTTCACAAAATTTCTACGCCACAAAATTGGATTGAGTGGCTGAAAATAATTTATCAAATTTTTGTAAAATCGGTGCCCAAGTATATTTTTGTGGCGCTTATGATTTTATGGCTCACCTTGGGAACCGTAAGCGCATATCCGCATTTTATGACCTACTATAATGAATTTGCCGGCGGTTCGCGTTCCGGATGGAAAATCGCAGTTGATTCCAATTATGACTGGGGACAAGATTTAAAACGCCTTGCGCAATATGTTGAGAAAAATAAAATAGAAAAAATTGCCGTGGATTATTTTGGCGGCGGAGATCCGAAATATTATTTAGATGATAAATTTGAGGGCTGGTGGTCAGGCCGGGGACCAGCGCATGACTGGTTTGCCATCTCCGCAACTTTCAGACAAAGCGCATTTGGAACTCCCGCGCCGGGATTTATCCGTAAACCCGAAGACTCTTATGAGTGGTTAAAACCCTATCCCCCAGTTGCCCAAATTGGCTCAATTTTTATATACAAATTGCCATAGTTCTCTAAACTAATAATTTAAGTTTGGTTTACTGTATTGTGCACTTAAAACCGATCGGTTTTAAGTGCACAATACAAAAATTAGGCCGCTTGACAGATTACTTGGGATTTGCTATACTTGAAAGATAGCGGGTGCGCTGGCGCACCTAAGGGCCGGAGAGCGTTTATCGCCTCCTGCTCAACCTACCCGAGTCCCTTCCCTGCCTCTGATTGCATGCAGGGCGGGAACCAGGCTCGGTACGCCAGCTTTCTTCACCAGAACTGGCGTTTGCAAGCCCAACCATTGAGCTGGCGCCAGTTCAGTGGTTGGCCGGGTTCGAAGTATCCCGAGCCCCCGATCTATGGGGCAGCAGGAGAGGACCTCGGCCGAGGTAACCGTCTCTTCGGGGTATGGGGGCTAAAGCGGCCATGACGGCGCGTCCTCCTTGAGCTGCTGCCCGACGGGGTAGTAGTAGTCAGGGAAAGCCCATTTAACATAATTCCTTTAACAAGGTTCCCCCGCGCTAGGCCGCTGGGCAGTGGGCCTACCTTACGAGAGGCCACCCAGCACAAGGCTGAAAATCGCTCTTAACTGGCGACCGCGTGGGAACCTTGCGGGAGGGGCAGCGGTATAACGGCGGGGAATGGCAGTTTGAGCCCGCCGTACCGCCGCTCCGTTGGGGGAGGGTGGCCTGCCACACTATTTTGGGGGCGGGCAACACCACTCCTGGGGGGGCGGGCAAGGCCCAGTAAGGAGTCCTCGAGCCATACGTTTGTTCGTGATCCAGGCCGGGGCTACTGCTGGCACCTCCCCGCCCCATATGTCTAACGGCGCCCACTCCATACGGCCCGCCCGTACATAAAACGGGCAGAAAGGAGTAGAAGGAGTGTCCGGCTTCGTGTAAGGTAAGCTCCCGTCCGTTAGGGATGGGTCATCACAGTACCAAAGGGTTCCCAGCAATGGGAACCCTAAACATTTTTATACACCATGTTTATCTTCCACCAAGAGTTAAGTTTTATGGCAGTAGCTTGTAAAACACTTTATTTCCAAACCTAAGATCAATATAATCCAGTTGCGGCCGTTTATCTTTTATTTCTTCATCCAAAACTGTTTTTAAGACCCTAAAAGCATTAACCCAATCATCATCTTTATTAAAGTAAATTTTAAAACCTTCGCTGGTCACAACCCAAATTTCGCGCGGTACTTTTTTAGAAAGTTCATATCCTATAACTTCCAAGCCCAAGTTTTTCCTAAGTTCTTCGGCTAAAAACAGCATCCGTTCTGTAAGGGGCGGCTCAAGAATTTGGGACGGCACTTCCGGAGAAAATCCTTCAGTGTTTATTCTGGTTATAAGAAATCCTGCAGAATCCGGCGCCTGCTCGTAGGCAAAACCGGTTTTGTCAACGTAAACGCATTGCGCCGCAACGTCTTTTTTGACCGCTTTAGCGCAAAAAATCCCCCAAAGCTCACGTTCCTCAACCGCAATTTTAACGGAATCTGGAAATTTTTTAGTGACGGAAACGGACTGAATGTTGGGGAAATCATTTAAAACTGCCTTAGATAATTTATCAGAATTAACGAAAAAGAAAGATCTTTTTGGAATAATAAGCGCATAGTTACCCTCAAGTATTTTCATAACCTTTTTCTGCAGCATATTTTGATCAAGCGTTTTCAGGCCGGAGAAACTAAAGTTAGCAACCTGCCAATTGGGCAACCGCGCTAAATAAAAAAGACTGCTGACCAGCAGTATAAAAAGCACAGAGACTCCAGCTATCTTCGGCGCTTTTTTTGATAAAATCCCCGGGCCCTTAGTCTCTTTGGATGTATAAACAATACGGCTGGTGTTCATACTATAAATCTTTTAATCAAGGGGTTAATACGAGTTAAAAATTCATACTGACTTGTGCCGATTTTAAGTGCAAGTTCGTCCGCCCAGATTACCTCTTTACCGCTTCGTCCAACAAGCGTAACCTCGTCGCCCGCCTTAACTTTAGAAACTTTTGTCACGTCAACCACTATCATATCCATACTGACACGACCAAGCACCCTAACCCTCCTGCCGCGTACCAATACATCACTTAGGCCCGAAAGGCCTCTATCGTAACCGTGCCAATACCCAACCGGTAGGACGGCAATTTTTGTATCTTGAGGTACTCGTTCTGTAAGATCATAGCCCACAAACGAGTCCCGCGGTATCTCCTTGGTCTCGCTCACAACTGTTTTCCACGTCAATACCGGCCTTAGGGTGATCGGCGCATTGCGCTTTGCAATTTGTGCTTCTGGCGACGGCCAATAGCCGTACAAACCCATGCCGATCCGCACCATATCTAAATGTGCCTCCGGGAAAAGAAGAGCACCGCCGCTGGCCGCGGCATGCCGTATTAAATTCTTTCCGCCCGAGGCGCCTGCCCGTCCGTAGCCGGGCGAAGACGGGGATCCGCCTTTGGCGGAAAATCCGGCCTTTCTAAAATCGGAAACCACTCTATTAAACTTTTTAAGTTGTTCCAACGTATAAGTTGGATAGGCAGCATCTTTGGCTGCGGCAAAATGGGTGTAAATACCTTGAGGCCTTAAACGATACGATTTCAATAATTTTAAAACCTTGGGAATATCAGTAGATAAAAAGCCCTGACGATGCATGCCGGTGTCCATTTTTACGTGAAAGACCGGAGGTTTTTTTATTCTGTTTAACTCTTTTAGAATCTCAAAATTGGAAACAGTAATGATTATGTTTTCTTTGGCTGCTTCCTCAAGGCGTGAGGGAAGTGTGGCGCCCAGAACAAAAATTGGATTTTTAACGCCTTCTTTGCGAAGCCGCAGACCCTCAACAATGGAATCCACTCCGAACCACCCTCCTTCGCTAAAGCTACGGAGGGCAAGCAAAGATTTTGCAACTTGTACGAGACCGTGACCATAAGCGTTAGATTTTACTACCGCCATAAGACAAGTCTTCTTTGGGATCAACTTCAAAAATTGCTCCACATTGTGGTGGAGCGATCTTTGATTTATCTCAATCCATGTTCTTACATCTCTTGTCATAAATTAGCGTTTAATCACACCAATTCCGCCCATGTACTGACGCAAAACTTCTGGGATCAAAACCGACCCATCCTCCTGCTGATAATTTTCTAAAATCGCAATCAAGGTGCGGCCGATGACAAACGCCGTACCATTTAACATATGGACAAATTCAAGCGAACCGTCTTTGCGGCGGACTTTAATATTAAGGCGCCGCGCCTGAAAATCAGTAGTGTTAGAAGCAGAAGTAACTTCACGATACTCACCCCTTCCTTCATTTTGTCCGGGAAGCCAGGCCTCAAGGTCGTATGTTGCGGCTGCTGGGTCACCCAGATCTCCTGTGGAAATTTGAACCACACGGTAAGGAATCTTCAGCGCCCGCCAAAAACGTTCCTCAAGCGCCAGCAATAATTTATGCTCATCATGTGATGTTTCCGGTGTTGCAAAAATAAACATCTCTGTTTTATCAAACTGATGTACCCTCAAAATTCCTCGCGTATCTTTGCCGTAGGAGCCGGCTTCCCTCCGAAAACAAGTTGAGAAAGCAATGTGGCGATGAGGAAGTTTTTCTTCCCCAAATACTTCATCCGTATGCATCGGGCCCACTGATTGTTCCGCTGTCCCTACCAAATAAAGGTTGTCTTTTTCCAGATGATAAATCTCGTCTCCGCCGCGCTCCATATAACCCATGGCCCGCATGGCTTCGGGTTTTATTAAAACAGGCGGAATAACGGGGATAAAAGACTTGAGGAGAAGATTAAGGTTTTCTTCTTTTATAACTTGGGCGATATTTTCTTCCTGGCGCAGAAAATCCATCACGTACTGAATCAACGCGAATTCAAGAAGCGGGGCCTCGTGTTTTAAATATCCAAAACGCGTGCCGGAAACTTTGGCCGCGCGTTCCGTATCTATAAGATCAAGTTTAGTGCCAAGTTCAATATAATCTCGCGGCTTAAATTTAAACTTTGGCTTCTCACCAACTTCTCGCAGGACTTTATTATCGCTTTCATCTTTTCCCACCGGCACATCCGGGTCTGGTATATTGGGAATTTTATACATTAAATCAGTAAATTCTTTTTCCAAACTCTTCAACTCAAACTCAATATCGCCCAGCCGTCTTTTTAGTTCTTTGGACGATTCAATTTTGGCTTGGTCTTTGGAACGCGCAATTTCCTCCGATAGTTTATTCTGCTCGGCGCGCAAGTCGTCCACCTCTTTAATTTTTGCCCGGTGTTTTTCGTCCACCTCAAGTAAATGCTCCACACCAAACTCCACTCCCCTATTTTTGAGGGATTTTTTAAGCTCTTTAGAGTTTTCACGAACCCACTTGATATCAAGCATAAAATAATACCTTAGTTATTTCTGCCTCATTGTGGGGAACAATACTACCTCACGAATGTTTTTGGTATTGGTAAATAGCATCACCACTCTATCAAGACCGATTCCAAGACCGGCAGCAGGGGGCATTCCGTATTCCATGGCTTCCATATAATCTTCGTCAATCCGATGCGCCTCTTCTTCACCTCCGCCGCGAAGATTTTCTTGTTCTTCAAATCGTTTTCGCTGATCCAAGGGGTCATTTAGTTCCGCAAAACCGTTGGTGAGCTCCATACCGCCTGCGACAAGCTGGAAACGCCTAACTTCTCCTGCATGCTTTGCCCTTTTGGCCAAAGGCGATATATCCAACGGGTGATTTACCACAAACGTCGGCTGTACCAAGTGCGGCCGGCAGATTTTTTTATAAATCTCATCCGCAATTTTCCCTTTTGTTTCATGCCGACCTACTTCAATTCCAAATTGCCGCGCACGGGTAGCCAAAGAATCCCGCGACTCACTGTCGTAGTCAATAACTAAGGCGTAGCGCTTGAGAAGCTCTTTAAAAGCGATCCGCGGAAATGGTTTTTTGAAAATAATTTTTTTACCTTCAAATTCAACTTGATGTCTGGAGGTCGGACCTCGATAGCTTCTATCGAGGTCCGACCTCAATAGCGATAAAAATAAATCTTCAACAAACTTCATCATATCTTCTTCATCCCAGTAAGCAGCGTAGCATTCGGGTTCTGTGAATTCAGGATTATGCGATGCGTCAATTCCCTCGTTACGGAAACTTTTGCCAATTTCAAATATCTTCTCCCAGCCGGCTATGAGTAAACGCTTCAAATAAAGTTCGGGCGCAATCCGCAAATATAAATCAATATCCAAAGCATTATGATGCGTTACAAAGGGCTTGGCGAGCGCCCCTCCGGGAATTGGATGAAGCATGGGTGTTTCTACTTCTAAAAAGCCGTTTTTCTCAAAAAAATCGCGCAGGACCCTGATGATTTTGGAGCGCGTCTCAAATCGCTCGCGAACTTCCGGGTTCATCAAAATATCCAAGTATCGTTTTCGGAAACGCTCCTCCACATCCTGCAAACCATGCCATTTCTCGGGCAGGGGCCGGAGCGATTTTGCCAGCATCTGCCAGCCAGAAACCTCAATCGTCTCCTCGCCTTTTTTGGTTTTAAAAAGCTTCCCCTCTATACCGAGAAAATCGCCAATATCAACGGTCTCCATAAACATCCCGTACTTCTCCCCCAACACGTTATTCTTGAAATAGGCTTGAATTTTGCCGCCCAGCGAAGCTGGGCGAGCCTCACCCCGAAGGGGCGGACCGCCTGCGTCTTGAATATCAATAAATGTTGATCCCCCATGCTCGCGCTTAGCCATTATGCGCCCCGCCACGGCCACCGCTTTTTTGGACTTAGCCAATGCCGAGAATTTCTTTAAAACTTCCCCAATCAAATGCGTCCGGCCCGACTCGGCCGGATAGGGGTCACTACCAGTACTTTGCAGCTTTTCTAATTTTTTGAGCCGTTCCTTACGAATATCTTCTAAAGCCATAAGCCCAGTATAAAAAGAAAAAACAGGGACATCAACCCCTGCTTTAACATCTACATCATCAACAGAACCCTATTGTATTCCAAGAATTTCGTAAGTCGTCATGCCTCCGGGAGTTTTTACCTCAACCGTATCCCCCGCACGATGGCCTAAAAACGCCTTTCCCAAGGGAGACTCGTTGGAAATCTTGCCCTGTGCGGGACTGGCTTCCTCCGAACCCACAATAGTATATGTTTCTTCGCCTTCCCCTGACCGAACACGAATGGTTGAACCAACGTCAACCGTATCGCTGATACGATCCTTTTTTATCAGAACGGCATTACGGATTGTCTCCTCAAGCTCGGTAATCTGCGACTCTATCAACGATTGTTCCTCCTTGGCCTCCTGATATTCGGCGTTTTCGGAAAGATCGCCTAAGGTTTTGGCGTGTTCCAGGCGAGCTGCAATTTCTTTTCGTCTGGTAGTCTTTAAATGCTCAAGTTCCTGCTTGAGTTTTTCTAAACCTTCTTGAGATACATATTCCATAAAAGTGATACCTACTTTATTAAAATTAATAAAATTAGTCAACTGTTGATAACTTACGGCTCTGGAAATACCACTGAAGAATATCGCGGGTTATGGGCACAGCCACTGTGGCTCCCTCTCCGGCGTGCTCCACCATCACGGTTATGGCAATCTCCGGCTTTTCCACCGGCGCAAACACAGTTACCCAAGCGTGGGGCAGGCCGGACCCCGCCTGCGCCGTACCGGTCTTGGCGGCCGCAGACACGGGAAGACCAGCCAATAGACGCGCCGTGCCTGAAGTCACAGTCTGACGCATTCCCCGAACAACACGTGATAAATTTTCTTTGCTTACAAAATTTTCCCGGATAAGACGCGGCTGGTAACGCTCCTTAATGTTGCCGCCCTCATCCAGCACCGCGTCCATAATATGCGGCTGCCAAATTTTGCCGCCGTTGGCAATTGCGGCTGTGGCCATAGTCATCTGAAGCGGCGTTACTTTTACCCCGCCCTGACCAATGGAAACATTGTAAGTATCGCCGACCCGCCAGACAGGGTTATCGGGCTCGGTGATTTTTTTAGTTTCCGGGTCAGGTAAAAAACCGGTCCTTTCTCCCGGAAGATCAATACCAAGTTTTGAACCAAAACCAAAAGCAAGGGCATATTTTTTAATTTTTTCAATTCCGAGACCCTTTTGCCCTTTGTATCCGCCGCCCAAAGTATAGAAATAAACGTTTACTGACTGGGCAATCGCATCATAAAAATTTACCCAACCATGATTCTTCCAGTCCAAAAAAACTGATTTTTCACCCGGTTTGTACGGATTAGGGATTTCAATAAACCCCTCGGTATAAATTTTTTTGTCCGGATCAATCAAACTCTCCTCAAGTATAGCGGCGGCTAAAATCGGCTTTATGGTTGATCCCGAAGGAAACTCTCCCGAAATCGCACGATTAAAAAAGGGCTTGAGCGGATCTTTCAGCCGCGCCTCAAATTCTTTTGGAGAAAGAGCTTGCCCAAAATTAGTGATATTAAAAGAGGGGGAACTTAGCAGCGCACGCACAGCACCGTCCCTGGGATCAACCGCTATAACGCTTGCCCCCTTCTTTCCTCCGATATAACGCGTTAATACCTCATAGGCGATTTTTTGCAGGCCCCCTTCAACCGTAAGAATAAGTCCTGATCCCGGAGCCGACTCCTGCGTCATACGAAATCTGGTTTCGCGTCCGCTTGAGTCAACTTCCACGATTTTCCTGCCGCTCCTGCCGCGAACTTCTGAATCGTAAAATGCCTCCAAGCCACTTTTTCCAACCACTGCTTCCAGTTCAAGCTGCGGCTCGCGCGCCAAGTCTTCTTCCGACACCTTGCCGACAAATCCCAAAAGATGAGCATTGGCCATGGGGTCTTGGTAGACACGACGGTAACTCTCAAAGATCTGGACTCCGGGCAATTCATCAAGATGGGGCGCGATCTTTACCAATCTCTCAAGCGATAACTCATCCGAAAGAATTATTTTGGGCGGTAGTTTTGACGGATCGTCTTCCTCTGGAAATCCAAAAGACAACAAAAACTCGTTTGAAAACCCCAACCGTTCCTGCAGACGTTCTCTCAAGAGCGAAAGCGCGCCTTTCTCCTTAAAAAACATTCTTCGGTCAAATAAAAGTCCGAGTAAGGGCACATTTTCAACCAGAGGCTCTTTGAAACGATCATAAAGTACGCCGCGCGGCGGTAAAATGGGTCTCTCCAAAAACCTGTTTTCCTGGGATTTTGCGAAAAAAGATGACCCTGATTTTATCTGGAGCGACAACGCGCGGCCGGAAAGATAAAGCATGCCGCCAACAGCTACCAGTAAAAAAAAGACAGCCGCAACCCGGCCAATAGGACGCTCCATTTTACCTTCAGTTACGGTAAAGGGCCGTAAGGCGCTGGCCGAATCCGCCAGCACCTCATCCGGATCAAGTTGTATTCCATGACTATTTTTTTTAAAAAAGCGGAAAGTGGACATTTAGGCCTTTAGTTTAAGGAGGAAGAACTCGCGCAAAAACTCAACTAAAAAAGAGGCAAATGCTAAAATACCAACGTAAAGAGCAGGGGGGTAGAGCGAAAAACTGCCCAAAATAAGTCCGCCGAACGCCGCCATCCAAAGACGAGAATATAAATGCGTGGTCCAGAACCAAAAAAATATAGTTAGCAGTGTCAGCGGCAACTGAATACCAAAAAAGCTAATACGCGATCCCCACGTCAACTCCAAAAAAAACACAAATAGCAATGTTACCACGACAACAAGATTGCGCATAATTCTAAAGACCTTTTACACAATAAGCATTCGTGTCAAGACGCGAGGCGCATTTCACAGCAGCGAAATCGCCCCGTCTCCGAAATTCCAGAATTTTGAGCGAAAATCGTGAAGGATGAGGAGGCCTATATGGTGCATATAAGACGACGAAGCCTGAACGATTTGCAGCCAAAATTCTGGAGTTGCAGTAGAATTGTTATTGTGTAAGAGGTCCTAAGGCGAAGAAATAATAAATACCTCCTGAAGCGTTTCCGGACGAGAAAGCAATGAGGCCCGCACTTCTTTAAAAGCGCTGCCGGAAGTTTGCCCGATGGATGTTATCTCGCCCGCCAAAAGGGGCATTTTACCGGAAAGCATAACAAAATCCCCCTGACGCAGTGCGGCATCGGCTGAAATTAACTCCAGCGAAAAGGTCTTGCCGCCGATACCTTTGATTAAAGTTCTGACGCGTAGCGGTATGATATCTGCTTCAAAAGCCTCCTCCGGATTGGAGGCAACAGAAATCTTGGCGATGTTCGGTCCTGCTTCAAACACCCTTCCAACCAACATCCGGTTAGAATCTGTAACCAACATGCCCTTTTTGATTCCGGAGTTTTCACCATGATCAACCACTAAAAGTTCTTTGCCGAGTTCCCGGGCATGAAGCAAAACTCTTGCACCCCGAAGGCGCGGCGCGACAGTTTCTTTAAACCCGAGGGCTTTTTTCAGGGATTCATTTTCAAGTTTTAATTTTTCCGCATCAAAAAGAGACGCTTTAAGGCGCTGGTTTTCTTTGACAAGATCCAAAACCTCTTTATCTGACAATTTTAGTGAGGTTCCTCGGACAGCTTGTGAAATCTTCATCAGGGGCCGGAAAATCAAAACTATTCCCATGCGTATACTTTTGGCAAAACCGGCGTTACTAAAAAAAATAAGCAGCCCGAGAAGAATCACTGCCGCTACCACCTTAATTATTTGACCACGTCGCATCATGTTAGGTTGGGACTTTCTCATAACCCGTGCTCACCAGAACATCCCGTAAAGAGTCAATGTCTTCCAAAATAATTCCTGTGCCCCGCACCACGGCAGTCAGAGGATCTTCGGCCACTTTTACCGGAATTTTTGTCTCCTCTTGAATTAAACGGTCCAGTCCCCGCAGGAGCGATCCTCCACCAACCATTACAATTCCGCGGTGCATAATGTCTGCCACTAATTCCGGCGGGGTTGCCTCCACCGTAGCTTTAATGGCGTTTACTAAAGTATTTATGGAATGTCGCATGGCGCGGCGAATATCAGCATCGTCCACTACGAGTTCCTTGGGCAGCCCGGTCACCAAATCGCGTCCTCGCATGGTGGCCTCAAGCGGCTCTGATAGTTCGTAAGCCGAACCAATCGCGATCTTAATATCTTCTGCTGTACGCTCACCCAGCAGAAGTTTAAACTCGTCCCGGGCAAAACGTATAATATCTTCATTTAATTTGTCTCCGGCAATGCGCAGGGCCTTAGAAACCACAATGCCGCCCAAAGAAATCATGGCAATATCTGCAGTGCCGCCGCCAATGTCTACTACCATGGAACCAACTGCCTCCTGCACCGGCATCCGCACTCCTATGGCTGCCGCCATTGGTTCTTCCACCAGATAAACCTCGCGTGCTCCGGCATTTTTGGCCGCATCCTCCACGGCGCGTTTTTCAACCTCTGTTACGCCGGAGGGAATTCCGATGACAACTCGCGGCCGCGCAAAAAAAGAAAAAGCCTCTTCGTGAACCTTGCGGATAAAAAACTTAAGCATCTCCTCAGTAACTTCAAAATCAGAAACCACGCCCGCAACCAGCGGACGCGAAGCAGTAATATAGGCCGGTGTCCGCCCGACCATTCGTTTGGCTTCGGAGCCAATCGCCACAATCTGTCCGGTTTTTTGATTTACCGCCACCACCGACGGCTCATTTATCACAATTCCCCGCCCCCGAACATAAACAAGGGTATTGGCCGTACCCAAATCAATTCCTATATCATGCGAAAAGTGTCCGAAGAGTTTGTTGAGCATGTATTGACAAAAATATTGAATTATTATAGACTAAACTGGATCGGTTCTTTGGAGGAAGAGATGGTAAAAACCTTTGTTGCTAGTGGTGGTATCCATGATGCGTTTCATAGATTGGATGAAAAAATCAACGATTTTATCGGTTCTATAAAAGGAGGCGCGAGGATTTTGTCGATTACAGACCAGTTCTTTGTTACCAATACAAAGGAATGGCAAGAGAACCGTGGTTATGGATCACCTGCAACATTTAGGGAAAAACACGGTGTCTTCACAAGACGCGTAGAGTACGAGCCGAAAGCTTAAAGCGAGTAGGCTTATTTTAATCTCTTGAAAAGTTCTTTTTTGTCTACGACCATTTCTTTTTTTTCTGACCTTCTTTTTATTTCTATCGCTCCCTTCTTTTGGAGCGTTTTCTCGCTCACCACCACTCTCCACGGTATCCCAATCAAATCCGCATCTGCAAATTTCTCTCCTGCGGTTTTATCATCGCGATCATCGTACAAGACTTCTATCCCTTTGGCAAGGAGGTCTTTATAAAACCGTCCTGCGGCTTTTTTAACTTTTAAATTCTTAGATTTTGGAATTATTTCAATAAGATGCACGCGAAAGGGCGCTACTGTATCCGGCCAGATAATTCCCTGCTCATCGTGGTGCACCTCAACGATGGTCGCAAGCAAACGCCCCGGCCCAATGCCGTAACTTCCCATTACCACGGGCTTTTTAGCGCCTTTCTCGTCCGAATAATAGAGCCCAAAGGCTTCAGAGAACTTAGTGCCTAACTTAAATATGTTGCCTACCTCTATACTTCTGCCAAGTTTTACCGCTCCGTTGCATTTAATACACTTCCCGCCGTCTCTCATCTGACTAACTTCTTTATTTTGCGCAAAACGACATCTGCTGCAGTACAAAATCCAGTCCTCGCCCGCCTCCGACAGCACCTGATATTCGTGTGTAAATTCTTTAGTAAAAGTTCCGCCCGATGCCTCGGTCACATAAAAATCAAGATTAAGTCTTTTAAAAAGTTTGCGGTATGCAGTATCGGCAATTTCATAAAATCTCCCAAGGTCGTCATAATCGCGGTGGAAACTATAGAAATCTTTCATTAAAAATTCACGGCCGCGGATAAGGCCCGATTTTGCGCGCGGCTCATCGCGGAATTTAGTCTGAATTTGATAAACAAAAAGCGGAAGGTCTTTATAGGAGTGAACGGTTCGGAGCGCAATTTCGGCCAACGCCTCCTCGTGGGTTGTTGCCAACCCCATCTCGCGCCCGGAGTGATCTTTAAATTGATACATTATATCTTTCATGCCCTCCCAGCGTCCGGTTTTTTGCCAACGCTCCTTGGGCTGCAGGGCCGACAGCAAAATCTCCTGCCCGCCAATAGTATCCATTTCTTCTCTTACCACCTGATTTATTTTCCCCAGTACCCTATACCCAAGAGGCAAGTAGTCATAAACTCCGGCCATGGTTTTATAAATAAAACCGCCCCGTTCCAGAAGCTTTGCATTGGCCGATACTTCATCTTTGGGCGCCTCACGCAGGGTTTTCCCGAAAAGTTGTGATTGACGCATAATACTTTAGATTGTAGCTGAGTCCCCTTAAAAGTCAAAACGGCCTAAGGCCGTTTTGATATTAAGTGTTTTTACAACTAAAGATTCTCAGTAATTCTGCGGACGTGTTCTATGAGTGTCGCCGTATACCCCGCCTCGTTGTCATACCACGAATATACAGTAGCAAGATTACCGTCAATTACTTTGGTGAGGGATAAATCAACAATAGCGCCGTATGGCTCGCCCAGAATGTCGCTTGATACAATCGGATCCTCGGTTACTTTTAAAATTTTTGACCAGCGGGTTTCTGCGGCAGCTTTTTTGAAAATATCATTTATACTTTCACGCGTAACAGGTTTAGCGGTGAGCACGGTGTTTGCGCTCAACGATCCGCTAATGGTGGGGACTCGCATTGATACGGCGTCAAACTTGCCCTGCAGTTCTGGTATGGCTTGAATCACTGCCCCTGCCGCGCCGGTGGTGGAAGGCACAATATTTACTGCCGCTGCCCTACCCCTGCGAGGATCTTTTGCGTCCGGCCCGTCAACAAGTTTCTGGGTGGCGGTGTAGCCGTGCACAGTAACCATCACGGCTTTTTGTATGCCGAAATTCTCAAGCATTATGGCCATAATCGGCGCAACCGAATTGGTAGTGCAGGAAGCATTGCAGGTAATAGGCCCTGCTTTTGCAAACCGATCATCATTTACGCCAATCAGCGCTGTTGTTACGCCGTCGGAAGCGGGAGCAGTGATTACCACACGCTTGGCTCCGGCATCAATATGCGGTTTAGCTTTTTCCCCAGAGGCAAAAAAGCCGGTTGACTCAATAACAATATCTATTTTTAAATCCTTCCAGGGAAGTTGAGCGGGGTCTTTTTCTGCCAATACCTGTATTTTTTCGCCGTCCACTTTTAAATAACTATCCGCCCCCTCCACGATCTTGGGGTAACGGCCATAAACCGAATCGTATTTAAGAAGATAGGCAAGGGTTTTAGCATCGGTCAGATCGTTAACCGCAACGATATCAAATTCAGGCAAGCCAAAAGCTCCCCGGAAAAAGGAGCGGCCTATCCTGCCAAAACCATTTATAGCTATTTTAGCCAATGCCATAGTTTAATAATAAGTTTATTTTAAAGCTTCCGCAACTCGCGTAATGGCTCGCAAATATGAGGCCAGACGCCATGTGGTGTTATATTTATTTTTCATTTCTACAACTGCACCGAACGCCTCTTTCATCTTCTCGTCAATTTTATCCAAAACCTCCTTTTCGGTCCAATATTTTTTATCAAGTGACTGCACCCATTCAAAATATGAGCCGACAACCCCTCCTCCGTTAGCTAAAATATCGGGTATAATTTCAATCCCGCGTTCTGTCATGATTGCCTCCGCTTCCGGAGTTGTTGGCCCGTTGGCCATTTCTAAAATAGCGTGGGCTTTTATATGTGCTGCGTTGTCGGCCGTGATTTGATTTTCCAAAGCAGCGGGAATCAAAATATCAACAGGCAAAGTAAGCAGCTCTTCATTGGTTAATTCCCGACACGCCTCTCCATGCGGCTCCAGAGCATAGCAGGTTTTTCTATCAATAGTGCCGGTTCGTTCTTTAGTATCAGCAACTTTTTTAATATCAATGCCTGCTTCCTCATAAAGCCCACCCTTAGAATCGGAAATGGCAATAATTTTAAAATTGTTTTGCGCAAGAAGTTTGGCGATATTGGAGCCGACGTTACCAAACCCCTGAATGGCCACGCTTGTTCCGATTTTGGGGCCTGAAAGATTTAAAAATTCACGCAAGACCACATATCCCCCAAATCCTGTCGCAATTTCTCGTCCATACGAGCCACCTTTTTCAACCGACTTTCCAGTGAAAGCGGCTGGGCTCCACTGGCCAACAAGTTTTGAATACTCATCAGTCATCCAATCCATTATTTGCGGGTTGGTGCCTACGTCCGGCGCAGGAACATCTTTTTGCGGACCAATTTCTTTCCAAATAGCGCGGACATATCCTCGGGAAAGCTCCTCAAGCTCCCTCAAACTTAATGCTCGTGAATCTACTTTTACCACGCCCTTTGCTCCGCCATAAGGCAAACCCATAAGTGAGGTTTTCCAAGTCATTAAAGAAGCCAGAGCCCTCACCTCATCAAGGTTTGACTCGGGATGATAGCGAATACCGCCTTTGTACGGGCCAAGGGCGTTATTATGCTGTACGCGCCAAGCTTGAAATTTTTTCTCGGAACCGTCATCCATCTTTACCGGAATTTCAAATTCTAAAATCTTGTCCGGTTTTTGCAGACGCGCCAAAATATCGTCCGAAATATGGGCGACACCAGCTGCCTTGTTGACTATCTTAGAAGTATTCTCAAAAAAAGTTGACATATGAATAATTTTGGGGCCCCTAAGCCCTGACATAACGTCGGGGCCGGGATCCCGGCTAAAAGCCTAGAGACTTCTTCAACAAGTTTTTGAGTGTTTTCGAAGAAGGTTGACACTTTTTTAGTAGTTTGTTATTATACTATTTGCACTTCGGGAATCCGAGTGCAGGAGGCATCAGATGAGAAAGACGAGAATGAGTATCGGTGCGTGGGGACTATTGACTAAATACGGGACCCCACTAAAAGTCGCAGAAGCTTTTTTAAAAGGCGAGCTCAACCCTATGGAAGAAGAGCATATTGAGGATATTGTAACACCCGTCATCCTTGAGACGGCCAAATTCCGTATTACGCAAAACATGGCTAAACAGAAACCCGAGTCTAGATAAACTTTTAGCAGCCGTGTGGTTTCCACCCACGGCAATTTTAATTCTCTGCAGCCGGTGATTGCTTTTCTCTTTTCTGCAAATACGCATACGCCGCCAAAGCCGCTTTTACTGCGTCCCCGGCCGAGATATTATTTTGTTTATAAGGATCGTCCGTAATGTCTCCGGCAGCAAAAATTCCGGGCTGTGATGTGGAAGCGTGTTTGGCATCAATTTTCACCTGCCCCCACTGGTCAAGTTCCACCAAATCTTTTACTATTTCGGAGTTAGGCACCGAACCTATTTCTACAAACACACCGTCCACTTCAAGCGTTTTCTCCTCGCCGGTCTTAAGATTTTTATATTTAAGTCCGGTCACAAATTTATCTCCTAAAATCTCAAGAGTTTCAGCATTTAAAATAATCTCCCTAAGTTTCGGGTTCTTTTTTATTTCCTCCTGTTCCACGGGGTCACCCTTCAGGGCCTCGCCCCGGTGGAACAAATAAACCTCACTCGCGTAAGAGAAAAGGTCCTGCGCGGCTTCAAGCCCCGCGTTACCTCCGCCAATAACTGCGACTTTTTTGCCGCTGAATAATGGCGCATCGCAGGTGCTGCAATAGGCCACGCCTTTGCCGTTTAATTTCTCCTCCCCCGGAACACCCAATTTCCTTCTACGCGCGCCTGCCGCAAGAATTACAGTCTTTCCCTCGTACACGTTTCCTTGTTCCGTTTTTATTGAAAAATCACAAACCCTAGTTCCGTTTATACACCGGGAAGTTTTAACCTCCAGCACTTTCTCCGGCACTTTTACGTCCACCATGTCGGGATAAGCGCGTACATGTTCTTCAAGTTTTTTAGCCAAATCAAAACCGGAGATATGTTTTTCTCCGATCCAGTTTTGAATGTCGTCCGAAACTATAGACTGCCCTCCAAAAGACTCGGTAATAAGAAGGGTTTTTAATTTTTTGCGGGCGGCATAGACCGCAGCAGCCGTACCAGCCGGTCCACCGCCTATAACAACAATGTCGTAGAGCATAAGAATAAAAAAAGGCTCCTAAATTTGGACAATCAAGGCACAAATTCCGGTCCCTTATTTCTAAACGCCTTTATAAATCTATCCACCCGTTCTTCAGAAAAATCACTGGCGTTAAATTTGTCCAGACGGTTCCAAGCAACAAGCGCGATATCCAAATCATTTTTAGAACGCGGCTCTACAATTATTTTGCGTCCGTATTTCTCAAAAAACCCCTCAAGTTTTTTGCGAATTTCTTCAGAGATTCCGGGTTTATAAGAAATCCAGACTCCGCCGTGTTCCAGGTTATGAATCAGGTTCTCGTCCGGAAGCTCTTCCTTATAAATGCCCCATTCAGCCGGCTGGGCAAAATGCGGCCCGGAAGTTGGCGGGTTGGAATTATAGGTATGCGGGTGTCCGGGCGAAACATGCTCGCGTCCCTCATCGGAAACAAAAACACCGGGAAGATTTTTAGAACGAGACCTGCTTAATAGTATTCCGCCACCCACCAAAACAATAAGTACGGCCAAAACCAAAATCGTCCACAAGAGACGCCTTTTATTTTTTCGTTTTAATGCCTCGTCCACTCTCACTCTTTTTAAGTCGGCCCTGGAAAATTGTTCTTGACTTGAACCGTTCATTTTGAATCGTGATTTTTGTATAAACGCGCAAATTTCTCAACTGCAGACATTTGTTCTTTATTCAAATGTACCACGGGCCGTCTTTTTTTGACAAATTCGTACGCGGCCTTTGACATCATACCCCGTGCCGCAAGATAAGCAATCACCAATGTTGGCGCGCGTCCATGGCCGTTTTTGCAGTGAACATATACCTTTTTCTTGTGTTTTACCATCTGGTCTAAAAAGGCAACACCTGCGGCCATTTGATTATGCGTTGGCGCATGACCGTCTTTGGTGGGAAGCCATAAAAATGTATCCAAACCCCGCATGGGGATTTTTTCTATATGTCCCGCCTCCAAGTCAATATCCACCGAAATACCAAGTTTTTTCAGACGCTCAAAATGGGAATACTGCAGCATATTCGTCCCAATATAAATATAGGGCGTAATTTTGGAATAACGAAGTTTTTCTTTGGAGATCTGATTTTTATTGGACATACCCTCTTTTTATACATTTTTCCCACTATTCGCCTATTCCCTATTCGCTTATTCGCGCGAATTAGAGAAGAGTATCTGGTCTGCGTCATGTGACACCTTTACTGCTTATTACCTAACCCACGGGATTATATTGATAAGATAATCTATCGTATTCGTCAGTCGGATATTCGCAGATGCCATCTTCGTGCCATAAAACAAATTTCTCTATTTCTGAATCAAGCGCCATTCGACTACATGTCGTACAATATGGCTTCCCTGATTTCTTAATCTGACCGTTTTCATCTACTCTCGTGAAATACAACTTTGATCTTTCCAACTTTTCTGGGCTTCTTTTCAACGCATCCATTATCGCTCGCCATTCAGCATGCATACAGCATGTTCGATCATATTTATCCTTACCCACACCAACTTCTTTATCGCACATCCGATTTTCTTCCCTATCTAATGGCGGTGCGTTATAACCTTCTCCGATAATTTCTCCGTCATTTACAATTACGCTTCCACATTTTGCCTTCAGGCATAAAGCCTTTTTGGCAACTTCTGCCGCTTTATTCATCCATCGAATCGCTTCTTTTTCTTGTTGTCCAGTTAAGTATTTCATATCCTCATGCCCCATGACATCTCTTTTATATTTCTTTTACACTATTCGCTTATTCGCGCGAATTAGAGAAGAGTATCTGGTCTGCGTCATGTGACACCTTTACTTTTTAAATACTGTCACGCACGGATTTTCTATATTTTAAGCCACATTTTCAGTTATAAGCCTTTCAAGCTAGTCGGATTATAGAAAATGTCATGCGGGCCTTGCAATTCAATACCCCCTCTGTTATCTTTAAACCAAAACCGATCTACAGGGAGGTTTCCAATGAAAGAACAGCCGAGGCAGGAAACGCACTATGGTCATGATGTTTGGATAAACCCGACCACTGAATCACTGCGTCGATCCGAATGTCTCTGCTTAAACTGCGGTAATTTGAAGCCTGGCCAACCAGACAACTGTCGCATCGCTCAAGCGCTCTACCAAGTCTGTGTTGAAGACAACGTGGCTCTCGCCGTAACTCGCTGTCCTCTCTGGAAACCTAAATCCTCCTAACGCGCAAGGCCTGTCACACGGGCCTTTTTCTTTGCAACCACCCCCCATGACACCTTTTATCCCGGTACCAGAGTCGCCTTCGGCGACACGGTACGGGATTGCGAGATATCACTTCCCGTGACATCTCTTATATTTCTTCCACACAACACCCTGACATTCTCAAGTATGTTGGGATGTTTTTATTGCTTCCTCCACCATCTCCCGCGGAGGATATTCGTACGCTTTATCTTTCCAAAGATAAAAACGACAGCCGGATTCGTGAAAATTGGTAATTTTCTCGGCCATAGGATCAATATCTTTTCCGTTAATCATAATCTGCGGCGAGCCGGCAAAGTGATACTGGACCGCTTCTTCATCATTAGATATTAAAACCTCTTCAATCGGAACGCTAATTCCTTTTTCTTTGAGGATTTCTTCGAGTTCTTTTTTGGCAATCAACCAAAAATTACATGATTTATTATGTAGGATTTGTATTTTCATTTTTGGACCAAGCCCTTGAATTCCTCCACCATCGGAACCTCTTCGGGGTCAGTGCCGTAATGTTTGGCAAGATAATATGCAGTCCAGTCGGCCAGCGAAATCGCCCCGAAAATTTTGTGAAGCTCGCTTTGACCGCCAAGCTCAACAATTTCTACCGGCAAACCGCGCTCGCGGTACAATTTTTCCGTAATTTCCATACGTTTTAAAGTCTGCGGCTGATCCTCTAAATCCTTGAGAAATATAAAATGAAATTTTTCAGCCAAGAGGCGCGTTGAATCAACCACATCAAAACTGGTCATCTCGTTATGGTTAAGTTCCGGGAACACATCATAGTAGGAAGGTATTTTTGCGGTCTCATGAAATCGTACTCGCCAATTTTTGGCAATACCTTCATTTTTAGTAGATGCGTAAATCAAAGGAACATACCCTTTAATTTTCTCAGCCAGTTTCTTCCCTTTTTCCTCGTACTCTTCGGGATGAAACGATTTATGAAGTTCCCCTACTTCCCGCACCGCTTCTTCTTCACCCATTAACTTCAGCAGACCCTTAAACATAAAGCCGAGAGCAGAACGCGGCTGAATCCCGGTATCGGGAATCTGCACATACGGCACTCCGTCTTCTTTTGCTCGCTTAAGCAGCTTGCCGCCTATGGAAATCGCGGCGCGCGCAAATCCTCTTTCACCAGCCATCTCGTAAGACGCCAGCACCTCTTCCGTATTGCCGGAATAAGAACTAAGAATAACCAAAGCGTTTTGAAAAACGTTTTCTGCCATACCCGGCAAGCCGTAATCTTCATGGGTTATCATTGCCGTAGACGGCCTCCAAGTTTTAATCAAATCCGCCGCCAAGTGCGAGCCGCCCATACCAACTACAATAAATTTATCAAACTTCTTCAACCGGTCTTGGTTTTCAACCACCGGCTCAAACTCAAACTGGGAATATAAATTTTTTATTGTCTCATACATCATATGTTTGCTTAATCATACCATACCTACATAATAACCGCGCAGCAGAGCTGCTGCGGAATTAGCAAGTTAAAAAGAGCACTGAAAAAGAGTGCTCTTAAACTTACGAACTCGCAGCCCGCTTCCTATAACCAAACACAAATCCGATCTCCCGATACACTTCCCTGGAAACTTCATATTTCCACAATCGCGAAAGTTCTTGTGATGCAATAATATAGCCCTCAACGACCATACCGGCACCATCATGAATGTCAAGATCGTCACGTCCTGCCTCATGCGCCTTTTGTTCAATAATAGATTTAGGACCATAATTAGCATCGACAATCAAAATTCCCCGGGGAAGGGTTTTATATACACCAGAATCGGAAAGAGGGTCACCCTCAGTAATGGACGAAATAATTATTTCCTGTTCTTTCGCCTGACCGGGCAGTTCATTGAGGCCCCGGGCTTCTATCGGTGTTTGTGGTAAATAGCTAGATAGTTCCGCTTTCAGAGCTACGGCCTTTTCCTGCGTTCGGTTAAATATTGTCAGCAAACCATGAGGACCCATTCGCTTGGCAACCTCATAAGCGATACCCCGAGCAGCGCCGCCGGCGCCGACCAGACCAACGTGTTTTGCCTCCAAATTTCCCCGGTTTTTACCACTAAGAAATTCCTCAATACTATTTGCCATGCCGCGACCATCGGAGTTAATAACGTAAAACTTGTTATCAGGCCCGATTAGTATTTGATTGGTAGCGCCAATACGCAAAGCATCCTCGCTCAAATCCACTCGATCAGGATATCTCTCTTGCAGATTTTTGAAGTACTGCAAGGCATCGATTTTGTAGGGGTTGGTAATAGTCAAAACACGAAAAACCAAATTTCCGATCTCAACGATTTTATCAATAAACTCTTTCAGATTACCCTTTTTATCCGGGGCGATATCAACGGGCAAAAAAAGTCCATTTGAACCCCTCATTTTGAATTCTGCATTCCACATCAGGGGGCTGACGGCATACTCGGAGGGCTGTTCACCGATAATAAATGAAAGTGGCCGGCCTTTGATATTTTCAGGGGTAAGACCAGATGGCTTGTATTCAGGGGCCAAACGAAAAGGCCCGTTTTTTAATTCGAGTAAATCATTTTGAGCAAAGGTCTGAAGAGATGCAAGTATCTTCTTACCAGCTTCCTTTAGATCATCTGCGTATTCAAACCGCACAATCGTAACAGTGTCGTTGTCGGTAAAATCTCTCCCGTAAAGACGCGTTAATTTTTCAATGAGCGCTGTTTTGGTTTTCTGGGACAATGGCGTTCCTTCTAAATCTTCCGGCTTAATTTCTCCCAACACCTTTTTTTTAGCTGAGTATACCACTACCGTTGTCTCCAAGGGATCAAAGCTACCGTCAGCTTTTTGAATTTTCAAGGTAACAAATCCTCCTTCTCGATATCCGCCCTTGGGGTCGGTCGTTTCCGCTGTTCGGTCGCCGGCTCTTATGGTTGCGCCAATACTGTGTTCTGCGATAAATTCTTTTTCGTTTTCTTGAAACCAAAGCTCCCGCGCGATCACGGATTTTTCATGTGTTTCAGTTTTATTCTCTTCCATATCCTCACCCCCTTTATTAAATTGTGGTGTTTCGCAACAACTTGACCCGTTAGAAATCATAATACGAAAAAGGATTTTAATCTATTTTTTAAATATCTTTGATTTTCCAAGCGTACCTCCGGGGTGAAATTTCATAAAATGTTCTCGTTTAAACCCTTTCATCTCCTGAAGCGCGCTTGACATTGCATCACCCAAGGCCAACTCCGCCAACGCGCTTGTCGTTGGGGCTAAGTTAAAAGTGGTACAAATTTTACAAGCCTCTTCTTTTACATGGGTTAAAAGAATTATATCGGAGAGCTTAGCTATGGTTGATGTTTTATTCGCGGTAATAGCGATAATTTTATTTCCGTGACTCTTTAGAATATTTATAAAATTTACTACCTCCGGCGTCTCCCCGCTGTGAGAGATAACTATAATGACGTCATCCTTCTGGACCATACCAAAATCTCCATGCAGTGCTTCCACCGGATGGACAAATAGACTGAAAGTGCCGGTGCTGGAAAGCGTCGCGGCAATTTTCCGCGCCACTATTCCGGATTTACCGATTCCCGCAAGAACGATTTTTCCTTTCGCGTGGTACAACAATTCAATTGTTTTAATAAAAGACGAGTCAAGATTTTTTCCAACGGTTTGGATTGCGTCTGCTTCGTTTTTTAGAACCTCTTTTCCAATTTGTAAAATATTGATTTTGGGCATTGTAAATTAACAGCAGCTTTTTACTCTATAGTTCGACTTTGGAGAATTAATTTCCCAAAAGAGCGTCTATTTTTCCCTTGTCAAAACCAACAATAATTTTGTCGTCTATTTCAATTGTTGGCGTGCTAAGCATGCCGCCGTTTTTGGCGATCATCTCCTCCCGCGCCACGGCGTCCTCGCCGACATTTTTAAATTCATACTCAAAATTCTTAGAATGAAGATATTCTTTCGCGAGAGCGCATGACTGACAAGTGGATGTACCGTAAATTGTTATTTTGTGATTCGTTTGTTCCATAAATTTATATTAAATTTTTAATTTTATTTTCTAATTGGTCCTCGACTCCCGGACCAAGAATGCTAAAAGCAATGTTTCCTTCACGGTCAATTAAATAATACGCCGGCCAGTTTTCTACTTTGTATGCTTTCCAATTTTGTCTTGCGTTATCGGTAAGAACCGGAAAGTCCACTTTCAAAACTTTCATTTGTTTCTTTAATGCTTCTACGTCGCGCTCAAAAGTTGTTTCCGGGGAATGGATGCCGATTACCACCAACCCCTTGTCTTTGTATTTCTTTTCAATCTCCATAATGCCCGGCAAATCCTGCTGGCACCAAGAGCACATAAAAGTCCAAAATTTAATTAAAACCACCTTGCCTTTTAAATCAGCGATCTTCGGCGGCTCTGAATTGAGCCATTGTTCATTTTCGGTTATAAATTCCGGGGCTTTCACCCCGTTAGAAGTCGGAGCGTCCTCACTTTGTGTTATGTTGTTGTTTTTCATGGTTATTTTGATAATTCCCGCGATATACACGCAGAAAAATTTTCATAAAATTTTTCTGCCCAAGACTTCTAACGGGGTTCATATTTATTCCGTACAGCAGGAAAGCTTGCTGACATCTTTCCTGAAGGATTGGGCGACCCATTTAATTGATTCGGCCATAGTCGGGAAAATAAAAGTATTCTCAATAATATCGTCCAGCTTCATTCTGTTTTTGATGATAAAACTTGCCATTGAAATAACTTCTTCCGCTCTTGCTCCCGCCATGTGAATACCGACAACTTCCTCTGTTTTGGCGTCTATTGCCATTTTAATTAAGCCGTCTGCCGCTTCCAAAATGTGCGCTTTTGGAACAAGCTCCAGGCTCAGGGTGCGGCAGCTGCAGGTAAGCCCGCTTTGCTTGACGACTTGGGCATCGGTAAGGCCGACGCTGACGAGCGGCGGGTCAGTGAAAATAGCATGCGGAGTTGAGCGAAAATCCATTTTGAGACCCTTATTTTCAAGAAGGTTGGACGCGGCAACAAAACCCTCTCTTCCGGCAGTTGTCTCTAATTTGGGATTAATTTCGTCCCCATACTGATCTACAACATCACCGGCCGCGAATACGTGGGGAAGGTCTGTCTGCAAAAATTCGTTGGTTACTACTCCTCCTTTTTTACCGATGCCGACGCCGATGCTTTCGAGGTTCAAAGGTTGGGTATTAGCTCTTACTCCGGTTGCTACCAATATTTTTTCCGCCTTGATTATTACTTCTTTACCGCGCACATCTGCTTGAACCTCGATAAGACCGTCATGCCGACTAACGCTTTTTGTTTGGGCGGAAGTGTGAATTGTAATTCCCTCCTCTTCTAATTTCTTTTGCAGAAAGTTTGATAACTCCGGCTCTTCGCGATCAGCGATTCTGTCCGCTGACTGCAAAACGGTCACTTTTGTGCCGAAACGATTGTAAATCTGGGAGAATTCAAGCCCCAAAGGACCGCCGCCTAAAATAACCATTGATTTAGGCAATTCTTTTAAGCTCAAGGCTTCTATGTTGGTTAAATAATCTACATTAATTAATCCAGAAATCGGCGGGATGAATGTGGAAGAACCAGTTGAGATAAGGAACTTTTCTCCGGTTATTTTCTCGCCATTTACTTCGATTGTGTGTTCATCAATAAATTTCGCGCCTGCCCCGTAGGGTCGCGGAGCGACTCCTTCGGGGTCTCCCTCTTTGAGAGTGACATAAACCAAAAATTTGAGAGTGCCGGCATATGCCTTGCTCTGAAGTTTGTTGATAAGAGCGTCTTTTGACTTTATGACTTCTTCAAAACTTAATTCCGGCGCGGCGCTTTTTACTCCATCAAATTTGCTGTTTTTGGCATTCCAATAGGCTTCTGCGGCGGTAAGCAATCGTTTTGACGGCATACAGCCGACATTAATACAGGTGCCGCCCAAGGGCACTTTGCCGCCCGATATCATTAAAGTTTTAATCTTCAGAGAATCTGCCTTAATGGCTGCCGCAAAACCAGCCGCGCCGCCTCCGATGATAATGAATTGGTAATCAAACTTGTTCATAATATTCGTGTCCTTTTTTTATAAAATTGTTGTCTGTTATAAATAACCGCGGCAAGCACAAGGACTGCTCCCGGACCCCAAATCTGCCAGCCGCCAAAGCCTGCTCCGCCAAAAACGTACCGACCGAGATAAAGTAATATGCCGCCTACCACAAGAAATAGCAGGGGAGACAGATTTTTATGGGAGCGATAATCAAACATAAAACCAATGAGGCTCATACCAAGTAAAACAAAAGCCATCAATCGCCACACCGAAATTAGCGCGCCCAGTCCAAGATAGGTAAGGAGGGACGCGGAACCAATCCAACAGAGCGGGCACGCACCGACCGCACCAGCCCCCAAGACCGGGGTTAATCTTGTCAGTATATTTTTGGCGACTTGATTCATATAAGAATTTAAAAAGTTACTGCAGGAGCGACAAAAAGTCCGCTTCGCGTATGTCGCCCGGTATTTCGCGAACTATTTTCCCGTTTTTATCAATAAGAAAGTGGGTATTGGTGTAGCGGATGCCAAAGGCCTGACCAGCTCCGCCGTAGGGGTCAAGCGCTACGGGAAAGGAAAACCCGCGCGACTCAATAAAATTCCTTACCGTTCCTTCAGACTCCTGCAAATTTACGGCGATAACCTCCAGCCGGTCTTTATAGTTTTCATAAAAGCGGTTGAGATTTGACATATCGCGGCGGCAATTGGGGCACCACGAAGCCCAAAAATCAACAACTACCGGCTTTTTCCCGCGAAATTCGGCAAGACTTATCGTTCCCCCGTCAAGTTTTGATAAAGTGAAATCGGGGGCAAGATTTTTTGATGTAACACCGCCGCTCGCGGCCGCCTGATAACTTCCGGGCGAACTTTGACTGCCACGAACGCCTCCTCCGGAAGCCGCAGGGGAATTCCTGTTATAAAAACCAACAAAAATCATAAGTCCGGCGAAAATGATCACCGCTCCTATAATCAAGGTCTTATTGCTCACCGATTGTCCGTATCTTTTTGCCATAAAATTTATCCGGAGATCTTATGAGGCGTCGCCTCGTAAGATTATACGGCTAAGGTTTTATCATAAGTAATCCAATAACCTTTCATAGTTGATGAATTGAAATAGACGGTAGCCCCAAGAAATCAGAAGGGCCATATTGCCCGTAAGCAATAATATACCCAAGAAAATAAGCAGAAGGCCGCCGATAACAGATACCACGCTCAAAAACTTAGAAATTTTGGAAATGAATTTCGCGGCCGAACCAATACCCAGTGCCACCAGAAGAAACGGAACCGCAAGACCTGCGGAAAAAACAGCCAAAAGCAAAGACCCCTGAAACGCAGTGGTTGAAGTTGAAGCAAGAAGAAGAATGGACCCAAGAATGGGCCCCACGCAAGGAGTCCAACCAAAAGCAAAAGCCGAACCTAATATAAAAGAAGTTAGCGACTTTCCTCTTTCCAATGCGCCCGGCGCCTTAAGTTGTTTTTCCCGAACAAGAAACGAAATTTTTAAAACATTCACCCCGTTAGAAATAAGCCGCCCCAAGACGGCTGCCGCCGCGCTTAAGAAGCGGGGCGGATTTCTAACGGGGTGAAGCATAAAAAGACCGAAAAGAATAACAAATACGCCGCCAATTCTTGATAACCAAAATCTGTAAGGGGCAAGCAGAGAGGCTCCGACAAATCCAACTAACGTACCCATAATAATAAAGACGGCGCTAAATCCAAGAATAAAAAATAAACCGTTCCGAAAAATTTTACGACGGGCCGTGGACGCCTTCATCGGGTCTTTTAAGTCCTCCAGCGAGGCCCCGCTGATAAAGCCCAAATAACCCGGCACCAAAGGCAAGGTGCAGGGAGCTAAAAATGTCAGGATACCAGCAATAAATGCCGGAATAACGAGAGATAAATCCATAAATATAACTATAAATTAAAATTTTCCTGTATTCTGCGTCGTATTTCTTCTTGCTTCATAGGACCCCGCTTGTGAAAAACAGTTTTGCCGTCTTTATCCACAAAAATCGTCTCGGGCATAGAAAAACCGCCTATGGACTGATAAAAGGAGTCCGCCGGATCAAGAAGAAAAACGAACTTTTCCGTAACTCCGAGCTGGTCCGAGTAGCGTTTGGCAACCTCAAGCGGTTCGGCGCGGTCAATAGCAATAACTTCAAATTTACCGCCAAACTCTTCTTTAACTTTGGCAAAATCAGACAGCTCCTCGCGACAAAACGGGCACCAAGCGGCCCAAGCATTTACCAATATCGGCTTTCCGCGAAAATCGGAAAGCTTTACTTCCTTTCCGTTGTAATCGTTAAAACTAAATTCAGGGGCGGCCTTATTGGTTTGCGGAGAGGGCGGATTGATTACGCCCCGCTGTACCAGAAATAAACCCGCGAGTCCCGCAGCCGCCAAAATAACAACTACCAGAAAAATAATGTTTTTAGTGCTCATGTTCGGGCAAGCATAACCACGAACTATTCGTGGTTATGCTCTTTGTGCTCGTCGCAAGGACAAGAACAAGCCATACACCCTCCTTTCTCGTGGCCTTCTTCGTGGTCCATATTGTGATCCTCTTCGTGGTGGGTATGCTCTTTATGCATGTCGCAAGGACAAGAACAAGCCATACATTTATTTTGATGGTGATCATCCATAATTGTAATATAAATTTATTTTAATAATAACGACCAACCCTTATTTATATAAGTCAGTCGCCGGGTGGACGGCTGACCAGGAAAACCAGAAAGCGCTGAAAGGATTTATACGCTCTTCCCGGCCGTCTGGTGTTTTTTTAAACATTCGTACCACGTCTAACTCTTTATCGTGGCGTAAAATAATTTTTACCCCCTGAAAATCGTCCTCAACCTCGCCTTTACTTTTAACGGCATCAACCAGATAGGCCTTTGCTTTTTCATTTATCACAATCCCAAAGATAAATGCTTCGGGTGAGAGACGGGCATCGCGGGAACCGGTAAGGCCGATAGCAAAATCAACCGGGGAAAAATAGTCGCCATAAGGACTGGACCCGTAAAATCTTGTGGCGCCGGTATCGCGCGACATCACCTGTCCTTGGGGAAATTTCTTTTTCCAATCCCCATAGCGCAGTAAATCGGACTCAAGCAGTTTTAGCTTGATGCCGGTCATCTCGCCCACAATTGCTTCGCCCAAAATTTGCGACCAAAGCGAATCGGTTTTCCTGTCGTACATAACGAGGTTAGATTTCCAGAGTTTGCCCGAAGTTCCAAACTCAACCCGCTCGCCCTTCACTACCGGGTCAAAGACAAATCCGCTTAGACAAAGGGGGCAGTATGTCACCAAAATACGTTCACCTTCGATTGAATCGTTAACAATCTCATGCCACACCAAAATTTGATACGGATAGAACCGGTGCGTGTTACCGCGCGAAAAAGCAAGACCGGGTTCTGCATCTTTAAGCCAGCCATTGGCTTCTGAAACGGCCATAAACTTGGGGTTATCAACGGAAGGGATGCCGTCTTTGGGCGGGCCGCCAGAAATAATTTCGTTTAGCGGAATAGAATGCTTAACTCCGTCGGTAACTAAAATGTTTTGTTCCTTGCCTTCTTCGATCATAATTTTTTCTTCACGCGGCTCCCCTTTGGGTAATTTAACCTGTGGTCTAAAAAATAATTGATATCCTAAAAATCCCACCAACAATGCGGCCAAAAATATAGCAATAAACGTGACCTTGTTCATTAAATACCAAGGGCCTCTTTAAGATGCGGCTGGTCAAAACCAATGATAATTTTTCCATCAATTTCAACCACCGGCACTCCCATCTGGCCGGATTTTTGAATCATCTCATCGCGAGCCACAGCGTCAGTAGCTACGTTTTTCTCCTCATACTGTATATTGTTTTGCTTAAAAAACTCCTTGGTCATCTTGCAATAAACGCAAGTGGGAGTTGTGTATATTTTTACTTGGGCCATAGATAACGCACGCATAGTAAACGAATAGACTAACAGGGTTGTTCCTCTATCCGCTACAATCCGCGCCTCATTAAACGTGTAAGATAAGTATATAATAATTTATTGGTATCCGTCTTGATGGACTGATAGCATATCATACGGCCATGGCGCACTGGTCTTGCAAAACCGGCCAGTTCCAGTTTTCTTAGCTGGTGCGAGGTATTGGAAAGCGAACTCTTAAGGTAGGCCGCAATATCCGAGACGCAAAGATCCTTCTCGCCAGAGGAAAACAAGAACAAGAAAAGCCGTAACCTGACCGGATCGCTAAAAAGAGCCAGTCTTCTTGACAAATCGGTTACTTTAACTTCTTTTGTTGTCATAGTTGTTCAATAATAATAAGTATACTCCCGAGAAAACGGCTTGTCAAGAGCCGCTTTTCCACAGCTAAATACTATTTTGCCCGCCCAAGTTCCTGTTCAATCACGGATGCAAACTGCTCAAAAGGCACTGCGCCCTGAATCAGGCGGCCGTTGACAAATGTGCCCGGAGTGCCGTTTACGCCATTCGCCTGACCATCGCGAAAATCTTTTTGCACTTCTTCAAAATATTTATCCGAGTCAAGACAACCATCAAACGCCGCGCCGTTAAGACCGACCCCACGAGCCCACTGCTTAATGTCAGCCACGGTAATATCAAACACCGTTGCCACCCCGCGTTTATCCTGCTCCTCAAAAATTTTGTCATGCATCTGCCAGAATTTCCCCTGTTCATCCGCGCACTCTGCCGCTTCCGCGTATTTTTGGGCCATGTCGTGAATCCCCGTAAGAGGAAAGTCCCTATAAACAAAACGCACTTTGCCGGTTTTTATGTATTTGTCCTTAAGCTGGGATAAAGTATCGCGGAAAAAACGCCGACAAAAAGGGCATTGAAAGTCACTAAATTCTATCACGGTAACCAAAGCTTCCGGGTTGCCTAATACCGGATCGTCATCCGCTAGATCTCCGGTCGCTGATATGGCCGGCTCCCCCGCTGCTGCTGTTTGACGATTGGCTGCCGGAGTTTTTGGAGAGTTGGTGTAAAATACTGCTCCGGCTATTAAAAGTCCGGCAATGACGATCGCGGCAGGAACTAGATATGGATTTGGTGCCGAATGCGCTCCGGCGTTTTTGATATCCTCGGTTTCTATTTTAGTATCTTCCTCCATAAAGACTATATTAGGCTGGTATTGCCGTTATGTCAAATCCAAAATCGGTCAGCTTATCGCGATACGACTCCATAGATACTTTGGCCTCAATGAATTTAGCCAGGTGAGATTTGTCCTGAAAACGATTAATAAGCGCCGCCCCAACCAAAATGCCGTCACGCAGGAAAAACCTTTCATATTGATTTTTAATTTTATCCACACGCACAATAGTATCGCGGCCATCGTTGCAATTGCCTAATGCCGTTATCTGAAATCCCAAATTGGTTATGGAATAACTGGAAACTTTTTTAAAAGGCTCACGCTCTCCAGTCATATTGAGTCCCACTCTTTGCCCCTGCAAAAAAGCGTTAGTCCAATTACCCATAGCGTGGTGCTCCCCTAAAATAACATCGTAAAATTCGGCTACATCTCCTGCTGCCCAAACATCAGTTATACTTGTCTCCAAATACTCATTGGTGCGTACCCCCTGCTCTCCTAGCTCCACTCCGGAGCCACGGATAAACTCCATATTGCGTTTAATTCCTAATCCAAGCGCTAGGGCGTCGCTCTCCAATATGCGTAGACCCTTGGTTTGAACCGAAAACGCGGTGTTGTGTTTTGTTATTTCCGCAATCTCGTCATTAAATTGTATTTTTATGCCGTGGCGTTCAAAATTGTCATGCAGTATTTCTCCTCCGGTATAATCAAAAATACGCGAAAAAAAGTGTGGGGTACGTACAAGAAGCAGGGGCTGGATACTGTTGGTTACAAAAATTTCAAGAAATTCCAAACTGATAAACGAGGCTCCTATCACTATTGGCTGACGGATAGTCTCAAGTTTTTGAAATAGTTTATCCGCATCATCCAGGGTCTGCAGACGATAAATAAACCCTTGTTCTTCCGGCCTTCCCCAGTCCAGTGTATTGCCGCCGCTCGCAATAAGCAGTTTCTCGTAGCTAAGAACTATACGATTAGCCAGACCCACCTCCTTTCTTTTTACATCAACATAGGCTGCTTCTTCTTTAAGACGAAGGTCAATGCGCTTGGAAGTAAAATCGTCCACCTGCCGCAAAAAAAGCTGCTCGCGCGAGATCTTTTTTTTGAGATACCCCGGGAGCATTACTCGTGAATACAAAGGATACGACTCATCGCAAATCAGTCCGATGGAAGAATCAGGCGCGCGTTCCCGGATAGTCTCTGCAGCAGTCACACCCGCAATCCCGCCACCAATAATTAAATAGTCATATTTTTGCATATTTATTTTCTGCTGCAACGTACACATACTCCGCTTTTTCGCTCCTGCGGAGTATATAACCTTAAACCGCATTTCATACAGTTTGCTTCTAGAGTCCGACAACGACTACAAAATTCTCCTCCAGACCTGCCGGTTGTTACTAACGGTACGCCGCACCTCACACATTTTCCCGCAGTCTGACGTGAACAGTTTTCACAAAGGCCTTGCTCTTTTTCCCGATTTGTATAGAGAGTATGGCCGCATTTTTTGCAGCTTACAAGTGAATTTACCATGCGGAAATTATACTACGTCCGTATATTAAACCAAAATCCCCTGAACATTGTTCAGGGGATTTTGGTTTAATTTATCGAGGTCGGAATCCTCCACCGCCGTGAAAGTCACGACGGGGCGGTCTCATCTCACGGAAACAGTCCTTACAGTAGACATCGCGTCCCGCAGTTGGCGGGAAGGGTACTGTAGAGGCTGCTCCGCACTTGGAACAGGTGATGTCGTACTTAGGACGATCATCCTGAAATCCACCTCTTTGATCTTGAAAAGCCACTTTCGACGAGCTTCTAGCTTTTAGGAATTAGCTTCTAGGATTATCCTGAAAGCTATAAGCTGTAAGCTAAAAGCTAATTATGTAACGACCTTGCTCTTCTTAAAACCTTGTCCTCCCAACTTTTTGCAGCGAAGTATCTACGTGCCGTAGGATTTCGTATACCTCTGGCGTCTTATCTTAAAAATATAGGGTAATTTCTCCTATATTTGCAGCACTCGCTCGGAAAAGCAAACAAGTTTGCTTTTCACTCGCCCGCTTGCAAATAAGCCGAAACTATCGATGCAAAAAGTTGGGAGGATGAATCCCACACATAACTTGCACCGTGCTTTGCACAAATGCCCTGTGCAAGTTATGTGTGGGATGAATGGCCTTTCAACATCAACGAAAAGTAGATATCTAAGACCTAAATATGTTTTAATACTAAGCTATATATACAGTATAGCATGCCGGAGAAAATAATGCAAACAACAACTTAAAAGGTTGACGGACTACATCAACCTTTATAAGGACCTTTACCACAGCAGGCTTTTTGATGCTTACTTAATTTCTTAGCCTGCCTCTTATGATATTGATCCACGAGTTTGCCGTGAACGTTATTCCACCTAATCACTGTTGCCGGCTTGTCAAAATCGGCATAGGGATAGAACCTCCGCATCCCCTCAATCATCTCCTGAGGACTCAAAAATCCATCAGCTTTGTATTCTTCCTCAACAATCTCACCGTAGGTGGTGTGACGTACGACCGTAATGTCAGCGGCAACACACCATGGCTTATCAGGACAGCAAAGCATAACTCCCCCGAGTCTATAATCTCTGTGTCCATCCCGAATCGTAATTTGTTTGCTTCCGGCAAGAACATCTTCTCGCATTTTACGAATAGGTGCGATGAGTAACGCTTGAAGGGGATGCTTCATGATCCGCCTCAAAAAAGTGTGCCGTTAAGATTCTAACCAAACAAATCTTAAGAGTCAAACATAGTTATCAACAGCTACAAAATCCTCACAATATCCCGATAGGTCACGAGCACCATAATTAAAATAAGAAAAGCAAAACCAAGGGTATGAATAAAATTTTCAATATTTACGTTAATGCGTCGTCCCCTAATTTTTTCAATGATAAGAAAAAGGGCGCGTCCGCCGTCTAACGCAGGAATGGGCAGAAAATTAAGTATAGCCAGATTTACGGACAGGAGACCCACAAACTGCAAGAAATATGAGATGCCCAACGCACGAGTATCTTGTGCAAAAAAGAATATTCCCACTGGACCAGAAACTGCAATCGGGGCCCCACCCCTAACCAAGAGTTCCCTCACAACTGTGTAAAGGCCCAAAATAATCGCAGATACGCTTCTTACAAGCGTCTTTGCTCCCTCCAACGGAGCAAGATACCAAGGGGCGCGTTTAACTATAATTCGCGCAAGACCGATACCCAAAGGTCCCTCACCCTCGGCTATATGAGCGCGTGGCGTTGCTTTAACTTCAATAACATCTTTGCTGCGTTTAACAACTAATGTTATTTCTTCCCCGCGATAAGCATCCACAAAGTCGCGTACATCTTTTTCCGTTTCAATTCTCAAAGAAACATCGGGAGAACGCATTTCCAAGATCTGATCGCCAAATTTAAGACCGGCCTGTTCCGCCGGAGATCCGGGAAGCACGGAAATTATTGAGACAGGAATTCCATCCCGTTTTTCATCCAGCATCTGCGGTACGCCAATTGCGGAGCCAACGCTGAAAAAAACCCAAGCAAGGATAAAATTCATAGCAACTCCGGCAACCAGTATGGTAAATCGCTGCCACGGGGGACGCGAAATAAAACTTTGTTTATCTCCTTCGCCTTCTCCGTGTTCCCCAAAAATTTTTACAAACCCCCCAAAAGGCAGCAAGTTAAAAGAATACCTCACTCCGTTTTTGATGCGCGAATAAACTTTGGGCGGAAAACCAAACCCAAATTCTTCAACCTTTACACCCAGTTTTCTTGCCGAATAAAAATGTCCCCATTCGTGAACGAGGATCAAAAGACTAATAACAACTAAAACTAAGACAAGTGTAACCATAGCATATACTCTATGTTTCCCTTATCTCCTTTAATTGGTGACTCCATCTGGTCCATTATCCGCCATCCGCTCTTTTCAGTCCAGTCAATAAAATCTTGGAGCAATTTTCCGCGCGCTACGTCGTCTTGCACTACACCATGTCTCAAAATTTTTGGGTCCCGCGTTTCGTACTGGGGTTTGAAAAGCGCGATAACTTCGCCTTTGGGTTTTAAAAAACGCCTCGTATGGGGCAATAACTCACGAAGCGGTATAAGTGAGACGTCCATAGTAACAATATCCACGCTCTCCGGTAATTTTTTAATGTCCCGCGCATCAACGCTTTCCATAACTACCACGTGGGGCTCCCTACGAATTTTCAAGGCGATTTTTCCACGGGCAGTATCAATCGCATAAACTCTTTTGGCGCCGTACAAAAGCAGAACCTGTGTAAATCCGCCCGTAGCCGCGCCGATATCTGCACAAATTTTATCTTTTACGTTTATTCCAAATTTTTTAAGAGCGGCTTCAAGTTTATACGCCCCCCTGCCTACGTAAAGCGGCTCTTCGCGAATCTCTATCTTTGCTTGCGGGCTTACAAGCTGCGCCGGTGAGACTGCTTTTTGACCGTCAACCAATACTCGTCCTTCTGTGACTGTGATAAAAGCTTCCTGTTTATCTTTAGATAAACCCAACCGAATAATTGCTTCATCCAGCCGCCGCTTGCTCATATAGTCATAATTTCTTTTTCTTTTGTCAGACCTGTCTCTTCAATTTTTTTATTAGTCTCGTCAATAATTTTTTGTACTTCGTTTTTCTGCCGGAATTTTTCGTCTTCAGATACCTCCCCGTTTTTTTCTTTCCTCTCCACCTCTTTCAACACCTCTTCGCGTTCTCTACGCACCTGAATCCGCGCATCTTCACTGTAGCGCCCCAGCATTTTTACCAACTCCTTTCTTCGTTCCTCCGTAAGCGCGGGGATAGTAAGACGTATAGCATCACGATCCGTAATCGGATTTAATCCCAGAGAAGAACCCTGTAGGGCCTTTTCAACTGCCGGAATCACATTTTTATCCCAAGGCTGAATAAGAAGCTCACGCGGCCCGGGACTGGAGATAGAAGCAACGGCTTTAAGCGGAGTTTTAGAACCGTAATAATCAACTTCTAAATCTTCAACCAGGGCCGGCGTGGCACGACCGGTACGAAGAGATAAGAGTTCGTTTTTAAATCTCTTTAAAATCTTCTCCAGTTTTTGCTTAAATTCCTCCATAAAAATCTATTTAAGCACCGCAAACATTGTATCTGAACGCAGGGGATGAACCAAAATCTTATTAGTTCTAAATCTAGTCGGAAGCGCACTTACCGTCCAATTTTCTCCCCCATCCGTCGTCTTATGAAACTGGGTTGATGCTGTTGCAAAAATTTTATTGGAATCGGAGTAAGAAACGGCAACAGCGCTTACCGGTAAATCTTCCGGCGGGATCAACAAGTTCACCCGATCCCACGAAAAACCGCCATCGGTAGAGCGTACAAGGCCCTCTTTGGAGCCGATGAAAAGGGTTGTAAAATTATTGGGATCGGCCACCAGCGCTTCAATAGAACGTTTTGATGTAAGACCGACAAAAGGGTTTAGGGTTGCGTTGGGTGGAGGAAAGGTCCCCGTCTTAATGCCGGGTTCCTGCAAATCGGCCCAATTTTCTCCGCCATCAAATGTTTTAAAAAGTTTGCCCGATGAAATAACTACAAAAATCTCTCCGTAAAAAGCCGGGTTTACTAAAATTCTTGTCAGGGCCTCGCTGAACCATTTAATAACGTGCCAGGTTTTGCCGCCATTTCTGGATTCAAGGATCCCGCCCTGACCCGTAACAACAATGACGTGGTTGGAATCTTGGGGATTGACGTATAAGTCAAAAACGCCAAAACGATTGGCGGTCACAAAATATATTTCGCGGAAAGACAGACCACTGTTTTCGCTTTTAAATACCCGACCGCGACTGTTTTGAAAAACTGCAAGATAAATTATTTGGGGATTGCTCCTGCTCACTTCAATCCTGTATACGTCGGCATTAGATTCAAGGGCTCGTGACTGATCAGTAATTTTCCCCCATGATTTTCCACCATCATCGCTCTTCCAGAGTCCTGATGACTTGGTTCCTGCAAAAACAATATCAGCATTTTGCGGATGGAATGCGATATCCAAAATTTTATCAGGAGCACGGATACGTCTTGCACCGGAAAATACCGTATTTTCCCAGCCCATTCCTCCGTCACCAGAACGCAGAAGTATACCACTGCCGGCTTGCGGACCGCCGCTTAGGGAACCAAACTGAAAACTGGTAACACCGGCGATATTCAAAACAAAGGGGATAATCACTACGGCCCCCAGAAACAGAACAAGAATTAAAATAAGCAGTCGGGAGACCATCTCAAACCAGTTTTAAAAATAAAACGTCCAACGCTAGGCGTGAATTAACATTTGTGGTTTCCATAATTTCGGCGATACGCAGCATCTCCTTGATAGTCATCACGCTTTCTCTTTGGGGCGTGGCGAGCAACTTATTACGCGCCGTGGCCAAAAGTAAAAAAATAGTTTTTTTGCGAAGCTCGTCATTGTCGACTGCTTTCTCAAAAAATTTAAAGGCACGGGGTAAATCCCGCTGTCTAACCAGTAAAGCCAATTCCTGTCTAAGTTCTTTATCCTCTTGGGAGAAACCCGCACGCCCTCCAAAAAATTTAATCACTTGGGTGCGTGAGACAACGGTTTGAGGCAACATCTCCGGATAGGCACTAAGGAGTATAATCAAGGTTTGCTGACCAGGCTCTTCCAAAAGCTTCAAGAAAGAGTTAGCCGCTTCTTGACTCATTTTATCAGCATTATTAATAATTGCAATCCTCCAGTTGTTACCCTGTGGGGCTAAAGAAAAAACCCGTTTTAGCTCGCGGACGTCTTGTATAGGAATTTCTTTTCGTTTTTTGGCTAGGCTTTCAGTGGCTAGGCCATCACGGCCTTCTGGCCTAGAGACCGCCATCCCGGTCCGACCGTGGTCGGATCTAGGAACTTTTTTAGAAACTAACGTGTGTTTCGGATCCAGTATTACGACGTGCGGATGGGCAGCGGAGTCAATAAGCCGGCATTGGACACATTCGCCGCAAACATCGTGGAGCGACTTTTTTGCTCCTTCGCAATAAAAAGATTTAGCGATCGCCTTGGCCACTTCAAATTTCCCTATACCCTCCGGCCCGGAAAATAAATAGGCGTGCGCCATACGCCCACGTTTTAATACTTTATTTAAATAATCAATTTGTCGCTCATGTCCGAGAACCATATCTCAAGAAATTTATCAAACCAAACCTTAATGGAGATCATCGCCTCCATGTAAAAAATACTTCTTGGCTTCGGCAATTGTCCAAGGATAAAGTTTCTTTCGTTTTTCACCCATTTCCCGATTTCCACCCGACCCCCAGTTATATGATCCCCATTCCCACTTTAAAAGACTAAGACCAAAGTTCCTCCATGTTTCCTCCCCTTGTTCACCCATAGCTTCCAGTTGGTCAAGAATAACTTTACGGTATTGACTTATTTTCCGTCCTCCTATAGATAAGAAAAAAAGTTCGCGAGGAATGTCACCACGCTGTACAAATAATAAAAGATCCTTTTTGTCTATTAGTGACAATTGAATGCTCATTTGTGCGTAGGTGAGCGATAACTTTTCTTTAAGCGCTTTATAGAAATTGCTCATTGAAAAAGGACTGTATTGTGGATTTTTCTTTTGCAGCTCTCTTTGAACCTCCTCGTCCAAGATAATAACTCCGTCTATGTCTGATTCCGGCGTAGCGTATCCTTTGATAAGTGATCCGTAGATGGATAGTGAAATAAGCTCCGGATATTGTTTCTGAAAGTCGCGTACGATCTCCTGAAGGCCGGCCAGGCGTTCTTTAAGTTCCGGATGAGAAGAGAAAAGGAATCGTTTACGCTCAACCCAGCCGCTGGCGCTAGCCATCTCGCGCCTCTCCTCTTTGGGTTTACCTATATACGGTTGGTATTCGTATCGCGGCATAAATAAACTATCGCTTACTCATAATTGAGCGTTTATATACATCCAAATGTTCCAGCGCAATCCCCGTGCCTTTCGCTACACACAAAAGCGCGTCCTCGGCAATATGCGCAGGAACGCCGGTCTCCTGAAACACAAGTTCATCAATATTCCGCAGTAACGCTCCTCCGCCGGTCATCACAATCCCTTTATCCATGATATCCGCCGCAAGCTCCGGCGGCGTATCATGCATTACTGCTTTTACGGCACGGATAATTTCGTCCAGCTCATCCGAAATAGCATCCGTAACTTCCGGAGAATGAATTTCAATAGTTTTCGGGAGTCCTGACATTAAATCGCGTCCCTTAATTTCCATTTTTAACTTTTCGTCATCAACCGGGACCGCCGAACCAATTTTGATTTTTATATCTTCGGCAGTACGATCCCCAATCGCGAGATTGTAATGTTTTTTTATATAGTCCGAAATTGCCTGATCCAGTTTGTTGCCGGCAACTTTTACCGAGGTTGAAGCCACAATTCCGCCCAGAGAAATTACGGCAATATCCGTAGTCCCGCCGCCAATATCAACCACCATGTGTCCTGCCGGCTCATTTATAGGAATACCAGCGCCGATGGCGGCGAGCACCGGCTCTTTTACCACATAAGCAGCTTTTGCCCCAGCATTTACGGTGGCTTCAATCACCGCTCTTCGTTCTGTAGAAGTTACGCCAGCCGGAACTGAAACCATAACTTCGGGACGAAAGAGGCGTACGCGGCCGCCGGCTTTATTTATAAAATAACGCAGCATAGCCTCCGTGACCCGATAGTCGGCAATAACTCCATCCCGAAGCGGACGATAAGCAACAATAGTTTCGGGCGTGCGCCCGATCATGTTCCGAGCTTCATTTCCCACAGCTAAAACCCGGTTCTCGTCACGCGAGACCGCAACCACCGAAGGCTCATTTACCACCACCCCTTTTTTGGGAACAAAAACAAGGGTGTTGGCGGTACCGAGATCAATTCCTATTTTTCTTATGAACATAGTATACATTCCCCTCACCAACCTCCCTTTAGTGGTTGAGGGATGGGCGGTCGAGGCAATATGTTTTTGAGACAATGGGAGGAGCGATTTGCTTGGTGTTCGACCGAGGTCGGACAAATCGCGACGACCATTAGCGAGCGAGTCGCTGGAACGAGCGAGTCGTGTCGAGAAAACATATTGCCGAGGGAACCGCCTAAACTCTTTTTATGTCCGCTCCCAATTCCCTCAACCTCTCATCAATCCTCTCGTATCCCCTATCCACATGTTCTACGCCGGAGATAACAGATTCCCCTTCGGCCGCCAGCGCCGCTACAATATGCGCCATTCCTGCGCGTATATCTGTCATGGTAATTTCTCCGCCGCGCAACTTTGTAGGTCCAAAGACATGAGCGACGTGGTTAAATGTCTGGCCATAAAATCTGCATTTGCTCCCCTCCGGACACTCGTCAGAAACCATAATATCTGCACCCATCCTCTGTAAATCTTTCGTATACCCGAACCGATCCTCATATACTGTCTCGTGTATTATTGACTTACCGCGCGCCTGCGTCAATAGCACCAAAAAGGGCTGCTGCCAATCGGTCATAAATGCGGGGTGAGGTGCTGTATCCAAGGAAACCGCACGATATGGTTTTTCTCCAAAAAATCTTATGCCCCCTTCCTGAACTTCATAATAGGCGCCCAAGGCCGCTACCTTTTCCATAAAAGAATGCAGGTACCGGGTTTCTATATTTTTTATAAAAATGTCGCCGTCGGTGGCTAGCGCGGCCGTAACAAAAGAAACAGCCTCATTGCGGTCAGGCATTACGCTTATGGCAACACCGCCGAGCCTACTCACACCCTCAATTTCCACCCGACGAGACATTTCATCAACACTTATCCGCGCACCCATCTTAACAAGCATGTCCACCAAATTCATAATTTCCGGCTCTATCGCAGCATTGACAACAATCGTTTTACCTTGGGCGAGAACGGCACTTAATAAAACATTTTCCGTGGCTCCCACCGATGGGTAAGGAAAATAAATTTCTGCTCCCTGAAGTTCTGAAGCTTGAGCAAAGTAAGAACGCTCCCTTCGTTCAATTCTTGCCCCCAATTTATTTAAGGCCTCAATGTGAAAATTAACCGGGCGGTGGCCTATAGGACACCCACCCAAAACAGGAACTTCGGCCCTGCCACTGCGATGCAACAGCGGGCCTATAGCCAAAATTGGAATACGATTTTTGCGGGAAAGTTCTGATACGGAAAAATTTTTAATCGCCCTCGTCTGAATTGTCATCTTACGGCCCTCAACGTGTATGTCACTTCCTACGTACTCGCAAAGTTCCCGCGTGATATCAATCTCGGCAGAGAGAGGGACGTTTTCTATAACGCACGGCTCCTTAGTAAGAAGCGAGGCCACTATCAACTTTGACGCGGCATTCTTTGAGCCCCGTACTTCAACTTCGCCCACCAAGGGGCGTCCGCCCTTTATAACTAACCTTTCCATTGTTTCCATCTTATGCCCGCCCCGAACAAATTTACAAGATGTAAAAAGAGTGCTAAATTAAACGCATGCAAAAAAGAACGAGGCGCTTTTTATTTTACTTCTTGGTGTCTATTTTTCTCGCAGCCTCTCCGGTCCTGATTGTATACTCTCTGGGCTACAAGTTTGACTTAATTAAGGGCGCCGTCCAAAAGACCGGCGGCATTTTTATTAAATCAAAAACAAGGGGGCTTGCCCTTTTTCTTGACGGAAATTTTGCTAAAGAAAACTCCCTTATTTCTGGGGGGGCTCTGTTGATTGACCTTAAACCCGCAAACCATTTTGTGCGTCTTGAAAAAACAGGATTCCACCCCTGGTCCAAAAAAGTGGAGGTTAAACCGGAAATCGTGACGGAGCTGCGAAATATTTATTTAGTCCCGCTGAATATTATAGCGGCAACCTCAACTGCGGCGGAACAAAAATTGTTTTTGCCCGCCCCCAAACCAACGCTTTCTCTACAAAAAAACAAAAAGGGGTCTTTGGTGGAAACTAAAACTAAGGCTGTTCTCGCCAAAAATGTGAACTCTTTTGCCCTAGTCGGATCAGGAGTGCTTTTTGTGGACAAAAACGGATTTTTGGCGCGTTTTGATCCCGGCACAAAAATCACTGAAACTATTGAGCGTCCGGGGTTTTTCCTTGACGAACGACCGCTTATCTTTGTTGAGTCGGTAAAAGGAGATGTAGCAATTCTGGACCCTTCAGGCGGATTATTTATACTTGACGCCTCAAATAATAAAATAACGCCCATAAAAGGTGGTCTTAAAAAAGTCGTCTTTGACCAAAAGGGGGAGAAGTTACTTCTTATAAAAGAACGGGGTCTTGAAATTTTATGGCTTGCTGACAATACTTATCAACCTTTCCAAAAAAAAGGAACAGTGGAAATAATACTTGAGAATACAGACGAGGTACAAAACGCTGCCTGGTTTTACGAAGACGGTGCGCATGTGGCGTTTAAAACAGGTGAAGGAATTTTTTTTACCGAGGTTGACGGCCGGGGAGGAAAAAATACACTAAAAATCCTTTCCGGAAGAACTGACGAGGTTTTAACCGCATATGAACTTCCCAACGCCATTTTTTTCAAACGCGGCAAAACTTGGTACAAGATTGAAATATAAAATCAATCAAAATCCCGGTAACTGCCGGGATTTTGATTTGAAAATTAAGTTATCTCTTCGCCCACTGTGGTGCCCTCCTTGTCCCGACACTACAATGCTTCGCATTGAGTTCGGGACTGCGTCGGGCTGACGCATGACAGTCTCAGAAGAGATTCCCGACTTCTTGCCAAGGCCTATCTCTTCGCCCATTGCGGGGCCCTTCTTGCCTTCTTGAGTCCGAATTTTTTACGCTCTTTCATGCGGGGATCACGACGCAGAAATCCGGCGCGTTTGAGACGTTTTCTAAAATCGGGGTTGAACTTTTCAAGACAACGCGCCAAGCCGTGACGTATTGCTTCGGCTTGGGCATGGATTCCACCTCCATAAATTTTTACGGAAACCCTGAATCGCCCCAAAAGCTTCATTTTTTGAAGCGCCTCTTCCGCAATTTTTTGCAAATCAAAAGTGGGGAAATACTCACTATAAATTTTGCCATTTACTGAAAAGTCTCCGGCGCGCGTAAAAAGGCGTACCCGCGCCACAGCGGTTTTACGCCGTCCCACAGCCTCAAAATACCGTTCGGGTTTTTTGGCGGTTTCTTTTAAAAATTCCTCCTGCCCGGTCAAATCTGGTTTTACTTCTGCTATAATCTCCGGGGTCGGCGCTTTAAGCGCTGCCTTTTTCTCTTCTTTAATCTTTTGGGGCTTAAGACTTATCTTTTTTTTAACTGTTTTCTTTTTGGCAGGCATTTTTAAGAAGTTTCTTCTTTAACCAAAATAAGATCTTTTATCATTTTTTTTCTAAGTCTGTTTTTGGGCAACATACCCATTACCGCGCGCCGCAATACAAGACGTGAATCTCGGGCGAGAACCTCGCGCAATTTTTCTTCCTTTAAACCCCCATGGTAACCGGAGTGGCGACGATATAGTTTCTGGCCAAGTTTCTTACCGCTTACGCGTATCTTGTCGGTGTTAAAAACAATAACTTTGTTCCCGCTCATACGCGCGGGATCAAAACTCGGACTATTTTTGCCGCGCAAAAGAACCACTACTTCAGTAGCGAGCCGTCCCAATATTTTATTGGCTGCGTCAATTTTGTACTCCATCCCGATAGTGTTAGGAAGCGCTTTACTCTTTGTTTAAGATAAGCCCTTCCTTGACCTGATTTAAGCTGTTTTTCTCTTGACTGAGCATCGGCTTTATCCCCCCACCTTCCCAGAGTACCCCGTAGCTTGCTGCGGGGATGAATGGACGCCGTAGTGTCCAAGAATTATATTTACCCTCATTGTGTTCTTTAAAGCGCTTCCGTAAATCCATCGTAAAACCGACATACCATCTGCTATTTCTTTGGCTGCGTAATACATAGACATAGTAAAATTTAGGAACACTATCGGGATTCATTATTTAACAAACTCAATTATAGCCATCCTCGCGCCATCACTTGTACGCCGACCAGATTTTATAATCCGGGTATAGCCGCCTTGACGATTCTTAAACTCGTTCGCCCGTTCAAAAACTTTCTTTGCGGTGCGTTCGTCAAAAAAACGTGCAAGATAACGCCGATTAACCAAAGTCGGATTTTTGGCACGCGTAATAAAGGGTTCGGCGTGTGACCTTAGCTCTTTAGCTTTAGCTTCGGTGGTTTTTATTCTCCCCAACATAAAAAATGAAGAGGCTAGACTCTTCAATAAAGCACGCCGTTGATTTCGTTCACGACCAAATTTTCTGCCTTTTTTTAAATGTCTCATATCCGTAGAAGCAGTGATAAACGCAAGTTATTACGCAACCTAAACGCTATTATTTCAAAAGCTTGCGTCTAGTTTTGCGTATTTCGTAGCGTTTAATTTTGCTTCTATTGTTTCAAAGTAATCCCAAAATTTCCCAAGGCTTTTTTTATCTCCTGTATTCCTTTATCTCCCAAACCCTCAATCTCTCTCAACGTTTCTTCTTTTTTACGTGCCAGCCCCCCTACGGTTTTAATACCCGCCTCACGTAACGCATTGAGAGTACGGTTAGAAAATTTTAACTCGTCCAGTTTTGTTTTAAGAATAGGCTCGTCTTCTGTTTTTTCCTCAACCTCTTCTTTCCTAACTTTTTCTTCCTCTGTTTCTTCGTCGTACTTATTTTTGGTTACCTGTTCTGTAAAACCTTCCGCTAAAGCGCTAAACTGTTCAACCAAAATTCGGGCTGCGCTTTTAAAAGCTTCCTGCGGCGTTATGGAACCGTCGGTTTCTATATGAAATCGTACACGATTAAAATCGGTGCGATCTCCAACCCGCATATTTTCCACTTCATAGTTAACATGCCGCACCGGCGAAAAAGAGGCATCAAGCGCAATAGTGCCCACCTCTACTTTTTCTTTAGTACGCGCCTCTACGGGTACATAACCACGCCCCGACTCCACCACCGCTTCAATGTTAAGACTTGTCTTTTTGGAGGTGATGGTAGCTACATGAACATCTGGTGTCACTAGCTCTACTTGGGAAGGAGTTTTAAAATCCTTGCCTACTACTTCTTTCTCACCTTTTACCGAGAGATTAATCACTGCCGGCTCTTCAGTATGTAGACGAAACCTTAACTGTTTTAGGTTTAAAATTATATCCACCACGTCCTCCGCAACGCCCTCTATGGTTGAAAACTCGTGTCCTACACCTTCTATTTTTACCGAAGTAATAACAGACCCATCTAAAGAAGATAAGAGAATGCGGCGTAGACTGTTTCCTACGGTTTGGCCATAACCGGGATATAACCCCTCAATTTCAAAAACAGCGCGCTTGCCTTCCTCCAATACGATTTTTGGGGCTGCTGGTAAAGGAATGTTCATAACTGGTAATAGATATTATAATTATAATCTCTGTTGACCGCTAGGTTTAACGCGAATAGAACTCTTTAATTTTTGTAATATCGGCAACTGCCCCCACGTTTTCGTTCTCCGGCAGACCCACGACCTTCCCTACCTTTTTATTTTTATCCAGACTCAACCAAGCCGGCGCCTCATACTTTTTCAATCGCATCTCAAGATCCCTAAAAAGATCGGACTTCAAAGAAGACTCCTTTAAACTTATAAGGTCATCTTTTTTTACCTGAAATGAGGGTATGTTAACTGTCTTGCTATTTACTAACACATGACCGTGGCCAACTAACTGCCGTGCGTTATGTCTGGATACCGCCAAACCCAACCTAAACACGGTGTTATCAAGCCTGCGCTCTAGCAGACGGGTAAGATTGGAACTAAAAATGCCGGAACGCGAGGCAGCCTTCTTACTATACTGCTCCATATCCCTATCGTCAAGGCCGTAAAGGAATCGGATCTTTTGTTTTTCATTAAGAAGTTGTTTGTACTCGGAAGATCCTCTCCTTCTTCCTTTTTTCTTGCCGTGAATACCGGGTGGGTATCCGCGCCTAATCAGGGCGCATTTGGGACCGGAACAACGATCTCCTTTAAGCAGAAGTTTTTCTCCAAGACGGCGTTCTTTTTTTTCAAGCACGTGTACCATTATTATGATAATTACGAATGAATGTTAACCATGTTATTTAAACCCTCCTTAACTTGGGCGGCCTTGGACCATTATGCGGAAGGGGGGTTACGTCCTTTATATATGCAATGCTAAGACCCTGGTTGGCTAAGGCCCTGATGGCCGAATCCCTGCCGGAACCTACACCGCTTACCCTGACCGCAACTTCCTGCAGTCCCGTCTTTCTAACTTTTTCCACCACGGTTTCCGCAACCCGCGCTGCCGCAAATGGAGTCGCTTTTTTTGCTCCGGAAAAACCCAAAGAGCCAGCCGAAGACCAAGCAATCATGTTACCCTTCTCGTCTGTTATAGAAATCAAGGTATTGTTATAAGTTGCCTGAATGTGCACAATACCCTTGGTAAGCTTTTGGGGGGACTTAACTGACTGCGGTTTGGAAACCGCAGTCTCTTTCTCTACCGATTCCTCCCCTTTTTTAATTATACGTTTCTTGCCCATCTTTCGCTTACGCTCAAATTAATTTTAAGTCGGACTTGCGGCTGGTTTTCTACCCGAGCCCATAGTCCTTCGTACGTTACCGCGTCTGGTCCGTGAGTTGGTTTTAGTGCGCTGTCCACGAACCGGAAGACTACGACTATGCCTTATACCGCGATAACTTTGCACCTCCTTTAATCTTTTAACATTAAGCATGATCTCTCTTCGCAGGTCTCCTTCTGTTTTGTAACTTTTTTCTATTATCTCCCGGATACGGCCCGACTCCTGCTGCGTAAGATCTTTGGCCAATTTATTTGGATCTACCTGGGCTTGACGAACTATCTTTCTTGCGGACGGCAAACCGATTCCATATATATATGGAAGTGAGTATTCTATTTTTTTATTATCAGGAATGTTTACTCCTACGATTCTCATCCTTGTCTTTGTTTATGCTTTGGGCTCGTACAAATAACAAAAAGCCGTCTTTTGCGCCGGACGAGCTTGCACCTTGCACAAATTTTTTTAACAGAAGCGCGAACCTTCATGCCGTAGAAGCAAGGTCTAAACGCAAACTATCACGCAACTCTATACGCTATTGCGTTTACTTTTGCGTGAGCGTGGCGTTTAATTTTGCTTCTATTATTTTAATCTATGCACAATTCTCCCCTTGGTCTCATCGTACGGAGTCATTTCCACTCTCACCCTATCTCCGGGCAGAACCTTAATAAAATGAAGCCTCATTTTTCCCGATAGATGAGCCAAAATCTCCCGCCCGTCGTCCATTTTGACCTTAAAAAGAGTGCTCGGAAGATTTTCCAGCACTATCCCTTCCATATATATCTTATCCTGCTTCATAAAGAATTACTTCTTAATCATAGCAAATAGGACAGTGCGGGTCAATGACTCAATATTATTGACTTTTTAACAAAATAGTGGTATAATGTAGATATAGGGAAGATCACTATATTCTCGGGGAAAGCCCGAGAGAAAGGAGCGGGAAGATGAAAGTGAAGGTGAAAGGACTTTTTATCCAGCACGCGCGTCCAACTTCCTCTCCTTCCGACTGGTATCGTAAGGAGGAAGGCGTGAACGCGCTCGGTTGGTCGGGCCGGGATTACGGGACCCGACGCTTGCACTTCTGCGGCTACGAGAAAGTCTTCTCAAAGCCGCTCTCCGTCGCGGAGGCAGTGAGAGAGGAGCAGAAGTTCCGGAAGGCCGCTGCCGCGCATGGCCTTCGCGGCTACCGCGATACTTTGGTTACGGACGGGTATGACCCGTACGAGAACCAAGGAAATCCGATCATCTTGCCGGGTGGCCGAGCACTCCGGCTGGCTCACCTGCGCGGGGACCGTCCGCTCACCGCCAAGAAGATCCTTGCCATACTGGTCAAGGCCGGCAAGGTTGACACGAAGGGGGTCATCGGCTGACCCAAAAAAGGAGGAGGGTACGTCCTTCGGGATGCGCCCTCCCACCTCTTCCGAGCTAATCTCCAAATAAGGTTGGTTCAGAAGAGGCAGATTAAGTAAGAAACCCCCAGGAAACAATAATCAAAAACGCCCAGGTGGGCAGTTTTTGAAAACAGCATCAAGCTGTTTCCCCCATAAATACCTTCTCCAAAACATCACTTTCCAAAAGTTTTTGCGATGTGTCTTTGGCTACAATTTTCCCTTTATCCAATACATAAGCGCGGTCTGCAATCTCAAGAAGCGATTTTATATTGTGCTCCACCACCATAATGGCGGTTTTGTGTTTTTCGTTGATTTCTTTGATTTTAGCAAAAACTTCTTTGACAATTTTGGGCGCAAGGCCCAAAGAGGGCTCGTCCAGAAGCAAGACTTTGGGATCAGTCATCAATCCCCGACCTAGAGCCAGCATCTGTTGCTGGCCGCCGGAGAGAGCGCCTGATTTGATACTCCATTTTTGAGCCAACACCGGAAAAGTTTCCATGACCTCTTGCATACGGGCCCTTAATCTTTCTTTTTCTCTAATCAAAAATCCGCCCATTTCAAGATTTTCCTCCACAGTCAGATGACTAAAAACCCTTCTTCCCTGCGGTACAAAAGCGATACCTAATTTAACAACCTCGTGCGAGCGCGGGGCCAACTCTTTTTCGTGCCAGAGGATTTTTCCGGAATGAATCGGGGCCAATCCAAAAATCGCTTTGAGCACCGTTGATTTGCCGGCGCCATTGGGCCCCATAAGAGCCACAATCTCCCCTTCGTCAATAAAAATATCCACACTATCCAGGGCCCTTACGCCGCCGTAATGAACCGATGTGCCCACTAACTGCAAAAGTAGTTCTCTTTTCATTGTTGTCAATAACTCCTGATGGACATATCAAGAACTCCGATGTGTTTATCAAATCTCTCAAAACCAATAGTTGGGTCCGGCCTGGCCGCATCAAGTTTCTTTATTACGCAAGAAAGGTCTTTGTTGCATTGATGCAGTGCTTCAGTTATCTGCCTAATGTGGGTATAAGCAAGGGCGGCCGCATACTCGGTTGCCAACGTTTTATCTTGGAGTTTTGCTTTTAGCTTGGCCCTGAAGACCGGATCAACGTCTCTAAACCCGAAAGTAAACCCGCCTTTTAATTCAGACGTAAAATCCTTTTTAACCTTATCGGTGATGGTATCATCAACAGTCCCATATAACATTTTATATTGAAAATCCCGAATAGTCTTAAGAGTATTGTAAGTATCCCCCTCAAACCCAACATTTATAACTGCATTAGCACCATTACCTTTTATTTTAAGAAGTTGGGTTCGAAAATCAGTGTCACCTAAGTTATACCCCTCAGAAATTACAGGGTTCCCATAAATTTCTTTAACTCCCTCTAGACAAAGCTCACCGAATTCAAGGTTGACTTTTAAGACTCCTATTTTATTTACTCCCGTTTCCTTAAACTTCTTGGCAATTGCCTTACACCCACCCTTGTAATCCAAATAAGTCTTATACGCATAGGGCAAACCCCTAAGTGGTGATACGACTGCAGCGTCGTAAACATATAAAATATTCTTGTCCTTCAGAAAGGACCCGACTGAAATCGCCGCTGGATTAAATTCGGCATAAACCGCATCAACCTTGTCAACGGCAACGAGCTTTTGGGCGGCACCAACCGCCCTTGCTGCCTCCAATTGATAGTCTTCAAATACGACCTGAACACCAATGCCGCTCTCTTGAAGTTGGTTGACCGCTAACTGAGCACCTTCGCGTGTTGACTCACCCCAATAAGCTGCTGGTCCAGTCAGATCTGTGATCACTCCGACGGTTATTGCGTTCGATGATTGTTTATCGATGAAAGTTAGGTAAGCAGCCCCAACTAAGATTATAAGAATGACTAACCCTAGGATAATTTTTCTTAAATTTGGTTTGTATAGGTTTTTCATGATAAAATATTTGCAGAATAATATATATTATAATTTAAAAATGTTTACTTGTCAATTATAACTAAAACTTTATTCTCCCAAATAAGCCTCAATAACTTTTTTCTGTGATAAAACGTCCTCCGGTTTCCCCTTGGCCAGCAACTCACCGCTATCCAAAACTACAATAAAATCGGAAAGTTCCCTAATTAATTCCATATTATGCTCTATAAGGATAACGGTCTTTCCTTTAGCCCTTAGGTCTTTGACCACCGAGACCACCACCTTCACCATTTCCGGGAAAAGACCGGCAAATGGCTCATCTAAAAGAAGAATATCGGCATCTGTAGCCAGAGCCCGCGCAATTTCAAGAAGTTTTCTCTGTCCATACGATAGGTTGGCCGCAAGCTCCTGCCGCTTCTCCCAAAGTCCCACCATCCTTAAAACCTCTTCGGCTTTTTTAAAATGATATGCGCTGTGTTTTTCAAAAAGAGCACCAAAAACATTTCTCTCGGTGAGCACCACAAGGATATTATCCAAAACCGGCATTTGATTGAACAGCCGCACATCCTGAAAAGTGCGGGTAAGGCCATAGGTCAGAACCTCGTACGGCTTTACGGTGCTAAGTTTTACTTTTTCGCTGATAACCACCAGACCCCTATCAGCCGGTATCATACCGCTAAGAAGATTAACTAAAGTTGTTTTGCCTGATCCGTTGGGACCAATAAGACCTGTTATTTTACCACGCTCAAAACCAAGATAGAGACCGGCAACCGCCCGCACGCCTCCAAAATTTTTGGTTAAGTTTTTAGTTTCAAGAATCATAATTTAAATTCGCCGCGTAAGCCCTGCGGCCGATAAAGCATCAAAAGAATTAACAACAATCCATAGACGAGTTGACGCATCTGGGCTGCGATATCAATAGGGAACCCTACAAAGCGTAAAATTTCTGGAAGCAAAATCAAAAAAAGAGCGCCTAGTACCGAACCTTCCAAATTGGCAAGTCCTCCCAAAATTATAATCGCCATTATAAATATGGACTCAAATAGAACAAAGCTGGAGGGGTCAATAAAAGTAATGTAGGAAGCAAAAAGCGAACCGCCCAGAGCCGCAAAAATTGCGCCGATAACAAATATCGTTAGTTTATAATAAAGAGTCTTGTATCCAAAAATTTGGATGGCTGATTCATCCTCGCGTATGGCTTTTAGCACGCGGCCAAAAGAGGAGTTCACAATAAGACGCGAGGCAAGATAAACAATCAATAAACCCGCCAGCGCCAAGACCAAAAAGGCAGTATTAGAAAAAAAAGGAAAGCCCAAAAATTCAGGCCGTGAAATTCCGGGAATTCCCAAGGGACCCCGAGTTAGACTTTGCCAGTTAAGAAACACGCTCACTGCAATAACGTTAAAACCCAAAGAAGCCAAGGCATAATAATCTCCGGAAAATTTACTCAAAACAAACCCTATAAGAAAACTAATAAGCGCGGTCAAAAACACTGCTGCCGCTACCGATACAAAAAAATTAACACCCAAACTGGTCATCAAAATCGCGGTGGTATAGGCGCCAATGCCAAAAAACGCGGCTTGGGCCACCGATAAAAGGCCGGTGAATCCAACCACAAGGTTCAAGGAGATACCAAGCATCGCGTAGATGCTGAATAAAATTGCCAGATGAATTAAATATTCCATAACAGAGATGATCTATGACTTAAGATTTATGATTTAAGATTTAGGAATTAAGAATGATTCAGGAATCATGGTTTAAGAGGTGTTTAGATTTAGTAATCAATCCCTGTAGTATTTTATGAGCAAGGTTTGCCTGTTCTACCAGTCCTGCAAAATCTTTGTCAGTCAAATAACCTACATCCTTCGCAGCGATAAGCTGGTTTTTCAGTTCAATAAGAGATCCCTGCGCAAGATAATAAAACTGAACTTTTTCTTTGTAACCTTGCCTTCCAAACCCCTCGGCGATATTAGAAGTTACTGAAATAGCCGACCTCCGCATTTGATTTGTCAAACCAAACACCTCGGATTTCGGGAACTTTTCCGTTATTTTGTAAACCATGACAACAAGTTTATGCGCCTCTTGCCAAGCGTATAGATCCTTAAAATCCCTGATTTTCTCATTCATAAATCATAATTCTTAAATCCTAATTCACCTTCTGATTATTCCATTCGGCCTAAATATGAGAAAAATAATCAGAAGGGTAAAAGCGATAGCGTCTTTCCATTCTCCGGAAATTTTCCAGATGCCAAAATTTTCCACAAAACCCAAAAGAAAAGCGCCAAGCACACCGCCGTAAACGTTGCCAATACCCCCAATAATGGATGCAATCACCCCCTTAAGAAGCAGGGGAAGACCGGTGGTGGGCTCAAGGCCCGTATCAAAACCAATTAAAATTCCGCCGAGCCCCGCGATGGCCGAAGCCATAAAAAATACGCGGCCGATTATTTTACGGGTGTTAATACCAACAATCTTGGCCACCTCCTCATCGTCGCTCACTGCCCTGACCGCTTTTCCAAAAACCGTCATGTTTAAAACAAGAGCCAGACCCAAGGTAATCAAAAAGGCCGAGCCCAAAGTAAGAAGCTGAACTTGAGTGATAACGCCTCCCAAAATTGCATAGGTTGTGGGGACAAGAGAACCCTGATAGAGTGTCTGAAACTGTGAGGAAAAAAGCATGGCCAGTATCGCTTGAAGCGCAATAAAAGCGCCCAAAGAAGCAACGAGCAAAACGAGATTAGAGGCCTTGTGTTCGCGAAGCGGCGCATAAACCAACTGAAAAAGACCGTATCCAATAAACCCGGCAGAGACTACGCCGGAAATAACGCTTAGCACAGGGTCCACCTGAAGCCACTTCATTAAAAAAAGAACCACATATCCTCCGGCCACAGCTACCGTACCGTGGGCAAGGTTAAAAAATCTGGCGGCGCCAAAACTTAAATTAAATCCTAAGGCAACTAAGGTATAAATTGCTCCGGCAATAACACTATTGAGGATGAGTTGCGGAAGGATATTCATAAAATGAATTATAGCGTAATTTCTTTCCCAAGAAAACAAAAGAGCCCTGCTTCAAGCGGGGCTCTTTTGTTTTTGAAATTTAGTGTTCGCCTACTTAGTACGTATCTCCACTTTTCCGTTTCTAATAATTTTAGGCACGTGTCCGCCAACCCTATCACCATTATCTCCAATAGTAACCATTCCAGAAGCACCGGGCCAGTTCTTAACTCTGCGCGTCCACTCTGCAACCTTTTTTCCGTCATAGCCAACCGCAGCAATAGCGTCACGTATCATATAGACAGCATCATACTCTGTTTGCGCATAGCTTTGATAAGGAGGTTCTGCCCCATAAACTTGTCTATACGATGCTATCATGCTTTTAAACTTCGGATTTGAGGAATCAACACCAAATTCTGCAGCCAGAGCTCCTTCCAACAGTTGAGCATATTTACTTATAGTTGAAGGGTCACCGCTTACAGCATCCGACAGAAGTATACGGGGTTTCCACTTCAACTCCTGTACCTGCTTCATAATTCTATCAGCGGCAGCGGCAGTTTGCGTATCAATAAACAAAGCATCTGGATTTTGACCGCGCAGTTTAGTCAGGTGTGAACGGAAATCAGTTGTAGCTGTTGGAAACTCTTCTTTAACAACAGTTCCGCCCAGCTTTGTAAACTGAGCCGCAAAGGTCTTATAAATACCCAAGGGGTAATCAAGCTGTTCTTGTATAAAGGCGGTTTTCCTCCATCCTTCTTGGTTGTAGGCAACATCGGCAAGAACGGTTCCTTGTGTAGCGTCGCTCGGATAGTTTCTTACAAAAAACTTACTAATGTTGGTTAGATCCGGGCTACTTGATCCTGCAGAAAACAGAAAAACCTTATTTTGTGCGGCAATGGGTTGGGCGGCTAGCGACTCACTTGAGCAAAAACCTCCAATAACTATTTTCACCTTGTCTACATTGACCAACTTTTGCATGGCCGATGCAGCAGAAGGACCGCTGCATTTACCGTCTTCGTAAACTACTTCTAGTTTGCGGCCGTTTATCCCGCCTTGATCATTAATCTCTCCAACTGCCAACCCAATCATATTTTTCAATGGCTCCCCATAAGTAGCTGCATCCCCGGTAAGGGGTCCGATAAACCCGATTTTAACGGGTCCGGTGGTGACTTCGCCCGGACTTTTTAATATAAAGTAGCCGGCCACCAAAATCACTAAAACAATAATTCCAATTATTACTTTTTTGTCCATTTTGTTTTTATTTATTTTTACTTAATAGTTAGCTTTAGCCCCCCCACCAAAAATCGACCGGGTTAGGGACTAATTATTCTAATCATAGCATAATTTATTTTAAAAGTCAATAGAACAACTTATGGTTCTTTTATAATCACTTTAATTTTATCAGTATCGCCCGGGGCCTTAAAAAGCCACGGTGGAAAGAAGGATACTGCAAAATCCGCAACCTCTTTTCTACCTTTCAGGATTTCCAAGATGGACCCCTCTTTTTTACTTTTAATCAGAGCGGCCAGTTCCTGCTGTTGGATAATCGGTACTGCCTTAAAACTTCCGCGCACTATAAGTTCACCTCTTTTTTTAACAAAGTCGGTTACCCTAACTTGATAGTTCAACTCTTCAGATTCTTCTATTGGTAGACGGCCCGCGTCTTCCTGCTTAAATCGTTCTTTAATAACGGCGGCAACGTCTTTTTCACGAAACACCAAAACCCTCCCCCTTGCTTCTGCTTCTATGGAGAAACGGTCACGCCGGGTTTTGGGACGCGGAGAATCTAAATTGGTAATCTGGATTTCACGAAGTCCTTCAATCAGTTTAAAATCCGGCGGGATTTTGCGGGCTATTTCTTGGCGTAATCCTTCATGCAGATTTTTGGTAACCGCTTCTTGGGCAAGCCTTAAATCGTCCTGCGAAACCACCCGCGCTTCTCCGCGAAAACCTCCCGAAAATCCGGAAGGGGCTGACGCGTAAAAACCGTCGTATTTGGCCGTACCCTTAAAGCCGGGAATTTTGAGTACGACTTCGGAGGGGGTATTGGAGTCATCGCCGGCTTTATCCGCAATCAACTCAGCCTCAATTGATTCTGGTATTATTTTACCTTCTTCTATTTTTGCACCCGGAATCACAATGTTCCGAGCGAGACGAAATAAAATACCGGAGTCGGTCATAAACCGGGTTGAGGCTACCAGTGTCTGCGGGGAAGAGCTGAAACGATTATAAATTTTTACCTTGCCCCGCGCCCGTTCTTCTATAAACTCTTTCCCTGTTGCCTCAAACTCTTCTGTTTCTTTTCTGGAAAACTCAAGAAACTGCGCCGGCACAACCCTTTGCTGCATAAGGGGACGAGAAAGAGAAGTATCTAAAGCCATTACTGTATCCGCAACAGTGATCTGGTCCAAACGGGGGTTTATCGTAACTGTCAGGCGCGCAAAAACGGTTGTGAGAAGAATAACTCCTGCCAAAACTGCTAAAAATCCGGCGCCAAGCCCCAGCCAAAGTAAACGCGAAGAAACGGCCCTGCGACCAGCAACCGGCGTATAATCGTAGTCGCCGCTGATTACCTCCTCTCCTCCGGCCGGCTCTGTAATAACGATGCCGTTCTCTTCGGCCGTCCCTGCAAAAGCTTCTTTACTTTTTACCTTTATTTCTTCGGCTTGGGGTTTTGGTGCGGCCGAAACCGAAATTTCTTTTTTGGGATACCCGGCTGAATGCACCATCCGCCTTCTTATGCCGTCCGTAATTTTCCGGTCTTTGTTAAAAAATTGGTTCATGGTGTAGAGAGTATATAATAAGTGAAGCCAAACCCGATTCCTCAACACCCCGTAAGAGTCCATTCATGGTGTTTCCCTGAAAAAGACCTTGCGCCTCAAAAATTTTAACACGGGGTGAGACGCTGTACGAAAACTGCTTTATCCACTCCGCATCTCTCAAAACCGCCTGAAGTTCCGGAAGCAATGCGCCCTTGCCCGTCAGAAAAATCTGTTCGGGTATAGGACCTAAGTGGTAAAAACCATCCAGCTCGTCCAGAAACATTTTCCTCCACAGGGAAACTTCCTCGCCCAGATGTTCCTGAAGTTTTTGACTTCGTCCCGCATCCAGCATCCTGCTGGCATACTGTCTTTTAACATCTTCTGCCTCCAAAAAAGAACTGTTGGTCACTTGGGATATTTTTCGCAAAAAGTGTCGTGCGCCCATGGGGAATACTGCTACACCAACGATTGTACCGTCTTGAATGTACAGAATTGTTGTTTCCTCGCCATCCACAACCACTGTTAAGGCCTCGGCAACATTTAAAGACCGTACGATAGCATATTCGTAGGCCAAAACTGCGGGAATAAACTCAATCGGCATGCCGCCCAGAATTTTTTTTGCATCAGCAAGCACCCTACCTACCTCGCCGGGAAAATAAAGAAGAAGCGTGCGAAACCATAAATCGTAGATACTAGCTGATTCTAAATCCGAAGGGTCCACCTTATAACCATTGTCAAAAAGCGCTACCGGGTGCGCTGTGAAATGACGCGTGCCCTCACGATTTTGCTCTATAAGATTTTGGAAATAACGACGAAGCATTTCGCGTGAGAGCGGGCCTTTTTCTGCAGGGCGAACGCTCCAAGTAAGAAGCCTGTGTTCTGCTATCTGCGGCCCAAGGGCCACTGTAATCTTTTGAGGAACCCTGCCAAGCTCCTTTACCATTACAAACAAAAACTCCCGCAATTTGGTAATAGTCCTTTCCTGACTGACCGCAACCGGAAGCTTAGCAACCATCTTTTTAAAAATCTGGGGTGGTTTTTCCCCACTGCCAGCCGCAAAAATAACCGCTTTTATGCTGTCCGAACCAACATCAATAACTGCCCTTGCGGGTGTTTTTGTTGTATGGGACAGCCCTAAGAAAGCCATGACTTCATTATACCTGTTTACCTATAAGCGTTCAAAACTCTAGAGCCCGTCTCAAAATACTTTTCGTCGCGAAATTGCGCAATTCCATCCGAGGCCAAGAGCGACGCGCAATAACTCTTGCACGACTCTACTGCTTAGAGCTTCCTAACATAAAAGGATGCATCGCTGCATCCCGGGACTATATTCAATCTCCTGCTCTTGAAGAGACCGCCAGATGTTGATCGTCAAGGGGGCGGTGACGGCCCGCTAGTTCGGAAAGGGCTTGAACCCGTTTTTCAAGATAACTAACTCTTTCCTGAAGTTTCGCGTTGGCATCACGAATATCAAGGTCAACCTCTGGACAAGAATGATTGGACCATTCCGCTAATTTTTCTTTTAAACCCTCTATTTCCCTTAAAAGAGCCTGAACCCTTAAAGCCTCTGCTTCTAGCCGGCGCACTTCCGGCCTGATACGACGCAGAAATCTATCTATCTCGCGCATGGCAGGAATCGTAAGACGAAGTTGCATCTCATTCAATATAGCGTCCAAAAATGATTTGGCGGGCATCGAAAGTTGAAAGTTCGTCGCCGCCACCATAACGCCCGAAAACAATTTTTTTGGGGGGGCAGGTGTTTTTAGTTCCGGAAGCTTGCCGCCCCTTGCCTCATACCGCTTTACATAACCCTTGATAGCATCACTCGAAACATCACGAAACTCTTTACACTTGGCTAGACCCTTAATCATTATCACCCTGTCAAAACCTTGCTCTTTAAGACGGGCAATCAACTCGTCCCGTTCCTTACACGCTTCACGCTTGATTCGTCCGGGTCTACCCACTATCCGCGGCCTCCTATTTAGATACATGGGACTTCTTAACCCGTAAAACCATTATAACACTTAGTGTTGTTTCAGTCAATGACGCCGCGGATGCGTCTTACGCCGAAACTGGAGGATTCCTCTTTGACTATTTTAAAATGACCAATTTCTCCGGTGTGCGTCACATGCGGCCCGCCGCAAAGTTCTTGCGAAAAAATTTCCTTATCGTCCCCAATAGTGTAAACTTTCACCCTTTCCGGATAATGCCCTTCGTAGAAAAAAAGCGCGCCGGATTTTTTAGCCTCTTCCAGAGACATTTCTTTTGCGCTCACCGGAAAATCTTTGGCAATAGCGTAATTCACCAGCTCTTCAATTTTTTTGAGCTCTTCGCCTGTAAGTTTTCTTGGAAAAAGAAAATCAAAACGCGTGCGCTCGGGAGTAATATCCGAACCGCGCTGCTCAACCGTATTTCCCAGCACCTTATGGAGCGCGGCGTTTAAGAGATGAGTGGCCGTATGAAGACGAGTAACGGTTTTCAGTTCCTCCTCGTTGCCTGCTTTTAATTCTCCGGTATCCAACAGTAACCCATGCCCGCCGAATTTTTTTTCCTGTCCGGCGCGGGAAATTTCCTGATGTTTTCTAAATTCTCCGTCAAAAGATTCATGCGAAAGTGTTTGGGCCCTCGCCCCGCCAAGCTCTTTGATAATTTCATAGGGCAGCCCGAAGGTCTCATATAAATTAAAAGCAATCGTGCCGTCTATGGTGTTTACTCTCTCTAATTCTTTTAGGCCGCGCTGTAGTGTACTCCCAAATTTCTGACGCTCTGCGTTAAATTCCTGCCGTATATTCTCATTTTCCCGCAAAAGCTCCGGATAAAATTCCCCATACTCATGTACTATGTCGTGAATAACCGCGTCAAAAACGTGCTGTGGAACTTTATAAATATGTTCATAGACAAGGGCTCTGCGCAGAAGACGCCGCAAAATATATCCGGCTTCTTTGTTGGAAGGACGCAAACCATCAGCAAGTAAAAAAGCAACGGCGCGCAGATGATCCGTCACGATACGTTTTATGCGTATTTCTAGATCGGCCGGAAGTAGTTCCATAAACGGCAGAAAAAGGTCGGTGTCAAAAACAGTGGACGCGTTTTGTATAACCTTCGCCGCGCGTTCCAACCCCCAACCAACATCAACCCCCTTATCTGCGAGCGGACTCAAACTGCCGTCTTGGGCGCAGTAGTATTCCATAAAAACAAGGGTTGCGACTTCCAAGTCGTCAACATAAACTTCGTTGGCGGCCCCACAAGGCCCTTCTGGTCCGGGCGGACCCCACACGTTTCCTTCGCGCCCGCCTTTTTTAATGCGCTTCTCGGGGATAAACCGTAACCAAGCATCATAAGACTCTTGGTCAAAAGGAATGGCATCATCACCCTCAAAAACTGATGCCCAAATACGTTCCGGAGAAATTTTTAAAACCGTCGTGAGAAACTCGTAGGTCCACTCAATGGTTTCTTTTTTAAAATAGTCGCCGAAAGAGAAATGCCCCAGCATTTCAAAAAAAGTAAGATGCGACTCATCCCCCACTTCGTCTATGTCGGAGGTGCGGAATGACTTTTGAATAGAGGCGGTGCGTCTTGTACCAAAATCATGCACTGGGTCTGCTTTACCTAAAAAATAGGGCTTGAACTGCTGCATGCCGGCGGTGGTAAGCAAAACCGACGGGTCACCGGGAATAAGCGAAGATGAAGGTACTACGGCGTGTCCTCTTTGTTTAAAGAAGTTGAGAAATTTATCTCTTATTTCTTTTGATGTGATCATGGGTTATCTTTGTTGTCTTCTCCGCCAGAGGCGGATCCGCCCTTGGTGGAGGCGGAAAAAAATATTAAAAACTTTCTCCTGATTTCCTGCGACTCCATAAAGCTATTAAAGCAAATTTTCCTAAAAATCAAAAGCCCCGCAAAACGAGGCTTAAATACCTTACGGTTTTGTAACTTCAAAACTGGAGGAAGAACCGGAAAATGTAATTTTGGAATTTACCGTCCCCTCCGGAATTGAAAATATCATTTCATTTATTACTTTTCTGCGACTACTTACCAGAGATACCCGCCATTTGCTAGGAACTGGTAAATCAATAAAATATGTTTTGCCACCCTCATCGGTAGTTGCAAAAATCGGCGGCGCCATTTTTCCGTTCTCGCCGACGCGCTCTAAAGTAACAATCATATTGCTAAAACCAACCACCTCAACAGTCAAGATAGTTTTTGGAGGATAGAAATATTTAAAAGCGTGAAGAGATCCAACAACCCCCAAAGCCAAAACTACTAGAGTAAGTAGTGTCCCATGAGTAAAACGCATTTTCTTCTCCTTTTTCTATACGAAAAATTTCAACTAACCCCTGTAAGGATACCATAAAATGATTTATTCGTCAATTAACCCGCACTAAAATCCGCTTCAAACTACTTCTTTCGCGGTGTATATCTCGCGGTGTCGCCTACGGCTCCGTCCCTGCCAGCATAAACCTATTATCAAAATTAGTGCGGGGTTCTCATTTTTGTTTCCAAATTTTCTACGCCTCGGTTTGAAAATTTGGACAAAAATGGAAAAAGACCGATTGCTCGGTCTTAATTTCTATGGGCTGTGGACCCAAAGACTTTTCCGTTTACACCACTTTGTGCCGGCCTAAGATTTATCCTCATAAGCTGTTTGGCATATATGCTAAGTTTACGAAGCGTCCTCTCCTCGATCTGTCTTACCCGCTCCCGGGAAACACCCAAAATCTTGCCAACTTCATCAAGAGTGTGAGGACGCTCCACACCATCAACCCCAAAACGCAAACGTATGACTTCGGCCATACGTTCATAAAAACCATCGCGTCCTTCAAGCCGCGTTAACATTTTCGCCGTAAATTCTTTGGCTGCAACCTGATCTTCGGGAGAGGCGATCGATTCGTCCTCAAACAAATCAGACAACTTAGTGACTCTTTCTTCTCCCTCTTTCCCCAACTCACGATCAAGCGATAAGAGACTGTTTTCGTGTATAAAGAAGGAAGGAATAAGACCGGATAAACTTCGGTCTTTAACCCCACGATCGGAGGCCCGGACAAAAGCACGAAGCTTTTCTTCATCTGGTAGGCGTCCGTACTTACCCAGCAAAGAACGCTGAAGCTTCCGTAAATGCGTAAAGTTGCTCTGTACGTAAGCCGGAAGACGGATTAACCGTCCCTGATTTTCAATGCCCCTTCTGATGCCTTGTTCTATCCAAGGCGTGGCATAGGTTGAAAATTTAAACCCCATAGAGGCATCAAATTTGGCTGCAGCCCTCATAAGACCGGTGTTGCCTTCTTGAATCAAGTCACCCAAAGTAAGCCCGGGAGACCTATACCCACGCGCAATAGAAACCACCAACCGCAAGTTGGCCTCTACCAACCTGTTCCTCGCCGAAAGGGCTTGAGCTTCAAAGGCATTAATTTTTTTAAAGATACTTCTTAACTTCCGATGAGAGATGCCGACTTCTTTTTCGAGACGTTGTTTCTCGCGCCTTAAAGCGCTGCGTTTTTGGCCCGGAGACAAAGAGGCGCTTTCTTCTACCAGCCGTTCCATCTTTTGGAGACGCCGATGTAACTTCTTTACAAGACGCGGCAGGTCACCCGTTGAAACCCCTACGTTATTTTTTGTTTCGGTAATAAGGGGAATATGCCGAATCAGCCGCCAAATACTGCGCCTGGCTTTTTCGATCTCCTCACTCAACTCCTTTTCTGCTTCCCGACCCTTGAGCATCGGTATTAGTCCGATTTCATCTAGGTAGCGGCCGACATCATCTCTGGGGTCAGAGTACTCTTTGCGTGTTTCTTCCTGATTATAGCTATCAAGGTTCACGGTCTATCCTCCTTGGGACGTCAGACTTCCCTTGAGAAGTCAGACTTCCCGTGGACTTTGAGAACATTTTAAACTAAAACAGCAAAAAGTTCAAGGGGTCGCTTCAAAAAATTATTAAAGCTTGCCGCAACCGACTAGGGATACTCAAGCAGAAATAAGTAGCCCCACGTGTTTACGCAGGGCTACTGTATTACACCTCCTCCCCATAGTTCGATAAGACCTCCCTTGGCAAGCTGATAAAAAACTGCTGACTGTCCGGGTGCAATACCGGTATCGGGGTCATCAAGAATAACTTCAAGCATCTGGTTATCTGATTCTGTAACTTTACAGGACAGCATTTTACCGGGAGTGCGAATTTTAACCAGCGCGCGCTGCGGAAGTTTGGGAACTTCGGGAACAACCCAATTGACATCCGATACAGAAAACTTACGCTCTCCCTCCGGCAAAATCTTGAAATAAAGATTCATGACTTTAGGGTCTTTGGCTACTACATAAATGGGGAACCTATGACTGATCCCCAAACCACTTCTCTGCCCAATGGTCGCAGAAAAGAATTTAGACGCGGGCAGTGTTCCAAGCTCAACTTCCTGGCCCTTGTCAATCAATATCGCTCGCGCGGGACCAAACTTCTCATTCCGTTCCTCGGCTGCCCACTCCAACGCCTCGTCAATAGGAAGCTGGCCTACCATGCAAACGCCCCGTGTTCCACGCTTATCAGCAATAGGCAGAGCAAGACTTCTGGCCATCTCTCTAACGCGGTTCTTTGCAAGTTCACCAATGGGGAAAAGGCAGGTCTTAAGAATATCTCGGGGAACTGCATAAAGAAAATAGGACTGATCTTTGTTTGTGTCCGATGCCGCGTAAAACCGATCTCCTATCCTCCGGATGTAGTGTCCGGTTGCAATAAAATCAGCGCCGTATTCTTCTTTAAGCTGCCCAAGCAGAGGAAACTTTACAAACTGGTTGCACCAAATATCAGGATTGGGTGTTTTGCCGGAAAAGTAAGAGGCGAGAAACGGCTCATAAACACTGCGCCGATAAAGTTCCGATCCCTCGCTAACGACCGAAAAATCAATGCCGAGCTTCAAAGCAATCAGGCGCGCATCCCGCATATCCTGCTCCTCCGGACACTCTATACCGGGAAGAGCATACCCCTTTATGTAGCGTGCAATCACTTCAAAACCGGCGTCTTTTAAAAGGGCTGCGGCCACCGCCGAATCAACCCCGCCGGAAAGACCTAGAATGACTCTTGAAGAACCACTCTTGGGCATAATTATATCCTTTCTGTTTGTATCTAAATTATACGACATTTTTATAGAAATTACAAATTTTTACGGCTGTTATTGACTTTTTACATTAAACTTGATATACTTAATTTAAACTGGGGGAGGATAATATGCTGAAACTAGATGTGTTTGATCGGGGTATGGCTCGTATCCTAACAATAGGTAGAGCCACAATGCAGATACAAAGAGAAATCCACAACATGACCCCGGAGCAGGCTCTAGCCTGTTTAAGTCTAATCGTAGCCCATGGAAAGAAATCGTTAATAGTCTCGCTGAAGAAAGACGGTTTATCCGCAGAGATGGCTGACCTGTTTACTACAGAGCTACAATCCCGTGTGAATAAAGACACCCTGTTTTCTGACCCGCACTTTGAGTTTGCTCTTCGTTTGGCTACGACCGAAAGTATTCTGGACACGGCGGTGCGCGAGGGTCCCCTAAAAGGTATGGACTGGCAGGATCTTTTCCTTATGCAGCTTTTGGATATTTTCCCCAAAGAGTTCGCCAAACGACTTTTTACTCATGAGCTAAGGAGGATTGAGGAAGACAAAACAAATGGTCGCAACCCCGTACCAACAAACGAAACACACAAGCAGTGGTTACAAGAGGTGATGGATGCTGCTGTTGGGCCAGTGGTAACCAGTCCATATCGTAAGACCGATCACAAGGGTACTGATTCATGGATGGTGGCCTGTCCTAAATGTCAGACTGAAAAGCGGTGTTTTGCTAAAACCAAACGCTTCCAGTGCAAAAACAGGAAGTGCGACTTTGATCAGCCGTACCCATTCCAGCCCGCTTCGTAAGGCGGGCTTTACCTTTTTGCAGCTGTACCAGACTTAGTCTAGCACACGTCTAACTTATTAAAACAAAACCCGTCTCTCAACGAGAGGTTCTTACCGTTTTAAGTCAAAATACTCCGGGAAATAGTTATTTCCCGCGCCTCCTCGGCGCGGCCCTGGGCATTTTTACGGCCTCGACACGTCCCGACTGGTCGGGACAGGCTCGGCCTAAAATGCCCGAAGAAATAGAAGCAGTTCTATTTCTTCCCCAGTATCCTGAACATTTTTGTGCCGCAGACAGTACAAAATCCAGTCATTGCCCGACGCTGACCCCCTTTTCCGGGCATAGAAACCTCTTTCTCGTCCTTCATCATGCGCTTGGAGCGACACTTTACACAATAAGCTTCAGTTGCCATTTTTGTATAAATTTTGATATCTAAGCCAATATTGCAAGCCGCCTCGACCAATAAAATAGTTGGCGCCCTGCTTTTGCTCTTGTCCCAAGCCAAGCCTTCAACACGAAGAAGTTTAGCTTGGGACAAGGCATTACATTAGATTTAGCTTATTTTAGCTTAATTTACGAGAAAAGGCAAGCCCCGTTAGAGATTTAGTTATCCACAGCGCCTTTGAATAATACTCACCTGTAATTTTGGTGATCTTTGTTATCAGGGTAGAAACCTTATCTCTAACGGGGTTATTCACAGTGATTGGCTTGGACGTTTTCTGTAAACTATCGCAAGCAGCGTAATCGTTGCCACGAAAATAAAGCTAAGTGTTTGAAATACGATAAAAACCCCGTCTTTGGTTGAAAAGGCGTGAATAAGTATGAAAACAGTACCCACAAGCCATGTAAGCCACGCTGTAATGCTTATTCCTTCGGCATTTTTGGTTTTCCAGATCTTAACAATCTGGGGAATATAGGCACTGGTAACCAAAATGATGCCGATAAACCCTAGAAACCCTAACAAGGTCATACGATGAATTGGGCTTGAATTTCATGGGTGGCACTGCTTGCCTTCCGTAGCTTGAGCGAAGGAGGACAAACCGCCCATAAAATGGCCTCTGGTTTTGAACGAAACTAACTGATTGCTCTTGCCGTTTGCGGGACGACAGAACCGAAACTGAACGCTCGGGCGCGGCGGAAAACGCGGCACTTAGTGGTGTGGTTAATTATTAACCTTTCTTTGTATTTGGTAGATCTATCCATTAAAAGTTTCAGCCGCTTCCACATACATTTTACGTTCTTGTATTTCAATTCTTCTCATTGCCTCAATATAATCAATAAGTTTCTCTTTTCTCTCTCCCTTCTCGATTGTGTCTTTGAATTTGCCTACGCTTATGGCACGCTCTCCGGTTAAGTACTGCTCTCCGGTACCGAACGTGCCTTTAAATATACCAACAGTAACAAATTTATATTCTCCTTTTCTCGGATAATAAGCGCGACTAAACGGTGGATTCGATTCCACCCTGATTGGTGAAGAGTCTTTGAATATTTTATTAGTAATGAATTCCGGCGTGGCATTTTTATAGCTTGCTGTATAGTATCCTATTGTATATCTCGGTGCTTCTTCGTGGTAATCTTTAGGGGCACTGTCTGCTGTAAATAAAGTAAAAATTTTTCTATGTATATGCACAGATACGCCGCCCTCTATATTATCGGCATCTTCCTCCTTTAGGTAAAAACCTGGCGATAATTCTATACCGTATTCGGAGCTTATTTGCTCTTGTTCAAGAGTTTGTTCTGGTGGTACTTCGTTCATAATTTTTTGTTTTAATCCGTTTATCGACCTTTTTTCGCCTAAAATTCTTTGCCTTTTTCTAAAACTGGGTGTGGTGGGAATCGAACCTACGGCCTCTGTCTTACTGTGCCCCGTACCAAAACTTGGGTTCTAATGGGTGTGCCAGGGATCGAACCTGGGACCTCTATCTTATCAGGATAGCGTTCTACTTCACCCCGCCACCTCTGGTGGGCGTACATGGGATCGAACCATGGACCTCGTCATTATCAGCTTGTCCCCCACTTATTGCGGACTAAAAATGGGTGTGGAAGGAATCGGACCTTCTACCACTTCATTATCAGTGAAGTGCTCTACCAATGAGCTACACACCCGAAATACTGTCCGAAATAAGTGGGGGATGACGCGCTGTTTTACCTTCTCGGCAAAACCCCGGGAAATTCTTTACGTTCGCACTGCTTCGCAGGCTCACTAAATTTCCCGCGAAAGACGGATTGTCTTTCGCCCACTGAGCTATACGCCCAGAGGTGGCGGGGCAAGCTGAACTACACAATCCTAAATAGGCGACTGATCGTGTATAAACAATTTTAAGCAAAAAATATAATTTTGACAACTACCCCTTGCGGCTATTTTTTGTTAGCATAAAAAGAAACTATGGCTCATCACCAATTAAAACATGTACTAAGCACAAAGCAATTTCTAAACAAGCGGCTTCTGGCAAATCTTTTTCGGACCGCAGACGAACTGGCAAGAAAAGATAAAACAGGAAGATTACATAAAATTCTTACCGGCAAAATTTTAGCCAGTGTATTTTACGAACCAAGTACGCGCACACGTTTTTCGTTTGAAGCCGCTATGTTAAAACTTGGCGGTACCGTAATAACTACCGAAAGCGCCTCTCATTTTTCATCAGTGATTAAAGGAGAGTCCCTACCCGACACTATTAAAATAATAAGCGGCTACGTAGATGTGATTGTACTAAGACACCATGAGGAGGGTTCGGCCCAAATAGCTGCCGAGGCATCCTCGGTGCCAATTATTAATGCTGGTGACGGTTCGGGAGAACATCCCACCCAAGCCTTATTGGATCTCTACACTCTTAAAAAAGAACTGGGAAGAACCGATAAACTTAAAATAGCTCTTATCGGCGATCTCTTATACGGAAGAACTATTCATTCTTTGCTAAACTTATTGATGCTATATAAAAATACTAAAATCTATCTTGTCTCGCCTCCCCAGTTACGACTCCCCGCAAAATACAAAAGTCAATTAAAACAAAATGGGATTTATTTTGAAGAAACTAGTGATTTATATAAAAATTTAGATGAGATGGACGTTTTATATGTAACCCGTATACAAAAAGAGCGGTTTGGAAATCTTAGGCAATACGAAAAACTAAAAGGCTCCTACGTAATCAATAAAGTAGCACTAAAAAGATTAAAGAGACACGCTATAATCATGCACCCCTTGCCCCGAGTGAAGGAAGTCGCCGCTGAAGTTGATGACGACCCAAGAGCAGCTTACTTCAGACAGGCGCGAAATGGCCTTTATATACGTATGGCGCTTCTTGATTTAATTATTAAAAAGTAGCCAGCAAATGCTGGTTTTTACTTTAAAAACTCGTATTTCAAATGCCGCGTGGTATTACGCGGCATTTGAAACTTATTATCCTTCCAGCTGTTCTCCTCCTATGCTCGCGGGGCGAGCTTCAGAGGACTCTTCCGTAGTCCCGTTCTTATGGCGAGGCCAAAAGAGCGGGACGAAGAAGAGCGACTCCCCGATGCTGTCGGGAACGCAGAGTCTCCATTTGAAGTTAGAGACCAGCACTTATCCCACTCTTTGTGCTTTCGCGCAAAGGGCGGGACCGACCTAGAATTCGTGTTTCTTTCGAAACACAAGAAAATTCCTAAAAGAATTGTTCCATCCACAGCTTCCGCTACGGATGCCTTGTTACGCAACAGTTTCCTTTATCACTAAAGGTGTCGGACTATATCTTCACCGAGCACACAATTTGTACTACTTCGTTTTGCGCGAAGCGCAGTACAAATTGTGTGCTCGGGCCAACGTATTATAGAGAATTGCTTGGGAAGTCAGACTTCCCTTGAATCCCCTATCTGGTCTGTTGAGCAGACCAAGTCTCTACGGACTTCCGAGCACATATTTTTGGAGTCAAGGTTGTGCTTGACAAAATATAACATATACTGTATAATGGTAATATACATGGAAGAGGAAGGAGGTTACCATGCAATACGAAGTCAAGCTCATCCGAGCTGAAGACGTAACGCCGGACGGCCTCGCGGAGAAAACTGGCAAATGGATCAAGGTACTCGCCAAAACATGCGGCGAGCCCGTATCCATGACAGCCGTCTCTCCCATCGAGGGTCGTCTCGGACAGATGTTAACCCTTCACACGATGGTTCTGTTCAAGTCAGAATAGCTGACTTGAAAACCACCATCGCAAAGAATACTCACGGTTGCCTTGTGCGATCGTGATTTTGATTTTCTCCAAAAATATGTGCTCGGTTGCCTCGGTATTGTCCCGTTTTCAACGGGAGTTCACCGATATTAGTTGGATTTTTCCCGACGCACTATTTTAAAATATAAAATAATGAAGTCGGGATCCCGACATGGGGGTCGGGACTATGCGGTTGCCCGCATAGGAAGCCATAATTAACTTCATCCCTATCACTGAGCTTAGGCTGAGCTGTCTTGCGACAGATTTTACCTACTCCCAGCTTTCTTGATGTGACGGGCGGTTTCGTGGTCTAGTACTTTTCTTCTGCTAGCCACACACCACTGGGCAAACGGCTTTCCCGTACCCTAGCGGTTTCCACTGTAATGTTTTTTACCTGTTTCCCTGATACGATCGCGGATAGCGATGATTTTTTTAAATCCGTTTTCAGTAAGATGTTGTTTCTTCCTAAACATCAGAACAACCTCCTTAAAGAATGCATAATCTTTCGCTTTCTTTGCCTGAAGCGGATATTTATCAAGAAATGGGAAAAGGAATTCTTCCATATCTTTTGTGCTTCCGATTTTATACTTTGCGTGCGGGTACCATCCATATCGTTCGTATGAGCAATCATAGATTTTACCGCAACCAAGTGTCGCGCAAATTCTATCAAGGATTTTCCGATCATCCGCGCGAAGTTCGATCTCGAATTGGCATCGCACTTCAGTACCCCGTTTAAGGGTTTTGTGCTTTCCGATACCAACCGAAAACGATCCTTCGCCGTCTATAAAACCAGACACGTACCAAGGATTTAATTTATCACAATGGATTTGTTCCTTCCCGACTGGAGCTTTCAGTAAGAAATTTCTCCTTCCGTCGGTACTACGAACTCTGCAGACTTCTTGCATAATATTTGAAAGTAATTGCTTACTCCCATATCTCGAAGTTAGCTCACAACGAAAAAGTTGTAAAGCTTTCGTTTTCCACAAGAATTATGCAAGACCTCCCATGGTAACCTTCTTTTCTATGCTTTTGCATCACGATATCACTACACATAACAAATCTAAATCACACAGGGGCTTCCTCATGTACTCGTAGAGTAACCCATTTGTTATGCCACATCTGATATTCGCACTACAAAAAATTACTTTCACCCTTCAACTTGCCCCTCACGGAAACAAATCTGTGATTTCACTTAAAATTACTGTGCATAATTTTGCTCGATTGGTTACGAGCTAGAAAAAGAAGATCGCATGGCGTCCCGAGTACAAGATTCGAGAACGTATTCAACGCAACATAGCTGATTTGCGTTTACTAGCGATTCCTACTTCATGAAGTCGAGTTGCAGACTTCAATCTGAACTGGGGCGCGCTTTGATGGGATTAGCTCCACCTTGCGGCTTGGCAACCCATTGTACGCGCCATTGTACCACGTGTGTAGCCCAGGGCATCAGAGGGCCACGCTGACCTCGCGTCGTCCCCACCTTCCTCCCCGCTCTTTTGGCACTATGTCCAGCCCCGCTCTTATAGCAAAGCTAAAAGAGCGGGACCGTAGCTATTCAGTCAAGCTGTGCTTGACTCGCCGTTTCAAATGACCAATCACTGCACCGTGATGCTTTAATTTATTTTCACGAATTAGTGCGTCCTTCTTACTACTATAAGCTTCATAAATATATCAGTTGAAACGGCGCATAAAATTTTGTTGACGGTTCTTTCCTGTTGTTGTGCTCAGAAAATCTCCTCCGGAGATCATCAGTGCTACCAACATACAAAAAATCTCGTTTCCTGCTTTTAATAAGGTAAACGTAGTACATATCTCAATCATATCAACAAATCTTATACTGCCAAAAGAGCGGGGCGGTCTTGCCTGACACATATAACAGGCAATAGGGGTTGCGTTCGTTACCCCACTTAAGGGAACAATTTACACCACGAACTGACGAGGGCCGTGCAGCACCTGTGCTTATGTCCTTGTGAGAAATTCCAACTTTCGCTGGAACATCATAAACATTTCAAGCCCTGGTGAGGTTCCTCGGTTGTCGTCGAATTGAACCACATGGTCCACCGCTTGTGCGAATCCCCGTCTATTCCTTTGAGTTTTAGCCTTGCGGCCGTACTTCCCAGGCGGCGCGCTTAACGCGTAAGCTAAGCCACTCCGAGGGTCGATACTCGGAACAGCGAGCGCGCATCGTTTAGGGCGTGGACTACAAGGGTATCTAATCCTTTTTGCTCCCCACGCTTTCGTCTCATGAGCGTCAGGAGATGGCCAGGAGTTTGCCTTCGCCTTTGGTGTTCCCCACGATATCAACGGATTTCACCCCTACACCGTGAGTTCCTACTCCCTCTCCATCCCTCTAGTTTTGCCGTATCTAACGCAGCCCCACCGTTAAGCAGTGGGATTTAACGCCAGACTAACAAAACCGCCTGGAGACCCTTTACGCCCAATAAATCCGGATAACGCTTGACGCCTCTGTATTACCGCGGCTGCTGGCACAGAGTTTGCAGCGCCTTATTCTATCGGTACGCTCAATCCGGCCCTTTTGAACTACGACTTGACAAAAATACAATCTCCCAATATACTTATACTTAGCTCGCCATCCTCTAGGGAGTAAAGCGCATGCCATCTCAGTATTTGCTAATGCAATTTCCTCTAACCGTCCGTCCCAAGGTTGTTGCTTTCTTTGAAAAAGACGATAAGCAGGAAGCAATCAGATTTGCGCAACAAATTGCACGGGATGCCAATTTGTCTGATCTCACGCTCCTTACCCCGGTTAGCACAATTGCTCGCACAGAATCAGCTCAAAAAGGGAGTTTGTTTAGAGAAATATAATTAGTTATTGGTAGTGCTGCCGATTGGCAGCTTTTTTTATTTTGTCGTAACCCAAAAGGGCCGGACTTGTTCCCGATAAAAAGCAGTTTACAATCCGAAGACCTTCTTCCTGCACGCGGCGTCGCTCCATCAGGCTTTCGCCCATTGTGGAATTTTCTTGACTGCTGCCACCCGTAGGTGTGCGACTCGTATCTCATTGTCGCCGTTGGGGGTCATGCTCTCACATCCCCTACCCGTCATAGCCTTGGTGGGCCACTACCCCACCAACTAGCTGATAGGACCTAGGCTCCTCTCGAAGCGCCTTGCGGCCTTACCCAGCGCTGATTTTGAAAAACACTTGACAACTAAACAATTTGATAGTATCCTTAATAATACATGCTGAGGCAGGAGGTATTACAGTGCACTGGCCCTTCTTGCTCTTCATGGCGTTATCTGGGTCTGGAATTTGGATGCTTTCTAGCGGAATACACAGATGGCTGGGGGTATTCGATATTATGTTAGGGGGTTGGGTCTTACCGCCAAAACGTACCAAGTCAGTGATCATCAAGATTATATTGGGGAGCATGCTGATTGTAGGAGGCTTTATTGTTCTTGCCGTCCTTGGGCCTAAGCCACAATAGCGGTATTAATAATCTTTATGGGGATGGGTTCTGTCCACCCCTTTTTGTTTTTCAAAATCAACGCTGGGACTATCGGGTATTAGCTCCGCTTTCGCGGAGTTATCCCCGTCTTCGAGGTAGATTCCAAGGTGTTACTAACTCGTTCGCCACTCACAGACATCGGAGATCGGAAGTCGGAAATCGGATAGATTTCTACTTCCACCGCTCTCGCAAACGAAAAAGTTGCTTACTCACAATCTCATATTCGTCTAACAATTCTTTCGCTAAACTTATATCACAAAAATTTGAATTTACTGCATCATTTAGATGACTTCTTGTTTCATTACAAGAACCCAATGATCTTGTTAAATACATTTTAAACTCTGCAATAGATCTTCCGTAACCCTCTGCAATATTGCTGTGAATAGAATTTGCAGATCTGCAAAGTTGATCTTTTAGGTGCCTTGCATTATTAGGAAAACTCTTAGTAAGTGCAATTATTCTTGGATAAAGTTTTTGAGAGCGATTATAAACTTCTAAGTTTGTATACATAATTTTGTTAGAAGTTCTGATTTCTGATCTCCGAACTCCGATATCTGTTCGTTCGACTTGCATGCCTTATCCACGCCGCCAGCGTTCATCCTGGACCAGGATCAAATCCTCAATTATTGGAGGTCAGAAATCAGAAATCAGACGTCAGAAAAATTCCGACTTCCGAAATCCTATATCCGACTTCCGTTTTTTGTCGGAACAGCTGGAAGGTTACGATTTTGTCCAAAATTTCGAGCGTCAAAAACGCTAAGAAATTTTGGGAACAAAATCGCTAATCCCGCCCCAATTTTGCCACAGAAAACTTACCTGACGCCCACTGAGTAAAACGCTGGGTCTATTTGCAGTGCGCGGTGGCCGAATAGGCCTGCCCTTGAAACGCGAAGCGCACTGCCGTTGAATTTCGGTCGCAAAATTGGAGCGGGAATTCTAATCTCTCGACTAGAACTTTGGCTGTTTTTTTGATCTTTGGTCTCTGAATTTATTTGGAATTTTATTGGTCCCGTTAGAAGTAGCCTCGCCGAGGTCCTTCGGACTCGCGACAAAGTCGCGAGCGAGACTTCTAACGGGATTGGATTCGCTTCGAACATTTTCTAAACCCGCGCACATAACAAGTTATGTACGGGGCAAGCCCAGTCCTTTTTAGGTTCCTTGACAAATAAAGCGGGAGCGCGTAATCTCTCCATAGAACACCGTTGGGAGTACACACAATGGAGTTGATCTATAACTTCCTGCTTGGTCCCTACTTCTGGCCTTCACTGCTCTTTACTAAATTTTGGTACATTTTTTTGTCCCCTGTTCTAACGGGAATAGTAATAACAATCTGGGTAAGAAAAATTAGATTCCTCGCATATGGAGTTATGGGCTCATTGCTCATCATGACTTTTACCTATATTGCATCTTCTATCTTCGTTGCTTGTTGTTTTAGAATGCATATCGGCTAGGACCAATGTGGTCCTTTTTAGGTTCTTGATTAATTATTATTTATATAGTATACTGTTAACTGGGACGGAATGGGGGTTAATCATGGAAATCCTACAACACGGAAGCTCTTTTCAACATCGTGACTGGATCGGCCGACACGCTTGTAAAAATTGTGATTGTGTGTTTGAACTCACCACCCGTGACTCAGTCAGATATGAGGGGGGCGATGCTTTCATTAACTGTCCAGAGTGTGGAGAGAGTGTTCTCGTTTCGAGAGACTAAAAGTACTTAATTTTGGGCGCCCTCAATCGTGAGGCGCTTCTTTAAACCCAAAAAGGACCGGACTTATAGCTGGCAGCGAGGAAAAAGAGAAAATATCAATTTTCTCTTTGACCGAGCGAACCAGTTATACGAAGTATATATGTTCGAATCTATGATCAAATTTTCAAGCTGCTTTCCTATCGGACATTTACCATCCCTAGGCGGCGAAGCCGCCTAAAGATAAAAAACACACCCACCACCGCTTCCATAAAGAAACAGTGGTGGATGTATTGAAGAGACCGTTGAATAGTTCCCTTTTCTGCTGCAATTTTGCGTTTTTGGCTACGCTTTCGTCCGTCCTCCTTGGCGTATCTTACCAGATACGCCGTCGTCGTCCGTCCTCGGCTCGCTCGAAAACACAAAATTTCGCTACGAAAAAGAACTATTCAACGGTCTCTTTAACCCTGTTGTTAAATTGTGGGGCTTGGGGTTTTCCAGTTAACCCCGCCAGTCTCACAAGTAATTGCATTATATCCCCTCCAAAATTGCTGTCAATACCCCTTCTTCCACAACAAAACCGCGCCCATGGCTGCAGCCGTATCCCCCAGTTTGCCTCTTACAATCGGTGTTTTTTGGGCAGGGGGCGACATTGTATACTTTTTGGCAAGCCGACGCACCATACCAATTTTTACCGCCCCGCTGGTTACTCCCCCGCCACCCAAAATAACAATATCCGGATCAAAAGCATTTATCAAATTTGCGACTCCCACGCCGATTAATTTGCTTCGGTCTCCATATTTCAGAAATGCTCTTTTACCCGCCAACTGCTCAAAAGTCTTGTTGTTACCGACTATCATATGCCCAAACTCTCCAGCCCCGCTCCGTGAGCCATAATAAATTTTTCCATCAATCATTATCCCGCCGCCAATTCCTGTCCCTATTGTAAGCGCGACAATATTTTTATATCCCTTGCCAGCGCCACGTATTGCTTCGGCTCGTAAAAAACAACGGCTATCGTTGTCAGTCCTCACCGGTACTTTAAATCTTGCAAAAAATTTATTCGCATTCCAGCCGTTTAAAAACGAAAGATTGGGTGCCTTAATTAACGTACCGCGGTTTTTATTGACTACCCCCGGAACTCCTACGCCAATTCCTGTAAGTTTTTTGGGTCCGGCAACTTTTCTAAGAAATTTCCACAACACATCCAAAAAACGTTTTTTGTTTTTGGGTGTGGTTATCACAAAACACTGCGGTTTGCGATCGTCCAGCCCCTGCATTAAAACCGCACGTATTTTTGTTCCACCAATGTCAACCCCTAAATAATAAGCCATATGTCCCCATAATAACGATTTCTTCTTTTGTCTTCAACAAATGAAATGTCGGTGGGGATACCACCGACTAACTGACGGGAGATTATTCACTTGGCCACTTTATTGCCTTCTTTGGATTCGGACGCCAATGTCGTAGACTAAATTTCTTGAGAAGTTTCTCCGCCTCCTCCTCGGTTACCACCCTCCTTATACCAATACGCTGACCAAGGGCGTAAATTCTCACTGTCCCCTTAGCCTTGCGTTTCTCCAAATATTCAGCTGCTTTTTGGGGTAGGTGGTCTAGATGCTTCTCGTTTAAAGAAATGATATGGAAACCATGTAGGCCAAATGGTACGTTATTTTCCTGAAGCAACATGCAGAAACGTCCATAAGTCCCTAGGTATCTAAACTGTAAGGCAACCCTCATGTTACCCCCGCCGTCTTTACCATCTATAATAGTAGCAATATGAATTTTTTAGTCAAGTTAGTTATGGGGGCTAATTATTGCTTTTGCTTCATTCCACATATCTTGCTGGCCGTGTTTTTCCTTCAACCACAACCACCACTCTGCCCCCCAAAAGTAGGCCTTGGTAAAACCGCTGCGACGAGCATAGTCAACGACCTCGCGGAATTTTTCAACATTCATAGTTTTATACTGATTTTCAAATGGGGCGTTGACGAGCGACACCGGCTCCCACGGCTCTGCCTGAAGTTCGGAAATTAAAATTTCTTTCCCAAAAACTTTTGTGGCGAACCACACCTTGAATCTGAAATATTCTGTCGGAATCCACCAGTATTTTATATAGCCAAAAGTATTGTTGTGGATATAACGATAAAGTGTTGTGCCAAAAATATCGGCCCGCGATATTAAAACTGGCCAAGCAAAACCAAGCTCCCCGCTATCAGTTAACACAATGGGCCGCGAATCAAGCGAGCGCACAAGGTCAACTTCCTTTTGCAAAAAACGTAATCCCAAACTTTTACATTTTCCGAACGGAAAAAGCGGCTCATTCTCAACCTGCCAAGCGTAAATATTGTTAAAATTTTTGAAATGGCTAATTGTGCCAGCCAACATCTTTAGCACTTCTTGTTTTTCTTCCTTACCCTTCAGGTCATAAGCCCAAGGGGGCTTATGACACTCCGGCCAGCGCGGTGTTTTTCTGCCAACGACAAATAAAACCTTGGCACCCCTCTTTTCTGCCTCCTGAATTTGCCAATCAACGTCATCAAAAACGTATTTACCCTTTTCCGGCTCAATCACGTCCCAATAAGCAACAAGACGCACATTTTTTACTTTGAGTTCGTCTAAAATTTTTAAATACGCCTCGCGCCAATCAAGACCAAGTTCTTGGGCGAACTTCGGAGAAAAAGTGATCCCAAAAGTCATGGGCTGCGGTGGGACATGCGGTTTTATAAGAAGCCAAAGCCCGAAACCAATAACGAGTATGGCTAGAACCTTTTGTATAATCGCGCCCTTACCGACGGTCTCATGCAGCACCTTTCTAAATTTTATTTTTATGGAGAGCAAGGAAGCCAGTATAAAAAGAAAAAGATACTGCGTTGATTGGAGAGCATTAACTATTATTACGCTTCCGAGAGAAATCGCGTAATTCTGAAGAACAAGCGCTGCGGACCCTATAATTTTATCGGAGAAAAAGAGAATAACACCGCGCAGGGTAACCGACCCGGTGGTTGAAAAAACTGCGTTTCTCCAACTTCTTTTTGTAAGCAGCAACAGGCTGAAAATAAATCCTCCAAACCTCATCCAAATAAATCCGTTAAGAAAATTGGTCTGCTCAAAAACAAGTTTTGTAAATGCCAGCGACAGGCCAAAAAACAGGGCCGCGGCAATGCCGTAGCCAATGTTATGCTTTGTCAAAAAGTCATGGTTTTTGTAGCCCCACGCAATCAGAAAACTGCCGATAACAAGAAGTAAAAACGCGGCTGCTTGCTGGCCGGACAACTTTTCAACTCCCAATAGATAACTGAAAACAAAAGTTGCCACCGGAGTAAGCGCCCCCGTAAAAGGTACGGCCCGCGAGGCCTCGCCCGCCTGAAGAGTCTTGTAAAAATAAATTAAACCCCAAATAAAAAGGGCCCCGGAAAGAAGGGCATAAACAATGCCGGAGGGGCTCAAAATGCTAAAATCTACGAAGGGGACTACCAAAACAGCAAGTATCCCCAACACCCCCGGATAAAATGCATAAACAAGGGGGCTTTTTATCGGCCGCGCAAGGATAAACTTATCCAATACAAAAACAACGGCGTAAAGAAAATAGGCGATAAGCGCGATAACAATCCAGCTCATATTTCTAGTGCGTTTTTTTCAATAATTTTTTTATATTCCCAAGCGCTTGGCCTGATTTTTCGTTCCAGTGTTTTTCCGCCAGAGGCGGATCCGCCTCTGGCGGAAAAATCCACTTCCACCAGTCCAAACCGCGGCCAGAAACCCTCCTGCCACTCAAAGTTGTCCAAAAGCGACCAGTGAAAATACCCGCGTACATCAGCGCCATCTCTAATCGCTTTTGCAGTCCAGGCAATATGCTCTTGAATGAAATCGCCTCTATAGAGATCCCGTGCATCGGCAAGACCATTTTCAGTAATAAAAATTGGCTTTTTGTATTTTTGCAAATCCATAAGCACGTGATATATTCCCTCGGGAAAAATTTCCCAACCCATGTCGGTCACCCGCTTGTTCTCATTAAACTGAATCCCCCATTGTGATTTTGGATGGAGACGCACTCTAGTGTGAAAATAGAATTGCAGTCCTATAAAATCGGAGTATTCCGACATACGTTTAAAAAAGGGATTATTCTTCCACCACCGTAAAAATTGTAATGCCAAAACATTATGGGGCATACGGTTAAAAGGTTCAAAATAAACCGAACTCTCGGAGTAGCCGATAAAAAGAGTTGATTTAAATTCTTTCATAATTTGATATGCTTCTTTGTGCGCCTTTGCCAAATTTCGTAACGAACGCAGCAAAGACACAATGTCGCCGAGAGCGGGAGGACGGTCCTTAAGCAAATAACCGTGACGAGGAAAGGCCTCCGGTTCGTTTAACGTAATCCAGTATTTGACTTCCGGAAACGATTCCGCAACTTTCAGGCAATACCGTGCAAAAAATGACGGAGCGTCTCCACGCACCCATCCTCCACGTTTTGCAAACCAGACCGGGTTCGTCCAATGCCACAGCGTCACAAAAGGCTCCATCCCCCGTTCGCGAAGCGCGCGGAGAACCTCGCTATAATGCTTAATTTCTTTTTCATCAAATTTCCCCTCTTCCGGCTCAATCCGCGACCACTCAATTGAAAACCTATGCGCGTTGTGGCCCAAAGATTTTGCAATATCAAAATCTTCCCGGAAGCGATTATAGTGGTCGCATGCTCTACCGGAAATATAATTTTCTTCCTGCAGGGGGTTCGGATAATTTTTCAGAATATAATCCGGTATTCGCGTGGGTGCGTTCGAATGGCGCCTTGCGGCTTTTGCCGCAAGGCGGGCGCTATTTGCATGCTCCCACTCCGTCCAATCGTTATGATTATTCCCTTCCACTTGATGGGCACTTGTTGCCGCACCCCATAGAAATCCTTTTGGAAATTCAAACCTCATAACTATTCGCTTATTCGCGCGAATTAGAGATATATGTAATAACATTTTTAGCCATGGGAGGAAACTTTCTGGCGAGCCGATAAAACATCTCCAAACTTCTTTGCTGCTTTTCCACAATATCAAGGTTGGCCAGAATGTTTAGGTGCTTTGATGTTGCTTTAAACGATAAACCAATTACTCCTGCAATTTCAGAGACATTGGCCTCTTTGGTTTTATGCAAAAATTTTAAGATGGCAAGCCGCCTGTGATTGGCAAGCCCCTTTAGTATGCGCTCAAATTTTTTCATACGTATTACGTATATGGTTAGTGGTTACACCCCCAAAAGTACCACGCGGTACACTATTCGTCTATTCGCGCGAATTAGAGAAGGTAAAAAAGTAAACATGGACAAGAAACTGGCAGAAAGGACACCATGGAAAATGGGAAAATCTACTTCTTGTGCCCCTTACGCCATTTCTCTATATTTTTATGATCTCCGGAAAGAAGAACACCTGGAACTCTATAATTTTCCTCCTTGTATTTAAAAATCTCTGGACGCGTATATACAGGAATGCCCACTCCGTATCGTCTCTCTTCCAACGATTCCTCCTTTCCCAATACTCCGGGGATATGACGCGAAACCGCATCAATCACCACCATGGCCGGCAGCTCGCCACCGGTTAAAACATAAGGTCCAATAGAAATAGCTTCTAGTTTATAGCTTTTAGCTTTTAGCAAGCTGAAAATCCGCTCGTCCACGCCTTCATAGTGGCCGGATATCATAATTAGGCGATCGTATTTTTTCGCCCAATCGTGCGCCATTTTTTGCGTAAATTGTTTTCCGTTCACAGAGAAAAGAACTATTTTTGATTTTTGATTTTTGATTTTTGATTTCAAAATTGAGCCAAGCGCCCTTGCGAGCGGCTCAATTTTAATGACCATTCCCGGTCCTCCGCCGTACGGCCGATCGTCAACTTTTCTATGGCGGTCACGCGAGAAATTCCGTAAATCATGCACGCGAACATCCACGAGTTTTTTTGCTCGGGCCCGTTTCATCATAGACTCATTTAAGTAAGAATCAAAAATATTGGGGAAGATGGTAACAATATTGAATCTCATAATGATAATTTACTTTTATAGAAGCCTGTAATAAGATGGATGATTAGTGGACTTCGTAATGAGGGTAAGATGACTGAGAAGACACTTATACGAAGGGTGAGAATTCCCCTTTCCGCTATCCTGCATAGACTCATATTTTATAGACATTGCTACGATAACACCCCAGAAGAGTTACTAAAAAGAGTTAAACGGGTTGGCTGGCCTACACGTTTATCGCTAAAAGATATTGAAACCTCTCTTGTGGTTCTTAGCGCCGATGGTCAAGTAAAAAAGGTGATCGTGGATGGCAGAGACTATTACTATTCTGATGAGGAGCCGCGTAGATTAACGGTCGGTTGATGCCCAAAAACTACAATTTCGTGACCGCGAATAACTTTCGCGGCTTTTTTATCGTATCACGTATTTATTCAAAACCAAAACTCCGCATTCTGCGGAGTTTTGGTTTTGAATCCTAAATAAGATTAAAGTCTCAAATCGTCAACTACTTCATCAACGCCTCGAGATCTTTCGTCGCGTGGACGCGGACCGCGTCCGCCTTCCGGCTCTTCTATCTTCAAATTCACGCGGGCATTATTTTTAATACCCACAACCCGAAGAAGCGAGCGGATGGCTTTAGCGGTTTGCCCCGCTCGGCCAATGATTTTCCCCATGTCCGCGGGGTCAACTTTCAAGGTGATCAAAACACCCATCTCGTCAACCTTACGGTCGGTTTTTACCGCATCAGGGGTATCCACGAGCGCCTTGACAACATACTCAAGGAACTCCTGGTCAGATTGCATTTTAGCCATGCTTGCGCAGCTTTCGGCTCTCGGCCCCGACGTACTATTTTAGATTATAAATAATGTAGTCGGGGTCCCAACCTTACGTCGGGACTTTCTGCTTTCGGCAAATCTTGCTGATAGCTGAATGCTGATAGCTGAATGCTGATATCAACCTCGACCTTTCTTTCTCACGGTTAATCCGTGATCATTAATACCCTCATTATAATCTTTTTAAACTAGTTTGTCAAGTAGATTCAGGGGTCGCTTCTTTTTGAGAATCTGGGGTTGTAACTTTATCCTGCTCAGGAATTAATTCGGGGTTAGGCGTTTTCGCTTCGCTTTCTTTTATGGTGGCTTGTATGGTTTTTACGGTGTTAATTTTACTGCCCTTAATCACGCCTTTGGAAATTAAAAGATTGTGGACCGTATCCGAAACTTTGGCCCCCTTGGAAATCCAGTATAAAATCCGCTCGTTTTTTAACACGGTTTCTTTTGTTTTGGGTTGATACGATCCGAGAATTTCGAGCTCTCCGGATTTAGGCTTAGAACGTCTCTCGGTTACCACAATCCGAAACGCTGGATCGTTTTTTCTTCCTATACGCTGAAAGCGAATAACCAACATGGAAACAAGCTTATCAAAAAGGTTAAAATAAGTCAAACAAAAAAGCGGGCCAGAATCGCCCGCTACTTTCCTCCTGATACACCAAGCAGCATTGCTCCTCCCACCATAAGCACTACCCCAGCGATCTGCATTGTTGTCAACGACTCGCGAAGCAAAAAGACTCCAAGAAATGCGGTCACTAAAACGTTCAACGCAGAAAAAGGCATGGCAATGGAAATTTTTACTGTGCCGAGCGACTGAAGAAACAGGTATCCGCCGCTGGCAATAAAGAGACCCCCAAAAAACGCCCAGGTGGAGCCGACTTTATCAAAAGATATATTTAATCCCTGATAGATCAGCAGTGTCAAAAGCGGAAAGAGGCCGCCAAGTGCCTGCCAACCCATGGCTGAAACAGAATCAAGGTGTCCCCGGGCAAGCTTCATAAAGAAGTTGCTGAAACCCCAAAACAGAATCGCACCTACCAAAAAGAGCATTAATCACCCCCGATATCGCGAACTAAAAAATTGTAGCATAAAAATGCAGTTTACGCAAGTTACCGAATGAAGTCAAAAATTTTTTCAGCAGCCCCCCTACCCATCTCAAAAGTAATTTTTAATTTTTCGGGGTCGGTCGTAATGGGCGTTGTAGGACTATCGGGTGGGGGACATATGAGCAACAACCTTTTATTATTCAGAGCAAGCTCCAAATCCCGCCTCACAAGAACTTCTTTATTTTTATAAATTTTGTAAAGAGCGGGGATAGTGTAAAATTCAAGAAAAACTTTGGAAATTGCATAAATCAACAAATTGTGCGGATGATACCACCACTTCCGCCTCATGGGTTCGTTGTAAATAAGTATAATTTTGCGGTGCGGATATTTTTCAAATACATAGCGAAGGCCAATAGACTCCTTAAGCGCCCCATCTATGTAGAACCTTCCGTTAATTTTCTGGGGAATAGAGTACCACGGCATAATACTCCCAGCAGCTTTTAATATCTTAAGTGGATTGTGTAAACGCGTATCTATATATTCAATCATTCCGGTCTCAACATTAAGAAGCCGCGCATATATAGGTATCTTTTGTTCAACCAATCGTTTTATATCAAGCGGTTTTTTACTGGTCATCACCTCCATAATATAGTCCATATTCAGAACCTGACGCATACTTGAGACCGGTAATCTTTTTATATAACGATTATAAAACTGCCGCAGAAAGCTTGGAACTAAATTACGGGGACAAATGAAGCCCCTGGTTGCTTCTTCAAAATAAATTGATGCCCCTAGATCAGTTTGATGTGTAAGGAAAAAGGCGCCGTTAAATGTTCCGGCTGAGCCGGCGTAGACGGCCTCAACCCTTTCGTAAAAATTTTTTTTCTCAAGAGTATTAAGAACACCGGCCCCAAATACGCCGGCCATAGCGCCGCCAGAAAGACATAAAATCACTTTCTCTTGTGTAGACAACAAAATATTAGCGGTTTGTATACACTTCAGCCTCTTCTAACTTCAGCGACAGAAGTTTTGATACGCCATCGTCCCCCATAGTCACCCCATAAAGGATTCCAGCCACTTTCATAGTCTCACGATTATGAGTAACAAGAAGGAGCTGCGTTTTTTTAGCAAGTTCTTTCAAAATAGCTGCATACCTCTGGGAGTTGGCTTCATCCAATGCTGCGTCTGTTTCGTCAAGAACCAAAAAAGGCGGAGGATTTACGGCGGTAATTGCAAATAAAAGCGCGACAGAGGTAAGAGCGCGCTCCCCACCCGAAAGCATCGCCAGACCCTTGATACGCTTTCGCGGGAGGTCAACTGAAATATCTATTCCTTCCTCAATGGGTCCATGCTCTTCCTCCATCTCTTCCCCCTCTCCCTCCTCGTGTTGAGCGCGGATGGGAACGTCCACAAAATGCAGAGATGCTTTGCCTCCGCCAAAAATAATACGGAAATAATTATGAAATTCGTCTTTAATTTTTACAAATCCCTCTTTAAAGTCTTTTTTAATGTGCTGGTCAAGCTCCTTGATTAGTTCTTTGAGCGAGCCGGACGCTTGTTCAAGGTCCTCAAGTTCTTTGGTTAAAAATGAGTGCCGGGATTCCGTTTCCTGATATTCTTTAACCACCGCGGGGTCAATGCCGCCAATCTCTTCCAACTTTCCGCGCAGTCGTTCAATTTTACGTTTCAATTCCTCTCCGGACATGGCCTCGTATCCATCCAGCATCGCCGGCGACAACTCCTCGCGCTTTATTTCTGATTCCTCAAGTTCCCGAATAAAAACCTCACGGCGCAGGCGCAGTCTCTCTTCGTCAAACTTAAAACGCTCCAAGGCAAGCGCAAGATCCCGCTCCTCGTCCTGATACGCCCGAAGCTGTTGGTCAAGTTCTCGGATGCTCTGCTGAACATTGCGATATTTCTCAACCTCGGCCCTGCGCACGGACTGCAATTTATCTATTTCTTTGGTGGTGCGCGTAAGTTCCCCCTGAAGCGGGGCCAAGGTTTTTTCAAGCTCGCGCAAAATCACAAATTCTTTCTCGTCCCGTTTCTCCTCCACGGTCCCGCGCTCAATCTGGTTAAGCAAACCCTCCATATCTTCAATCAAAACCAGAAGATGGGAGCGAACCGCCTCCATGTGGTCCTCCTCCTCTATAATAGCGCGGATCTCGGACAGAAACTCGCGAATTTCGTCCTGAATATAGCGGGTATCTACCGCCCGGAGTCTGGGGCTTTTAGCTTTTTCCTGCTCTACTTCAAGTTTCCCCTCCAGTCTCCCGATTTCTCGTTCCAATTCTCTGCGCCGCGCCTCAAGTTCCATCAACTTCTTTTCGTCTTCACTTTTTACGCTAACCCCGGCCAGAGACTTCTCCGCCTCTGCAACTTCTCTGCGGAGATGCTCCATCTCTTTTTTTGCTTCTTCCCGTTTTTTAAGAACCGGCGCCGCTCTTCCTTCTACGCTCTTTTTCTCGTCCTGAATTTCTTTTGATTCTTTGGCAAAATAAATTTTTTGGAATTGTTTAAGCTCTCCCTCAACCGTTCCTCTTGCCTCGGCTTTTTTGGCTTGAGCGCTCAAAAACTTAAGGTGGGGCGCGATTTCACGCACCAAGGCCTCTACTTGCTTCATGTTGCTTCCGGTTGCTTCCAGTTTGCGCTCGGCTTCGTTCTTTTTTAGTTGATACACCCGAAGCCCCAGAGCTTCCTCCAGCATCTCGCGTCTCTCGCGAGGTGAAGAAAGTAAAATTCTGTCCACTTCTCCTTGACCGATAATATTGTGTTTTGTTTCGCCAAGTCCGATTCGCGCCATAAGTTCTACCACGTCTTTCAAGCGCACTTGCGAATCATTTATATAATATTCATTTAGGCCGTCCCTGAAAATTTTTCTGGAAATAGCAACTTCATCAAACTCAATTGGAATTTTGCCGTCTTTATTATCAAAAAGAAGCGTCACCGACGCTTTTCCCACTCTTGGAATCTGTTGCGAACCGTTCCAAATCAAGTCCTCGCCCTTTTTGCCGCGTAAAGACTTCATGGATTGCTCTCCCAAAACCCACTGGATTCCTTCTTTTATATTGGACTTGCCACTGCCATTCGGTCCTACTATTGCCGTAACTTTTGAAGGAAATTCTAAAACCGTGGACCTTGCGAAAGACTTAAACCCACTTAATTCTAACTTCTTCAGATACATAAAAACGGATGCTTAATATTCAATTCCTATTTCTTTTTGATTGAAGTCGAACTTCAATCAAGTCAAATCAAATCCATACCCTAGCCCCATGACCCATGGCACTTCTACTCTTTCAATAACTAACCGCAGGCCTGCCCGCCGAAGCCTTGGCGTAGGCGGGGATTTTCCCTCGGCCCTCCGTAGCTTTACTACGTCCATCCGAAGTCTATGACGAAGGAGGATGCGAAGGAGGCTTTATTTCCCGCCAGAGGCGGGTCCGCCTCCGGCGGATAAGCCATTTTTCAAGCCATACCGACAAAAACTTGACAAGTTATACAATTTAATGTTATACTGTATATAGAGTGAGTCCATCAGCCAACCATTTAGGGAGGTGCCACATGGCATACACAACGGATCCGGGTCTGGCCAAAGAAGTCAGATGGGACACCAACGGCAGAGAGGTGGAGTTCCCCACTCTCGCAGAAATGGTCGAGGCTGCCAAGAAGGAATTTCCTGAAGTTCCCTTCGAGCAGCTCATCATCACTGCTTCTGGCTACGACGCCGAAATCATCGAGCTCAAGCGGAAGTCATCCTGACTTCCCACCCTCAGCATGGTGTAAAACTGCTTTTTTTATTTGCCAAAATCCATTCCTCATGACCCATGACACTTTTGGTATTTATTGACTGCCCCGCAAGGATTTGTTAGCCTAAGGATAGGCCCAATCAAAACAGGGGGATAATAATGCCTAAAGCTCTTTCGAAAACGAGTGGTCAAAATCGTAGAGTATTGCGAAAGATTTGTATTCCCGATTATATGGATGCAGTCCTCAAAAGAGCTGCCAAGAAACGTAGAATTCGAACCAATACTTTAATCGTACAACTTCTCTACCTCGGAGTTGGACGAGACAGACGCATATTAGACCAATAGTTCTCGACCCGCCTGCAATAGCAGGCGATTTTTATCCTCATGCCCCATGACACTTATATTTCTTTCCTCAACCACACAAGATAGTCTTTGTTTATTTTAGCAACCGGAAGCGCGAGAATACAGGGTACGGTGTAGGAATGAAGTTTTTTTGCTTCTCGCTCCAGTCGCGGGAATTTTTTCTCAAGGGTTTTGACCAGCAATACCGCCTCTCGGCTTTTTTCAATTTTGTTCTTCTTGGGTGGCCACCAGTAAAAAGAAGTCGCGTGGGGAATTACTAAGCTACACCCTACCAGCCGTTTCTTTAAAAGCGCGAGCCCAATTTTTTGGGCCTCTTTTTTGTTTTTACAAGTGATATAAACGAGTAACATAAATTGGCTTCGCCCAGTCGAGCTTCCTTCAGCTCTCCCCCGGGCATTTTAACGGGCTCGACGCGCACCTCCGCTTCGCTCCGATGCAGGCTTGCCCTAAAATGCCCGTCTGAAGCCAAGCAGTTGGCTTCAGACCCAGCCCTTGAGGTGCAGGGCGTTTCTTGCCGCCTCCTCTTGCGCTGTTTGCTTTGACGGTCCTTCGCCCTCTGCTATTAACTCCTTCCCGAGAAACACTCCCACAACAAAATGCCTGTCATGGTCCGGCCCCCATTCGCGGATAACTTCGTAATTAGGAGTAATCCCCACCCGCTCCTGCGCTTCTTCCTGAAAAAGCGACTTGGGGTCTTTATAAAGCCGCTTCTCTAATACCTCATCAATATGCGGAAGCAAAACGCGATTTATAAAACCCTTGGCAGCCTCATACCCTTGGTCAAGATAAATTGCGCCGGTGAGCGCCTCAAACGCATTGGCCAAGATATATTGACGGGCGCGGCCCACGTCTTTGGCTTCACCCCGCGACAGCAGCAAAAAATCATTAATACCCATTTCCACCGAAACTTCGGATAACATTTTGGAATTTACAAGTGCTGCGCGGTAACTCGTCAACTCTCCTTCGGGTTTTTCCGGAAAACGGTTATAAAGCTCTTCCGTCACCACCAATTCCAAAACCGCGTCTCCCAAAAACTCCAGACGCTCATTTTGCCCCACGCGGAAAGAGGGATTTTCGTTTAAATAAGAGCGGTGGGTTAGGGCTTGTAAAAACAGGTCCTGATTATTGAATTTTAATAAGAGTTTATCTTCTAATTTAGAAAGATTATACACAAAACTCTCTAAAAATTACGAATCTTAACGAATTACTAATTCGTAATTCGCGGAAATTCGTGATTCGTAGGATTATTATTATTTTTTATCATCCTCTTGGGTTTTTTCTTCCTTGTCCGCCGTAGCTTTAGCGTCGGCGGAAGCCTCGGCGGAGGCGGATTCCTCTTCCCGTTTTTTAGCCAACTCCTCTCTTGTCGGATATTCTTTACCGGGTTCGCCGATTTCTCGATACACCGTGCCCAATACTCCGTTTACAAATTTACCCGAAGATTCGCCGCCAAAAGATTTGGCCAGTTCAATGGATTCGTTAATGGCAACTTTGGGCGGAACTTCTTCTTTATTTCCAAAAAGCAACTCGTAAAGCCCCAAACGCAATACCGCGCGGTCCACCGAGGTAATCTGCTCAATCGGCCATTCCGGCGCCGCCTTCTCAATTATTTTATCAATCTTGGGAAGATTTTCTATAGTCTCTTTTATGAGTCGGTCAATAAACCCGTACTCCTCATCAAGTCCGGGCCCAAATTCTTTTTTATTGCGTTCCACAATCTCTTCCAGCATTTTGGGATCTTTCCCTTGAAAATCCCATTCAAAAAGAGATTGCATTACGATGGAACGAGCAAGATGACGACTAGCCATAGTTTAATCAGTTGCTGAGTTTAATGAGTTGGTTGGTTTTAAACTCATTAAACTGTAGCGAAGCGTAACTCGTTAAACTAGCGGTGTGATAACTCTTCCGCATTCAACGTTTCCCCTTTTACGGCTGCTTCTTCTTCGTGCTGATGAAGTTCTTTTTCTTTTTTCTTGCGTTCTTTTTTGTCTAATTTAGCAAGAACATCAATAACCTGCCGGCCGGCATAATAGCCGCAGTTTTGGCAAACCATGTGGGGAAGCACGGCCTGTCCGCAATGACTGCATTTGCCAAACCGCATGGGTTTTAAGGCGTGGTGCGACCTCACGCGATTGCGCTTCCCTTTGGTATGTTTCATCCGGATTACCATACACCGTAGTATACCAAAATAACCTTTTTTGGCAAACAAAAGTCCGCCCGAAGGCGGAAAGCAAAAATAATTAGTCCTTATGTTTTGTCAAACGGAACGATTTTCTATGGACCCTTGATCTACCAAACCTTTTAAGCATTTCCCTATGCTTTTTTGTCCCGTATCCTTTATGTACGTCAAATCTATAATGCGGGTATTTTTTGTGAAGCCGGAGCATAATGCGATCGCGGGTGACCTTAGCAATTATAGAAGCGGCGGAGATCACAGGAATTTTTTCGTCGCCTTTGACTATTGTCTCATGCGGGGTTTTTGTAGAAAGATGTAGACTGCCATCAAGAAGAGTCTGCGTGTTCTGTCCTAGATTTATTCTGGGACAAAGTTTTTTATAGACCCGGCAGGCGCCAAGATTCGCCGCCTGCGCAATATTTATTCTATCAATCACGCTCGGCCAAACTCGCGCTACTGCCCACTCAATTTTGGGATGGTCGGTCAGTCGCCTAAACCATTGCTCCCGCTGTTTTGGAGAGAGTTTTTTTGAGTCGCGAATATTCCTGAAAAAACCTGAATGTTTGTGGCGTGTACGTACCCTGATTCCGGCAACGACAACCGGACCGGCCAGAGGACCCCGCCCCGCCTCGTCTATACCTATAATGTATTTGTTATAAGGATAAGGCGAGGCTCGCTCATTCTGTGAGCGGCCAGCTTCATCAATGCCAATAATAAATTTTGTTTGCATAAATTTCCAGACAAGTTACTATAAGCCTAAGATCTTTTAGCACAAAGGGGGTTGGCGTGTCACCCAAAAAATGGGGCCTATGCCTTGTTATATTAATTTTAACTGCCTGCGGCAATACGGCCAGTCAATTCTCGCTGCCTGACCTTGTTAAGCACGTTACTCCTTCGGTCGTGATCATTATCGGAGACCTGATTACGGATACCGAGGGACCACCTTCCAATCCATCTTCGGAAAAGAAATCAGACATCTTTTCTATCAAACCCTCAACGATCCACCCTATTCTTAGAAAAGAATCCGCTGACACAGAATACACTAAACGAATAGTTGCTGCCGGATCCGTCCAGACCAAAGACGGATTTATACTTACAGTAAGCCATGCCGTGGTTGGCGTCCTCAACTTAAGAGCTCTTTTCTACGACGGCACTACTTTCCCGCTTGAACTTGTTGCCAACGACGGTATGGATGCGGCTATAGTAAAAATAAAGACCGATAAAAAAATTTCTTTCAGGCCGCTTGTGGTTACCAGTGCCGCCACCCTGCAAAACGGGCAGAATGTTTTTGGAATAGGACACCCTTTTGCTTTTTACTTCAGCACTATACATGGGGTTGTGAGCCGAACTTTTACTACCGAGAATACCACAAAAAACTTCGGCTTTCCGGAAAACGCCCGCGATAAAATAATCCATCTGGATATGCTGTTTAACCCCGGCGTGTCTGGCGCCCCGATTTTTAACATGAACGGCGAGATGCTAGCCATGGCCTTTGGCATGATTGCCAACGCCAACTCTCCGGGATTTGCATTTTTGGCGGAGCCCATAATCCAGTATTTCCGCTCCAAGGGGGTTTTGCCCATGCCCTGAAAATAATCAGGGCATTTTGTTTACGACAAGTTTTTCGTATAATTAGTGCAACCAAATCATGGCTAAATTCACCCACCTTCACGTACATAGTCACTACAGTCTTCTGGATGGTCTGGCTAAAATAGATGAACTTATAAACCGCGCGGCGGAACTTAATATGGACTCTCTGGCGCTTACTGACCACGGGAATCTTTATGGCGCGCTTGAATTTTACAAGGCAGCAAAAAAAGCAGGCATAAAACCCATTCTTGGCGCAGAACTTTATGTGGCTTACGAACGTATGCAGGATAAACGGCCGGGGCTAGACGACAAACGCTATCACCTGACGGTGCTTACCACCAATTACGAAGGCTATAAAAACCTAGTTAAACTCGTTACCAAAGCCCACTTGGAAGGATTTTATTATAAACCGCGCGTGGATAAAGAGCTGCTACGCCAGCTATCGGGGGGACTTATAGCACTTTCGGGCTGTTTTGCCAGTGAAACTGCGCGGGCTCTCGCGTCAAAAAAAGCCGATACGGCCGAGCGCATTGTCCGCGAATATCAAGAGATATTTGGCAAAGAAAATTTTTTTCTGGAACTTGGGGCCCACTTTAACTATCCCGATCAAAAGTTAATAAACGAGGGGCTGGAGTATCTCTCTCAAAAAACAGGCGCAAGGCTTGTGGCAACCAATGATATTCACTACGTGAAGCCGGAGGATGCGGAAGCGCAGGATATTTTGGTTTCCGTGCAGACCGGTGCCAAATTTGATGATGAAAATCGTCTCACCATGAAGGGAGCCAACCTTTCTATGCGCTCGGGTCAGGAGATGGCCGACGTTTTTCCAAACCACCCCGAAGCTATTGCTGCGACCCAGGATATTGCTTCCCACGTAAATATAGAAATACCTCTTGGAACCTGGACTTTTCCAAATCTTAAACTGCCGGATGGCACAACTTATGACACGGAGTTGAGAAGACTCACTTTTGAAGGCGCGGCCCAGAGAAAAATTGAATTCACCAACGAGGTCAAAGATAGGGTTGAGTATGAACTTGGCCTGATTACCAAAAAAGGTTTCTCACCCTATTTCTTGGTGGTGGCCGACCTCCTCAACTTTGCCCACCAAAAGAGTGTACTGACAACCATACGCGGTTCGGTTGCCGGCTCCATGGTAACTTATCTTACCGGCATAACCAACATTAATCCCTTAGAATACAAACTGCCCTTTGAGAGATTTTTAAATCCGGAGCGTCCGCTTCCTCCGGACATTGACATGGATTTTGCCGACAATCGCCGGGACGAAGTAATTGAATATGCCAAAGAAAAATACGGGAGAGAACACGTGGCGCAGATCGGAACTTTTGGAACCATGATGGCGCGAGCTGCGGTGCGCGATGTAACGCGGGCTTTGGGCCACTCCTATTCTGTCGGCGACAGAATTGCCAAACTGATACCCTTTGGCTCTCAAGGCTTTCCTATGACTATTGAGCAGGCGCTTAAAATCACCCCAGAACTTAGGGGGGTTTATGAAACCGAGGAGGACGCAAAAACGGTAATAGATCAGGCAAGAAAATTGGAGGGCTGCGCGCGCCACATTTCAGTGCATGCGGCCGGCGTGGTAATTTCTCCCCAACCCCTGCAGGAATATATACCGCTGCAGCTTGACCCCAAGGGCGGAAAAATTATCACCCAGTACGATATGCATTCGGTGGAGGACGCCGGCCTTCTTAAATTTGATTTTTTGGGAATACGCAACCTATCAATTCTCGGAGACGCCGTGGATCTTGTTAAAAAATATAACAATGTGGACATTGACATTGAAAATATACCGCTGGACAACAAAAAAACTTTTGGGTTACTCGCGCGGGGCGAGACCGAGGGTCTTTTTCAGTTAAACGGCGACGGTATGACGCACTATCTGAAAGAGTTAAAACCAACCTCCATTCACGATATCAATGCCATGGTGGCGCTCTATCGTCCCGGGCCGATTGAGTCCATACCAGAATACATCCGCAGGAAACATAACCCAGCCCTTATTCAACATCTTGACCAGCGCATGAAAGAAATACTTGAACAATCACACGGAGTGATCGTCTACCAAGACGATGTCATGATGATCGCGATTAAGTTGGCCGGATATTCGTGGCTGGAAGCAGATAAACTCCGCAAGGCCATGGGCAAAAAAATACCAGCCGAGATGCAGGCGCAAAAAGAAAAACTTATTCAGGGACTTATTAAAAACGGTATGGTACCGGAAAAGGCCGAAAAGCTTTGGCATCTTATTGAACCCTTTGCCGCTTACGGATTTAATAAGGCCCATGCCGCAAGCTATGGACGGGTAGCGTATCAAACGGCCTATATGAAAACCAATTTCCCGGGAGAATACATGACCGCGGTGCTTACCGCCGACTCCGGCGATATGGAAAAAATTGCCGATATTATTACCGAGTGTCAGCGTATGGACCTACCCGTACTTCCTCCGGACGTCAATGAAAGTTTTGCGCGCTTCACACTTATTAAAAATACGGAGAAAAATAAAATCCGCTTTGGTCTTGAATCAATAAAAAACGTGGGCACCAACATTGTACAGGCCGTTATTGCCGCCCGCGAGGGCGAGCCTCGCCCTGAAGGGCGGGATGCACGCGAATACGGAGGGAGATTTACCTCTATTACCGACTTTGCCGAACGCATCCAACACAAAGATTTCAATAAAAAATCGCTGGAGTCGCTTATCAAGTGCGGCGCCCTTGATGGTTTGGGCGAAAGAGGTCAGCTTCTAGCTAATCTTGAACTTATCCTTGAGTATAACCGTGAGTCGCAAAAAACACGTTCCAGCGGCCAGATTGATCTTTTTAGTTTAACCCCGAAGACACAACTGGCGTCGCTAAAACTAAAAGAGGCGGCGCCAGCATCAAAACGCGAAAGACTGCAGTGGGAAAAAGAGCTCCTTGGGCTTTATGTTACTGAGCACCCGATTCAAGAATACCTTGAAAAGTTAGGTGCTCAACGCGCCTTACCTATAAAAAACCTTACAGGCGAGCTACGAAACCAACTTATTTCTGTGGGCGGAGTAGTGGGAGGGGTACAAAGAGTTACCACCAAGTCCGGCGAACCCATGCTTTTTATAAAATTAGAGGATTTGACCGGGCGCACCGAAGTATTGGTTTTCCCCAAGGTTCTGACAAGGAATCCCGGTATTTGGCAGGAAGAAAAAGTTTTATTAGTCCGCGGCCGGGTCTCCGACAAAGACGGCGCCCTGAAAATTCTCTGCGAAGACGCGGTTGAAATTTCCTAAATTATTGCTATAGTAGGACTATGACCAAAATAGATTTACCAGAAAACGACCACAGAAAATGGGGTCAGAAACTTGACCTTTTTTCGTTCCACGATGTAGCGCCGGGGGCGCCGTTTTGGCATCCCAAAGGAATGACGGTTGTAAAGGAGCTAGAAAAATATATACGCTCGCTTCAGGACCAATACGGCTATCATGAAATTTCCACCCCGATTATGGTTAAGAAAGGACTTTTTGAAAAATCTGGGCATTGGAAATTTTTTAAAGACGACATTTTTCAGCTCAAGGTGGATAAAGAAATCTATGCGCTCAAGCCCATGAACTGCCCGGAGAGCACTCTGGTCTACAGCAGTTCCAAAAGAAGCTATCGCGACCTGCCCCTGCGCTTGGCAGAAATTGGCCGACTCCACCGCAATGAGCTCTCTGGGGTTCTGGGGGGTCTACTTCGGGTACGCCAAATTACCATGGACGATGCTCATATTTTTTGCCGCCGCGATCAAATCAAATCGGAGTTAGTAGCAGTTCTTACTATGACACAGAAGTTTTATAAAAATCTTGGACTTCCCGTCAGTTACGGTCTGGCTACCAAGCCCAAAAAGGCGCTTGGTGACATTCAGGCATGGAAAGAGGCGGAAAAAATATTGGGAGAGGCATTGGACGAAGTTGGCCTGCCCTATAAAATCCTCAAGGGCGAAGGCGCTTTTTACGGACCCAAAATTCATTTTGATATTAAAGACTCTTTGGGACGGGTCTGGACCATTGCAACAGCCCAACTTGATTTTCAGATGCCGGAACGATTTAAACTTGAGTATATAAATGAGCGCGGGAAACCGGAAAGGCCAGCCATGATTCATCGCGCAATTTTCGGGTCTTTTGAACGATTTATTGGGATACTGCTTGAGCACTTCAAGGGGGCCCTTCCTTTTTGGCTCTCGCCAATACAAGTGTCTTTACTTTCAGTAAGCGATGCAACCAAAAAATACTGTCTTGAGCTTGCTCGGTCGCTTCGTGAAGAAAATATACGTTTCTGGATTGACGACCGCAACGAAACTATAGGCAAAAAAATACGCGAGGCAGAACTTCAAAAAATTCCCTATATTCTTGTCGTTGGTGAACGGGAAGCGGGGTCAAAAACAGTTTCCGTGCGCAGACGCGGTGACAAAAATATTCAAAACATGACCCTAGATGCATTTATTAAAAAAACGGTTCAGGAAAAAATATGAAAAAAGTATTTTTTGCTTTTATTCTACTTTCGTTATTACTTACAGTCTCTTACGCCGCGGCGCATGCTCCGGTTGACGTGTTTAAAACTCTTGGCGTGGAGGAACCCGCCACGCTTCCCACCAGTCCCTTTTATTTCATAAAAAGTTTGGGGCGCGGGATAAAACTCTTCTTCGCCTTTGACCCGGTGAAAAAAGCCGAAATAGAACTTAGGATTGCAGACGAAAAGCTGGCGGAACTGACTAAGATTGCCTCTACCGAAGAAGAAAAAGCTATTGAGGCTGCCCTCCAAAATTATCTTGACGCGCAAAAAGCTCTTGCGGCGCGGCTGGAGAATCTACGCGGAAAAAATAAAAACGTTGATACTTTACTTGAAAAATTGGCGGACCGGGTAGTTACGCATCAAAAACTTTTCAACGAATTTGAAGAAATTAAAGAAGAAAAAATAAAAGAGGTAAACAAAGACCTTGCTAAAACAACAAAACATGCCCTTGAGCTTGACAAGAAGATATTTAAAGAAAAATTAAAAGAGCATCTAAAAAAAGATCCCTCTGATGACTTGGAGGACCTTGAGGCGCTGGAAGAGCTTGAAGACATGGACAATGACATCAGAGAGGCCTTGGATGACATTAAAGACGATTTTGACGAGACGGTACGCGAAGCCAAAGAAAGGGCCGGAGACGAAATTGCCAAGGCGACGAAGAAACTCATAGAACTTGAATCCGAAATAAAAAATACCTCCGTAGCGGAGGATAAAAAGAGTATTGAAATTCTTCTTGGTGGAGGACGCTCTAAATTGGAAGAAGCGCGAGCCGCATTTCGCGAGGAACAATTTGGCCGCGCCTTTGGTCTTGCCCGCGCCGCAAAATCTCTGCTGGAATCAGCGGAGAGAAAAGTGGAGTCGCTGGAAGAAGAATTCAAACGACTTAAAAAAGAAATTGAAAACATTGACAAAGATGAATCCCCGAAGGTTGATAAAGGAAAAAAGGAGCCAATTTTGTGCACGCAGGAATACAGCCCCGTCTGCGGCGCGGATGGTAAAACTTATTCCAATTCCTGCCACGCTTTAGCCGCCGGTAAAGATGTAAAATATCGCGGGGAGTGCGAAAAGCCTAAAGAAAAGACTAAATCCGAAAACAATGAAGTTACCGTAACGATCGGAGACGCAGACTTTGAACCCGCCTCTATAAAAATCAAAAAAGGCGACAAAGTGACTTGGGCTAACAAAAGCAGTCGTCCAGCTTGGATAGCTTCAGGTCCGCATCCTATCCACAATCTTTATCCGGAGTTCAATTCTTTTCAGGAGTTTAGTCCCGGAGAAAGCTTTTCTTTTGTTTTTGAAAGAGCTGGAACTTGGGGATACCACAATCATCGCAATGCATCCCAAAGTGGTTGGGTGGAAGTGACGGAGTAAAAAAACCGCTCTTTGTTAAGAGCGATCGTGTTTTTTTCGTTAGATAGCGTCAACCGGATTAATCATAAGCTGGAAAATTGTGGGTTGGGGTCTTAACCCAAGATCAATAAGAGCACTATCAATCTCTCCGTGGGTCTTCCCACAGACTGTCAAACAAAACCCACCGGGCACCCCAAGATGAATTTCTACATCGCCTTTGCCATATAAGTCAAATATGACAGGCGGGCTTCAGAAACACCAGTTTTTGCGTCCATACTGAACTCAAATTTATGTCCGAAAAGTACGCCGTAGCCAGCCGCGCGTAGCTTCTTTTCTACTTCCTCTGGATTAATATTTCTCACCACAAACAACATAAGGGGCCTCCCCAAAGTAAAAGTAAACCAAAATAAGTATATAAATATAATCAACTCATGTCAAGCCGTCAGAAACTCATTGTTATTGTGGGCCCCACTGCTTCTGGAAAATCTGAGTTAGCGGTCAGGCTAGCTAAAAAATTTAATGGCGAAATAATTTCTGCTGACTCACGACAGATTTATAGAGGTTTGGACATCGGAACCGGAAAAATTTCCAAAAAAGAAATGCGCGGCGTGCCGCACCACCTGCTTAACGTCGCGGAACCCAAGCAACAACTAACTGTCGTTGGCTTCAGACGACTTGCAGGGCAGGTAGTACGTGGCATCACGAGCCGGGGGAAAATACCTATTATCGTGGGTGGCACGGGATTTTGGATTGATGCGCTTATTTATAACATCAACTTGCCGACAGTGCCGCCTAACTCAAGACTTAGAAAAAAACTGGTAAAGAAACGCCCCGCGGAACTTCTTAAAATTTTACAAAAACTTGACCCCCGGCGGGCCAAAACCATTGAGCAAAAAAATCCGCGCCGCCTGATTCGTGCCATTGAGGTTGCCAAAATAATGGGTGAGGTGCCCAGATTAGTCAAACACTCCCCCTATAATGTTTTTTGGCTCGGACTTCGTCCGTCAAAAACCGTCCTTAGAAGAAAAATTGAGGCGCGTGCGGCGACAATGATACAAAAGGGTCTCATAAAAGAAACAAAAAAACTCCTCCGCCAAGGGATGAGTAAAAAACGTATACAAGAACTGGGATTTGAATATCGCGGAGCACTTTCTGCACTGGAACAAAAACTCCCACGTTCCGAATTGTTATATTATCTTGTCCGTTACACCCTTAAATATGCACGTAGACAAATGGTCTGGTTCCGGAGAAATTCAAAAATTCACTGGATCCGCTCGCCGTCCCAACTGAATGGAACAAACATCAAAAAAACCCTCTTCTGCTTCTTGGCTTCGCGCAGCCACCCCTCAAAATCCTGATTTTGCTTTTCTAAAATTTCTGCCACAACCTCGCCTTGCGCCTGCGGAAGTAAAACCAGCTCTTTAAAGTCGTCAAGATCAAGATTATAAACCAGTTTGGCCGCCTGCTCTATATCCTCGTTATCTTTTAGGGCCGTGCTGACTTTTGCCGCAACCAAACGCTCAAAACCTTTATGCAGCTTTTTACCCCCTTGATGCAAAATCGTATCCTCAATCAAAGAGGTCAGGGTGTCTTTGCGGCCAGCCAGCAGGAGTTCCGAGTTTTGGGGCGCAGAGAAATCTATTGGTTTTGACCCCCTAGAAACAAGCTGGGTATTGGCAAAATGTTTTGCCGCCTCCTCGGTTTTCTTCCACGTCCTGTAAAAAATCGGTGCGCCGTCAACCAAGGCCACCGGATAAAAACCGGTCATAACACTAACCAGGAATAAACCGACGACCATACCGATAACCAAAAGTATTACTTTCATTTAAATATGTACTCTAAAAGATGCTTAATTTTCTCCAAAAACATTTTTCCCCCTGATTTATCTTCGTCCTTTTTTTCGGGTACCACCACCACAACTTCTTCTCCCCGTCTTTTCAGGTTTAGACGTTCCTTGGCCTCCCGCTCCAAAGCTTGCGGCGTTTCAAGCTCTGCCAGATACGCTTCAAGTTCTGCCTTTTTTTGTAAAAGTTCTTCAATTTTTGCCCGACTATTGCTCGCTTCCTGCCGCAAACTCAAGGTGTGCGCCAACGTTTTAAGGACCCCGTAAACAATAATCCCTGCGATTACAAAAAGTAAAAGATGAAAAGGCAGAGAACCTTTTAACTTGTTAGATATGTTAGGCATTATATGGTATCTTTATAAAGATGATGAGAAACACAAAAAAGCTTAGAATCATATGGATTGGTATAACCTTACTTGGGGTCATATCCATGGTTGCTTATCTGCTTATTCCGCTTTTTATAGGTGGCTACTGACGTGTAAACAAATATAGTATACCATACACCAAACTCTTCCTTAACGTGAAGGTAGTAGAGGGTTTGTTTTTGACAATGGCTGCATAATACAAGACACATCTGGTTGACTTCTTTTTTAAACGGAGCTATGTTCTCTTCGGGAAGCCTAACTTCCCTTTGGGCGTTGCCCAAATAAGGAGGTTCCGTGGAAACCATCATTAATCCGCGGCTTATTGCTCTTAAACAACTTGAACGAGTACGCCCCTACATTGATATACCTCAAAAAATTTACCTTAAACTAAGCTATCCGGAGCGTATCCTCAAGGGGCGGATTGTAATTGACATTAATGACGGGTCAGAGGCCAGCTTTCTTTATTTTCGCTCCCAGCACAACACCTGGCTTGGGCCGGCCAAGGGCGGCATCCGCTATCATCCCGATGTCACCGAAGATGAGGTGATTGCGCTTTCCATGTGGATGACGTGGAAATGCGCAGTAATGGGTCTTCCTTACGGCGGCGGCAAGGGGGGGATCGCTCCTCATTTCGAGGACTTGACCCCGGAGCGCGTTGCCTTCCTAAGAAATTACTTTCCCAAAAATATGTCGCGAGACGTACTACAGGTACTTACCAGAAAATATACTGAAAAAATCGCTCCCTTGATTGGTCCGGATAGCGACATCCCGGCGCCTGACGTTAATACCAATCCGCAGGTTATGGCTTGGATCATGGATGAGTATAGTCGCCTTAAGGGATTCACAATCCCGGCGGTTGTTACTGGAAAACCGGTAGTACTAGGGGGTTCTCTGGGACGCAATGAGGCTACGGCCCGCGGCACCTTCATTACGGCACAAGAAGCATTAAAGTATTGCGGGGAAAAGCGCCCAATTTCTTCTCTTACTGTAGCTGTACAGGGATTTGGCAATGCCGGATCTATCACGGCTAAACTCTTTCAGAGGGCTCTCTTTAGAGTAGAAGCCGTATCCGACTCTCAAGGCGGCATTTACAATCCTCGGGGTTTAAACATATCTGATGTAGAAAAAGTAAAGGCAGAAACAGGGTCAGTAATAAACTACAAGGAGGCAGACAGAATTTCCAACGGAGAACTTCTGCAGCTACCGGTTGCTATTCTTGTCCCAGCGGCCTTGGAAAATGTTATAACCGCCCAAAATGCGCCTTTGATCCGGGCCAAAATCATTGCCGAGGCAGCCAACGGCCCCACTACTCCTGACGCTGACGAAATACTTCATGCCAACGGTGTTTTCGTGATACCGGATATTCTGGCCAATGCCGGCGGGGTAACAGTTTCTTACTACGAATGGATACAAGGCCGAGAGCAGGATTATTGGGACGAGGGGACAGTACTCAAAAAGCTGGAAGAACAGATGGTACGAGCCTTCAAACAAGTAGTTGCCAAACACGAACAATATAAAGTAAACATGAGAACTGCGGCCTATATTCACGCCGTAAGCCGCGTGGTAGAAGCCGGAAAGCTGCGTCGCTAAGATAAAGACCTCTTATTAGAGAACCCCTTGGGGGTTCTCATTTTTTTAATAACTTCAAAAATATCTCCGGTGGAATCTCTACCCGCCCCCTAGATTTTAATTTCTTTTTCCCTTTCTGTTGCTTCTTCCAAAGTTTCATTTTTCTAGTACGATCGCCTCCGTAAAGATAGCCAGTAACGTCTTTTTTTAACGCGGGCACGGTCTCACGAGCAATAATCCGTCCTTCAACTTCGGCTTGAATCGCCACGGCAAAAAGTTCGCGCGGCAGAAGCTCTTTTAATTTTTGCACACGCTCACGTGCTGTAAAATACACTTTTCCCCGCGGAACAATCTCGGCAAGCGCCGGCTGATTTTGACCGGCAACTAAAATCTCCATTCTCACCAAATCCGCCGGCCGATAATCAATAATCTCGTAAGACATAGAGGCGAACCCCTGCGATACGCTTTTTAATTTATCATAAAAATCAACAATGATTTCACGAAGCGGCGCCTCAAACTTAAACAGCAGCCGTTCTCCGGCCAGATTTGACGTGTCAGAAATTTTTCCGCTTTTTTCGCTTACCAAAGAACCAAAAGTTCCAAGGTATTCCTTTGGTGTTATCACCTCAACCCTAACCCACGGCTCTTTAACCCACTCAATCTCATGAGGCTGCGGCATTTTTGCCGCCGAATAAATAAAGTCTTCACTGCTTTTTGTTTTAACACGAAAGGCAACGGATGGATTGGTAAATACTACCTTAAGTCCGTATTCTCGCCTTAACCGCTCCGCCACAATTTCCATATGAAGTACGCCCAAAAACCCAGAACGCATTCCGCGTCCCAGCGCCCCTGACTCCTCCGGCTCAAAAGTCAAAGCAGCGTCGTTTAGTTTTAATTTTTTTAACGATTCGCGCAATGGTTCATAATCGTCCTGGTTTTCTGGAAAAATTGAGGCAAAAACTACTGCTTGGGGCTCACGATATCCGGTTAAGGAGTCCGCAGATTTATTTTTGGCAATCGTATCTCCTACCCTAACCCGTTCCGTCTCTTTGACTCCGGTGGCTAGGAAACCAATTTCTCCGGCGGACAACATATTTTTAGGGACCCTCTCGGGCATAAAAACACCTGTCTCCAAAATTTCTGCCGTTGAATTTGTTGCCAGAAAAAAAATACGTTCTCCTTTTTTGACGAATCCTTCCCTAATCCGCACGTAAGCAATCACACCCTGATAAGGATCAAAGTGAGAATCAAAAATAAGCGCGCGCAGCATCTCCTCGTTTTTATTTTGCGGCGGCGGCACCTTTTTTATTACCGCCCTCAAAAGTTCCTCAACGCCCTCACCGGTTTTGGCAGAAATTTTATAAATGTCTTCCGGCAACGCACCAAGCAAAGAAACAAACTCTGCTTCGGTCCTCACAATCTCTGCTGAAGGAAGATCAATTTTATTTATGGCGGGAATCACAACAAGCCCCTCTTTTTGCGCAAGCTGAAAATTGGCAAGGGTTTGGGCCTGAATGCCCTGCGTTGCATCCACCAGCAAAATCGCGCCCTCCACTGCGGCCAAGGCGCGGGAAACTTCGTAGGTAAAGTCCACGTGGCCGGGAGTATCAATAAGATTAAATGTGTAGCCCTGCCACCCCATCCGCACCGGCGCCATTTTTATAGTGATGCCCCGTTCCCGCTCAAGGGCCATCGTATCCAAAAACTGCTCTCGCATCCTGCGTTTCTCCACTGTCCCGGTAAGTTCCAAAAAACGATCAGCAAGGGTACTTTTGCCGTGGTCTATGTGAGCAATAATAACAAAATTTCTGATATTGTTATCCACTTGCCGTGGTCAACCCCGTTAGAGATAAGTCCCGACGCGACGTCGGGACTGCCGATGCCTTGGGCATCGGATCTCTAACGGGGTCAATGTGCGCCAATATACAAAAATTACGTATGTTCTGCATGTGCCATCGGTTTAATTTTAGTGTTGATGCGGGTGCGGACCGTGCAGCTCGCCGTCCCAATGGGCCGGGAGAACACCAACACGAAAGAGACGACGCTTAAGTGTGCCTACGAGCGAAAATACTGTTTCTTCTTTCAGTAACAGTAAAATTCCAAAATATGTCGCAAGACCAACCACGCCGGCTGTTGCTCCCTGAACAAGAACCCTGACAAATGTAATAAGAGGAAGAGTTTCGGAAAAACTTAACCGCACTCCGTAAGCCGCTAGGCCGGAAACCAATGCCGCCAATATAATTTTCAAAAATTCTCCTAACGGAAGGGGTTGGTCGTGACCAAAACTCTTCCGGGCAAGACGTTTCAACGCCCCATAAAGAAGCCAGATATTGACAGCCGACCCGAGCGAAAACCCAAGCGCAAGACCAACCACCCTTTTGTCCAAAACGTCGGGGATGCGAAGCAGATTTGCTAATCCTTGAGTAAAACCGGACGCCTCTCCAAGAACCGCAGAAAAAATAAGGGCTAGGGCGACGGAGAAAACCGAAGCAAAAATATTTATAATCAAAGGCCTCCAGGTATTTTCTAGGGCATAGAAACCCTTGATTAACAGGGAAACCAGTCCGCCTGCAAACAGAGAAAGAGAAAACACCGCCAGAACCGCAGCCGTTAACCTTGTATCTTCCCAGGAAAATGCTCCGGCGCCCAACGCCACCCTTACAATATGGGCGCGCAAAACGATAAAAAGAACCGTGGCCGGCGCCATCCAAAAAATAATGGAACGAATACCCAGAAATAACTCATAGAAAAACCCCCGAGCGTCTCGTCCAATATAAACACGGGACAGTCTCGGGAAAATAGCCACGGAGTAGCTTATTCCAAAAATCCCAATAGGCACGAAGTATAAATTCTGCGCCAGCTGGAAAATGGAAATGCTTCCTTCCACCAGCGTGGAGCCGATGGCAATAAGTATAAGCAGTGTCAGCTGGGAAAGAGAAACGGAAAGAACCCGAGGAAAAGAAAGCTTCAGTACCTTTTTTACTCCTTCGGTTATCCCTTGCCAGCCGAGACGCGGAGAAAAACCAAGACTTCTCACTGCCAAAAGTTGAGTGCCCAGATGCAGAATCGCACCCGCCAAAACACCAAAAGCTAACCCCGCTACGCCAAACACCGGCACAAAAACAACAATTCCCAAAATAATTCCGAGATTATAAAGAACCGGTGCAATAGCATATGCCCAGAAACGCTGAAAAGACTGCACGACGGAAGATACAACGTTGGAAATTCCAAAAATGACCGGCGAAAGAAGCAGGAGACGAGTCAAAGTTACCGTGAGAACACGCTTTTCTGGAGAAAAACCCGGTGCTATAAAAGGCACTATTAGCGGGGCGAGAAAAAAAATAAGAGCCGCAACTAAAAGGGAACCTGCAAGAAAAATAGTAACGAGGTCAGAAATCAAACGGCGGGCTTCCTCCCGGTCCTTAACCAGATATTCCTGAAAAATAGGCAACACTGCGGCGCTCGCTGCACCCAGTAAAAAAACAACGTTCAAAAAATCCGGTATCTGAAATGCGGCGTAGTAAGCGTCCAGCTCTCCACCTGCACCAAACCGTGCCGCGAGAAGCCTGTCGCGCAACACCCCCAAGAGACGAGATAACAAACCCGCGGCGCCAAGCAATAGCGCCGCGGCATTGACAGATTGCACCGCACCGTTAAGTATACGCATTAAAATTCCAAAATACTTAAGACCTAGCGCACGGGCGCCTCTTTTCTACTTTCAAGCGGCACAATACCCTCTAGCGCCCGCTTTCCACCTCGCAGGTTAGACAAAATTTTGCGTACCTCCTGATTATTAGGATTAAACGTCAACACTCTTTCAAATTCTTTTATGGCCGCCTCTTTGTTGCCGCGACGAGCATAAATAAGGCCCAGGAAATAACGGGCATTGGAATAATCCTGATTTAACGAGAGAGCCCTTTTAAATTCCGCCTCGGCCCGATCAAAGTCATTGTTCTGATAGTAAAGAAGCCCCAGCTGAAACGCAATACCTATATCAAACGGTGCAGTTAACTTTGCCGCTTCAACGCTTTTTACGGCAGAGCCGGCGTCTCCGAGCCTCAAAGCGATCTGCGCCAGAAGAAAATGCGCCTGCGCAAAATCTGGTTTTACCCCGACTGCCTTTTTAAGGAGCTGCTCCGATTCGCGAAGCACGGAAACGCGGGCCTGACCCAAGGATTCCCGTTCTGCTTTCTTGGCTTGATCCATAGCTATCTGTATCCGATCGGCAAAAACAATGCCGGATCGTCCCCATTCGGTCCAAATTGAGGGATCCAGGGGGTCAAGTTCTGCGGCTTTTCTATACCCCTCAAAAGAAAACCGTTCTGCGCCTTGAATAAAAGGAATGATCAGCTCGTAAAATGCACCCTGCTGTCTCCACAGAGATGCTTCTGACGGATTAAGGTCAGTGGCCCGCTGCAAACTTTGTACTGCCGAGGAAACCGTGTTTTGAAATTCCTGCTGAACATCCTCTCCTTTAGAGGCACGCTGTATGATACTGCGTATTTTTTCCATACGGGCAATAACCAAATTTTGATGATAAGCGTAGTGTCGTTCGTCAAAAGATACGGCGCTCTCCAGCTTAGAAATAGCTTCCTCAACCGACCCACGATTAAGTTCCACAAAGCCCTGCCGGGTGGCCACGGCCGCTCTTATGCGTCCCACCTGCATGTAAAGCACGGCAATGCCGAGGGCCAGAAAAAAGATAATAATCAGCGAAGAGCTAAAAAGAGACCCGGGCGTTTTAAAAGAAATTGTTTTTTCACGAATGCTCCAAAATCCGCTGCCGCCCCCGCTCATTAAAACGTGAAGAAGGCCCAAGGCCACAAATAGTAAAATAATAATGGTTAGATTCGCGGGATAAAGAAATATAGCCAGAACCGCGGCCACAAAAGCTAAAAAGGTGCTTCGGGGTAAAGCGCCCTCTTCTGTTTTGGAAAGCAGGAGGTACCGCAAAAAGAGAAAAATAGAGACACCCGTAAACCCGAGAAAGGCCAGCAATCCCAAAATCCCCACAGTTGCGGGAAGCGTGGCAACCAACGAATTTCCTTGATTAAATCGTACGTTCCAGAAAATAGTCTGGTTGACGGCGGGGTCTTTATATAATTGCCAGTCTACGGCAAAAGTGCCGGGACCTGATCCCAGCAGTAGCGGCCTTACTCCTTCTTTGAAGACGTTACTAACCACGCGCCAAGTTCCAGAAAGCGAAGGTGCAACTTCTGCCGGAAATCCCACTTTAACAAAAACTGGACCGCGTATCATAACCATAACAATGGAAAGCACCAAAAGCGCCAAAGCGAACCAGTAGCGCCACGAAACCTCCCCTCTCCCGTCTTTCATGCCCAGAGTTTTTGACAGCAGTCCAAACAGAAAAATTCCCGAACCCAAAAGCACTATCCAGGCAATACGATAGTGTATGAGGAACAGATTAAACAGAAAAACTGCCGCAGCCAGCATAAGAACATAACGAACCCATGACTTCCAACCTTCGGGTGGGGCCAGCAAAAATACAACGGTAAGAATAAATAAGGCGGCGTAGTAAAGCGCAAGACTATTAGTTGGTCCTATGGGACTAAAACCAATACCGTTGGCTACAGCAGGCAACATTAAGCGGTAAAGAGAAAAGTCAAACAAAAATTGAATGACTGTAAGCACACCCAAAAGTGCGGAGGAAAACACAAGAAGCAGTATAAATGCTCCGGCTTCGGAACGTGATCTAAAAAGCGATCCCAAAAGAATCATGAGTAGGACACCCAAAATCAGGGTGGAAAGCTTTTCGGTGGAAGCGTCCGCCAAAAGCAGAGAAATCATGGGGGACCTGGAAAGAATAGTGCTTATACCAAATACCAAAAGAAGCGCTGCTGCCGCCCAGAGAATCGGCGAGCGTCGGTAATAAATCTCTCCCTTAGTAAGGATAGAGATTAGCCCCAGAACTGCGGAAACTACAACCAGTGCTCCCAAAACAACCTCCCGTCCAAAATCGGCCGAAATTTGTATAGGAAAAACCCAAAGCGGCAGTAACACCGCCACAACATACAGTACTATTTTAGCCGCGTACTCAAAACGGTTTATAGGTTGGTCCATGAATTTAATAGTAACAATAAGGTTTAACCTTGGTGTGCAGGGGAATCATCTTTTCAAAGAGTATTTAACTCCTCTTATTTTTCTTGGCATAGATTTTCATGGCCTCACCAAGAGATCGGGCGCTAATTGTCTTGCCTTCCCTATACTCCTTAAGTCCCGCCTCCACCATCCTGTCAAACTTCTTAGCTGCTTTCCCTTTTAAATAATAGGTCGGCACTGCTCGTTCGGACAGCTTTCTATACTCCTCCAAGGAAAGGACCACAATCCCCCCTTCTTTTTTAATTTTCTTTGTGGGAATAGTAATGGTATTCATTCTCGTATGATAGCGCGTTTTGCCATCAAGGGCAAACCATTACGGTTCAGTACTTGTGAGTATTTACTTAAACATGCTGTGGATAACCCACATTGACCCCAACCTCGTTGGGAACGAAAATGAAAGAGAGAAAAAAGCACAGAAAAAAGATTACTCTTAGCTACTAAACCTTAATAACTTAGGCGCCTAAGTTATTAAGGTTTAGTAAAGTATTAAATGGAGCGAAAATACCTTACAATACAAGAAGCAGCCCAAATTTTAGGGGTTACCCCCTTGACACTTCGCAACTGGGACAAAAAAGGTAATCTTAGCGCATACCGTCATCCGATAAATAACTACCGCGTCTATCGGCTTGATCAGATAGAACTTTTTTTGCGGAGGATTGAAAATTCAAAAAATAAAAGGGGCGGGAAAAAAATTGATATTTCACTACTATAATAATTAGTCTACTAAGGAACAAAACAAAATAACTCGCAGTGCGAGTTATTTTGTTTTGTTCCTTCCACCTATAAGCCGAGTTCTGTTGCTAACGCAACTGCCAATTTCTAACTTAGAACTCCCAAAATTGGAAATTAGTAATTAGTCGTCGGGGATTGCGCAAGCGGTGATCATCTATCTAGCCCCTTGATTACTCTTGGGGTCAAGCGAGTGTTACCGTACAATACGGTATCCTCTTGCACCGGATAGGAGTTTTTCACCGCGCATTGTTGCCAACGCGCGCTGTGAGCTTTTACCTCACTCTTTTCACCCTTGCCTCCTTCATCGCCTTTGGCTTTAGACCAAAGATGGTGACGATCGGCGGTATGGTTTCTGTGACACCCAAAGCACTAAAATGAAATTTTAGTGCTCGGCCGAGCACTCAACTCTGAAAGTTGAGTGCTTGGTTTCCCGGTCATGGCGGCTGTTAGCCGCTATCTCTATCCCACTGAAAGCGGGATGGTGCTCGGACTTTCCTCACCACTCAATATATTAAGCGGCGCGATCACCCAGTGGAAAGAACCAATAGTATTATAGCAAACCCTATTATCTTTTGTCCAGCCCCATGTTAACACTACGTTCGATCGAACGTAGTGTTAACAATATCTATGAAGGAAGCTGTTCAATCGTGCCGCCCTTCTTTATTAGAAAAATATGCACGCCGGAAAGTATGTTGCGCTCTTTGAGGGCCTTGATAAAATCTTCTGGGATCATTCTGTTTCCTATCCACACACTTTTCTGGAGAAAAGAGAATTGAAGCGATTTTAAGCAACCCCGTAGCCACCCTCGTTTTGCCTTCTCTTTTTCGGGAATATCATAAGTTATAATCACCCAACAACGTTCACGGGCCGGTTTAAAATGGGCCGTGGTAAGTGAGAGTGGATTTTTGTGTCTCTTTTTAATCTTTTCTAGCCTAGTACTCCCTTTCTTTGTGATACGCCACATGCTGCTGCCATTTTGCCTCTTCTTTGTCACTAAACCTTGTCGTTTAAGCCTGCTCAGAGTAGCTGCATAAACTCTGTGTTTACGATACTGTTCAGCCCAGCTCGTTTTAAAGGGCCGGGGTCCATAAGTCAAAAACCGTCTGGTATCCCGCGAGAGTTCACGCGGTGATAAAAACATCGCTTTAAGCATGTCTACAGAAATTTCCGCCCGTTCTTGCAGAAATTCCAGTATTTTTTCAGTAAAGTTCGGTTTTAACGTCATATCTGTTTTGGGCATTTGTTAACATACTGTTTGATCGAATAATGTGTTAACAATGAGTGGGTTTTGCTATAAAAGTGGCCTCTGTCGCCTGTCTAGAGCTTCATTTACCAATCGGTCCGCTTCTTTATTTTTCTCCCGAGGAACATGACGAAAAATGATTTTCCCAAAATCAATTTTAAGATTCCATACCTTGATGAAGTGCGGAAAAAGTCGTTCCTCCTCTATCTTGTATTCGCCGCCCAGTTGGCGCGCCACCAGCTCACTATCCATATTTACTTCAACCGTGAGTTTTTTGGTGCCCTCTTTACCAATAAGGGCCTTTATTTTTTGCAGAGCAAAAATAACCGCCCGGTACTCGGCCTCGTTATTAGTTGCTTTTCCAATCGCCTCGCCGTAACTCTTGAGCGTCCGGCCGGAAGAATCCTTAATAACTGCGCCAATAGCGGCTGGCCCCGGATTTCCCCTCGCTCCCCCATCAGTATAAACGATAAATTTTTCCATTGACTTATATATACTTAATTTGTCTAAGCCAATAATCATTTTCCCACTCCCAGAGAATTTTGGCCGCCATAAAAGCCTTAATGTCCTTATAAAAATAAGGGAATTCCCGAAGCTCCACATCTCCCACCATGGATCCCCACTCGTGATTTTCGTCTGGACAGGAACCGCTTCTGTTTTTGCCATTCCGTACCTTGCTCCTGCCCCCTTTTTCACGGAGTGTTGCGCCGCATCTGTTGCAAATACGGTGCTGGTTAATTCTTAAAATCCAGCGTGTCTCAATATCGCGAGGCAGCATGAAATTTCGCTTTACTTCAAACTCTTGAAGCGCCGAGACGTAAGCGGCGGTCTGAAGATTGTACTCCGGATAAAACCCCGTGGAGGTTTTTATGTCCAAAACACCAAACTTACCGTCAACAAGGGCCAAGGCGTCCACCGTACCCGCATAACGATGTTGCAATGATAAAATTTGACGTTCCACAAAATCCGGTTGGAAAACAATCTTTCTTTCTTCGTTAAAGCGCTGAAATGTCTCTACAGCCGGCTTTATTTCAGGAGGCACCTCTACTATACTGCCCACCATCAGTTTCTCAATGATATCATGCACCAACGACCCCTCGGCAGCAGATCTGTTCTTAACATCCTCGGCGGAGGCGTAGTTTTCCATCTCACGCAAGAAATTATCCAAGGCGGGTTTGGCTTTAACGTCTAAAATTTTGGTTACACGCGGATACCAAACACCGTTTATTACGTATCCGTTTAAACCCTTAAACTGTTCTGCGTTGCTATACCACATTTTTTCATTCTAATCTAACTTTGGTATAATGTCACTAATGGTAAATAACAAACAAAAAATAGTTATTTTGGGGGCAGGATTCGGGGGAATAACTGCCGCGCTAAAACTAGCCCGTCTCATCAAAAAATATCAGGAATATGAAGTAGTTCTAGTAGACAAAAACTACTATCACCTTTTCACCCCCGCGCTTTATGAGATTTCCGCAATCCCCAAAGAGGAAGCGCACGGCTTTAAACTAAAATCCGCCATTGTGATACCTGTAGAGGACATAATCTACGGCCGGGAGATAAAATTTATACAGGGAGAAATCATCGGTTTGGATAAGATACGGCGGGCCGTTGTTGTCAAAAACGCGGGGGCAGTGCCTTTTGAATATTTGCTCGTGGCGCTCGGGTCCGAAACCAACTACTTCAACATTCCCGGTCTTAAAGAAAACTCCTATCCGCTGAAGGGTTTTCGGGACGCATTGCGTATCCGCAATAAAATTGAGGCCCTGCTTGAACAAAATCGCCCCATCACTATCGTTGTTGGCGGCGCCGGTTCAACGGGTATTGAGGTTATAGCTGAACTTTCAAATTTTATCTGCAGCCTGCAAAAAAAACTGGTTAAAAATCACGCCCTCTGCCAAGTAAGACTTCTGGTGGTGGAGGCTTCACCCGAAATTATGCCGGGATTTGACAATTGGTCCATTGGTCTCGTCAGAAAGAGGCTCGCTAAACTTGGCATTGAAACAAAAACTAACTTTACTGTTGCCAACGTTACCTCCCAAGAGATTACTGGCAAAGACAATACGCGGTTAGCATACGATATTTTTATCTGGACCGGTGGCGTAACCGGGCTCTCACTTTTTAAAACACTCGGGCTTCCTCTCACGCCCAAAGAAACGCTTGCCGTAAATCAATACCTTGAGGTAGAACCGCGTGTGTTTGCGATAGGAGATAACGCCGGGTTTATCAACCCAGCTACCGGTAAACTGCTTATCTGGAACGTGCCTGTAGCCGAGGCGGAAGCGAAAGTTGCCGTCCGGAATATCATACGTGAAATATCCGGACGAAAAAAAACCGCCTTCCGGCCCTCACGAAAATATCCATTTGTTCTGACCGTTGGAAAAAAATATGCCGTGGCGGACCTGGTTATCCTCCGTCTGTCCGGATTTATTGGATGGATTATAAAAATTCTTGTGGAGCTTAACTATCTTCGTAAGATTCTTCCATTAAAAAAGGCCATTGCCCATTGGTTACGGGCAGTAAAATTGTATCGCTCTAACGACTAACCTCACGAACTATCAAGGCAAACTCTTTAGGCTTTAAACTGGCTCCGCCAACCAGCGCCCCCTGCATTTTCCCTTCGTGTATAAATCCTCCTGCGTTAGCGGAATTAACCGAACCGCCATAAAGAATACGGATCGTATCCGCCGTCCTGCGTCCATAAAGTTCAGAGAGAACACGGCGTATATACAGCAAGGCACGAAAGGCACTATCCGGGGTGTCGGATTTTGCGCCCGGCATAGTACTTATGGCCCAAATTGGCTCGTAGACAACAACCAAATTTTTTACTAAACCGGTCTTTGTGTTCTTAAGGGCGTTTTTAAGCTGTTCCCCGACAATCTGGGGAATTTCACTACCAACTCTTTCCCGCTCACCCACACAGAGAATAGCCCCCAAGCCGCTTTCCAATACTGCGTGAACTTTTTTGTTAATTAGGCTATCGGTCTCGCCTAAATGTATTTTTCGTTCCGAGTGGCCTAAAATGATATACTTTGCGCCAATATTTTTAAGCTGTGTCGGAGAAACCTCTCCGGTATAAGGACCATCTGTCCAAAATGCGTCCTGTGCGCCCAACTTTGACTTTTTTAGGACCCCCCCGACTGCGGCGAGAAACGGGAAAGGCGGCGCTATGATTACCTCAACATTTCGAGATTTAGAAATTTCTCGTTCAGTTTTTTGCGCAAGCAAAACCGCCTCTTTTACGGATGGAGGGTTGACTTTCCAGTTGGCAATAATAACTTTTTTGCTCATACTTTTATCTTTTTGAGAAACTGGGCCGCCGTTTCAGGGGTAATGGTTGATATTTCAATGCCCGTTCCTATTTCAAATCCCGCCCAGATCGCGGTTTTGGGCAAAATCTCAAGATGCCAGTGGTAGTGGCGAAATTCTTTGGAATCCCCCGTAGGCGCGGTGTGTAGAAAAAAATTATAGTCAGGATTTCTCAGTCCTTTATGTAGCTTCTTCAAAACCACTCGCAGGGCGTTGGCAAAACCAAAACGCTCTTGGGATGTCATCACTTCAAAATGGGGGTTGTGGCGTTTGGGGGAAATTCGTATTTCAAAAGCCGTTTTGGAGGCGTAGGGCGCGATAACCACGTAGTCGTTATTTTCATAAATAATCCTGTCCCTGGCCTTGAGTTCGTAGCGTATAACAACACAACCCAAACAGGTCTTATGCGTATGAAAGTATCGGGTTGATCCGCTTAAACTTCTTTCAACGTCGCCGGGTATAACCGGTATAGCAATTATCTGGGAATGAGGATGAGAAAGGGTAGCCCCGGCCAGAAGGCCGTGATTATGAAATATAGATATGTACTCAACACATTCCTCATCCTTAAGGGCAAGATAGCGGTCCTGATAGGCGCGCACCATAAGTTCAGCTTCTTCGTCAGACATCTGGGCAAGAGACCGTTCGTGCCCCCGTGTAATTACTACCTCGTGGAACCCCACGCCGTCGGTCCGTTGATAGGGTCCCACTTTACGAAAAACAGCGCATAGACCCTTACCAAAAGCCGGATATTTGTTGGGGATTACTTCCACCCACCAATTTTCTTTTCCCCGTTCGCCATCTTTGGAATAAACCGACAGAGCATCGGAGTGAAGCTTCTCAAAGGGACAGAGGCTACGCGGCTGAACAAAAGGCGCCCGTTTTTGTTTCAAAAATTCATGCGGACGTTTGGCACGTCCAGTAGCAATCACTACCCAGTCTTGAGATGCAATATCCTGACGAAGTTCCGATATATTTCTCATAAGTGATACTTATTGATAACTAAATTCCAACGGATCCTAAATACGTCAAAAAATACTTTTAAGTAGGAGGCCAACGTCACCTTACTCTCCGTCTCAAATCTCCAGCGCACAGGGATAATGCCGATCTTATACTTCAGACGTTTGGCTAAAGCCAGCATCTCAATATCAAAAGAAAATCCGTACATCAGCGTGCGCGAAAAAATTTCCTTGGCGGCTCCAGCATTACAAGCCTTAAAACCATTTTGCGTATCCCAAATGCCCCACACTCCAAATACTTGGATCATTAAATTACCCAGGAGGCCGAGAATCTCACGATACCACGGCTCTTTAACGTCACGCGAGGCGCCGACAACGTCTTTGGAATTTCGGGAAGAAATCACCACATCATAGCCCTGACGGAGGAACGGCTCCATTTTGTCAAAATAGTTTGGTGCAGTAGAGTTGTCGGCGTCCGAAAAAAGTCTAAGGTCGCCTTGGGCCGTGAGCATCCCCTGTTTAACGGCCCAGCCCTTACCGCGGTTATCAACGTCAAAAAGCTGGAGATTGGGAACTGTCTGCCTCAAACCGTTTACAATTTGAGCTGTTCGGTCGCGAGAAGCGGCATTAACCACGATTATTTCATATCCGCCAGCAAAACCTTTAGATTGCAAATAAGAATCCACCTCGCGCAGTGTTTTTTCAATCCGCTTCTCTTCGTTATAAGCAGGAATGATCCAAGATAAATACATTATTTGTTTATTCTATCTAAATACGCCTGCAAAATAAGGGCCGCTGCGGCCTCGTCCGTATGTTCTTTTTTAATTCCGGCCTGCTCCGCCATGCGGGTAGTAAGCATTTCGTTTTCAAATTCTACGGGTATGGCTACTTCTTTTTCCAAACTTTCGGCAAATTCTCGTACAACTTTGGTTTGTCCCGTTTCCCTCCCGTCAAGACTTACGGGCAGCCCAACAATAACTTTTGAGACTTTTTCCTCTTCAATAAGAGTGACGAGCTCCGACAACAAGCGGGGATTCCCCCGATTAAAAAACACCTTGCGTGGAAAGGCAATCTGGCCGTTCGGGTCAGACACCGCGATTCCGATTCTTTTTTCCCCATAATCTATACCAAGGTGGCGCATACCTATAGTATACCTGCCCCGTGCATTTCTACGCAAATGCATATCCAAAATATTTTACTAAAATTCCGAAAGACATTAGAAAACTAGAGAGCGGCGGAGTTGGAGTAAAAAAAAGAGCGACCAATGGTCGCCTCTACTCGTTTTTATTACGCCCGATCAACAGATCAAGTCTCTTTTTGGCTTCTCTTTCTTGTTTCTTACAGTCTATTGCTTTCCCCACCAACCAGCCTGTTACCCCAAAAACTATGCTCCCCAGCATAAGACTCAACAGGAAAGAGATTTGCTGGCCTAAATTTAGCCCATAACCCAAGAAAATAGATACGTTGGGAAGAATTAGGAAGAAAAGCGCGATGGCACTACCGACCTCCTGTATAAACCTGCTCTTAGCGCGCAAAAGAACACTTCCAACAAAATAATGTACTACAAACAAAAACCCAAAAAGAAAGCCGACTAACCATAGACCCCAGAAATAACCAAAAAGCGTTGCTCCCGTAAACACACCGATGCTCTCGCAAATTCTTGTTCTACTCGAATCCAACCCACCCACACCGGACATGGCTATACACTCCTCTTCCGGCCCGTAACTATTCTAGCATGGACCACTATTTTTAGTCAAGACCTCTACTCCCCCACTCGTCACCATCACAGTATGTTCAAAATGCGCGGCTAAACTTCCGTCCATAGTTTTAAATGTCCATTCATCGTCAGCCAACACTACCCGCCAGTCCCCAAGCGTAGCCATGGGTTCTATGGCAAGCACCATACCCTCTTTAAGTTCTGGTCCGATGCCGGGTTTACCGTAATTGGGTATCAACGGCTCTTCGTGAACTGCATATCCAACGCCATGCCCTGCAAGATCACGAATAACTCCGAGTTTATTTTTTTTTAGGTGCTGCTCAACCGCATAACCAACGTCTCCGGTCCGCGCTCCCGGCCGTACGGCCCGTATTCCAACCCCGAGAGACTCTTTAGTAATGCGGATCAAACGCTCTGCTTCTTGAGAAATTTTGCCAATACCAACGGTCACGGCCATATCTGTAAATAAACCACCCCACCGCATACCGATATCTAATCCGATAATGTCTCCGGCTTTTAAAAACCTGTCTTGGCTTGGAATCGCATGAACTACTTCGTCATTAACCGAAGTACAAAGACTGCAGGGATAAGATTTGCGGGTCTCTTTGATGCGATAGCCCTTAAACGCGGGTGCGCCACCGGAAGCTAAAATAAGGCTCTCGGCGAGCCTATCAAGTTCAAAAGTCGAGATGCCTTGTTTTACATTCGCAACAACCCTTTGAAGAATTTCTGCGAGCCTCCGGCCGCCCTCACGCAAAGTTTTTATTTCTTCTGAAGTTTTTATTGTAATCATCTTCTCGGCCACCTCCTTCCTAGTTTTCTTGCCAAAGTACGATCAATCTCACGCCAAATCGCCTTAACGGACTGTTCTCCGTTAATATGTATTAGGCGTCCTTGACGCTTGTAGTATTTAAGTACGGTAAGAACGTGGTCCTGAAAAAACTTCATACGATTACGAACCGCCGACGGCGTGTCGTCACTCCGGCCACGAGCCAGAAGCCGACGCGTGGCCTCTCTTGCACCAACATCAATGTAAAGACAATAGGGCATGGACCGACCGTGCCAACGCATTACCTCGTCCAGAAGCTCTGCTTCCCAAATTCTTCGCGGGGCACCGTCAAAAACCAAATGCTTGTTTGCGTGTCCATATACAATCAATTCGCGCAGCCACGCAAATGCTGCTACCCAACCGGGGACCAAACCGCCGGTTTTCATAACCTGCCGGATTATCTGTGTAGTAAGGTTGTCAGTTTTAACGATAGACCGCAAAAGTTCCCCTGTCTCTAAATGCCGCACTCCGTATTTTTTTAGACGCTGCACAATAAACTTGGCCTGCGTCCCTTTTCCAGAACCAGAACGGCCCAGAATCACCGTAGCTAATTTATTTTTTAATTGCGTATTTTTCATGACGTTTCTTATATTTCTTTACGCTACCAAAACAGTCAAGAGATGACCGAATTACCAAGAAACTCGCATCGGGTTATATGTTTTCATATTCTCGCATAACTAACTGGGCGTTAATCTGCTTTACGGTTTCAAGAACCACAGACACAACTATTAAAAGCGCGGTGCCTCCCAAGGTCAGGGCGCGTATTCCAAAAACGCCCTGTACCAGAAGCGGAAGCACGGCCACTGCTCCCAAAAAAAGTCCCCCGGCAAGAGTGATACGGTTCAAGATGTTGTAGAGAAACTCCGCCGTGGGCCTGCCCGGCCTTATACCCAAAACAAACCCGCCCTGCTTTTGAATATTTTCGGAAATGGCCTTGGGATCAAAAGTAACTGCGGTATAAAAATAAGTAAAGATAAAAACAAGCAAAAAGTAAATTATACCGTAAAACCAGCGATTATTAAAAATCTGAATCAGAAAACGAGAAGCCTCCTGAACAAACTGGTTGGGCACGCCGGCAAGAAAACTTCCTATAAGTCCCGGAAAAAGAATTATGGAAATCGCAAAAATAATAGGAATAACCCCCGCCTGATTTACTCGCAGGGGCAGGTGGGTGGAAACCCCTCCATACATGCGCATCCCGCGGATGCGTTTAGCGTAAGAGACCGGCACGTTGCGCTGTCCTTCGGAAATAATAATAACGCCGGCAATAACAATGAGCGCCACCGCCGCAAAAGCAAAATAGGTAGGGACTCGGTCTGGAGTAAAGGTAAACAGCTCCTGCTGAATAGAAAAAGGGAGACGCGAAACAATACCCGCAAAAATAATCAGGGAGACGCCGTTGCCGATATTTTTTTCCGTTATCAGCTCGCCCAACCACATCAAAAACATGGTACCGGCAGTAGCAATAATCATGTTGGAGAGATAACCAAAAATTGTGGGGGAAGGAATAACCTGCTGACGGATTAAAAGCACGAGAAGCCCGTAAGACTGAAGCAAGGCTAAAGGTACAGTAAGCAGACGGGAGTATTGGTTAAAACGTGTCCTCCCCGCCTCACCCTCCTCCTGATACATTTCTTTGAGGCGCGGCACGATCATAGTCAAAAGCTGCATGATGATCGTTGCGGTTATGTAGGGCCCGACACCCAACATAACAATAGACAAGTTATCAAGCACTCCTCCGGAAAAAATATTTAAAAGACCAAAAAACTGGTTGCCGCCAAGAAACGCTTTAAGACGCACCGGATCAACACCCGGCACGGGGATTGCCGCCGCAATACGAAAAACCACGAGTATTGCAAAAATAAAAAATACCTTTTTGCGCAGGTCGGGAATGGTGAAAAGCAGGGCCAGTTTTTTCAGCATAGTTATTAGAGCTTGGATTTTGCCGTCTTGGAGAAATTTACGTCCTTAAAAATAATTTTCTTTTTTAGTTCTCCCTTGCCTAAAATTTTGACCGGAGGAATCCTTCCTTTTATTCTACTCACAAGTCCGGCTTTTAACAAACTTTCCGGCGATACGGTGTCGCCCGACTTAAATTTTTCATTAATCGCCGCGAGATTTACTACAACTGGTCTTTTGCGCCAAGACTTAAATTTATAGCCGCGGAGTTTCGGGATTTTTTTCAAAATTTCGCGCTCGGCCGGCCTAATTTTGGCGCCGGCCCGGGCGCGCTGACCCTTAATACCGCGACCCGAATAAGTGCCGCGTTTTCCGCCGCGCCCTATTCTTCGAGAACGCCTTATTTTATTTTGCGGCCTCAACTGATGCAGTTGCATAACGATTATTTTTAGACGGCTGTTTCAGTTTTTTTAAAGCCTCCATAGTCGCACCCGCATTATTAAGTTTATTAACAGTACGGGAAATAATTTTTGACGTAAGATTTTTTATACCCACAAGACCAGCAATGGTTCGCACCGGACCGCCAGCCACAAGTCCCCTGCCCTCACGCGACGGCTTTAAAATAATGCGGGCCGAAGAGAATTTCGCTGAAACTTCGTGAGGAATTGAGTAGGAGCTGGTCAGAGGAACTATTATTACATTTTTCTTTGCCTGATATACTGCCTTTTCCACGGCTGAAGCAACATCAGCCCCCTTACCAATACCCAACCCAACTTTTCCATTACGATTGCCAATCACCACCGTGGCGCGAAAAGTAAAACGTCTTCCCCCGGCCACTACCCGCGCCGTTCTGCGGACGTCCAAAACAGTCTGATCAAATTCAGATCTTTCACGTCCAAAATCCTGACCAGATTTTCGTTCGCGTTTGATCATAGTTAAAAAGTAAGTCCGCCCTTACGCGCCCCATCGGACGCTGCCTTGACTATACCATGGTATTTATAACCACCTCGGTCAAAAACCGCCTGTTTTATTTTCTTTTCCAGGGCTCTTTTGGCCAATAACTCCCCGACTTTTCCCGCACGTACCAATAGTGAACCTTTTGTCTTTTTTATGGACACTTCGGTATCGTTGGCGGCTACCAACGTTTTACCGACAATATCGTCAATAAGCTGAAGCATAAGATGTCTGTTTGACTTGAATGCAGAAAGGCGCGGACGCTCGTCTGTTCCCTTAATTCTTGCGCGTACTCTACGATGGCGCTGTGTTCTTTTGTCTTTTCTTGTTTTCATTTATTTATGCCGCAGCCACGGCTTTTTTGCCTGCCTTGCGACGAACAATTTCGCCCTTGTAGCGTATGCCCTTGCCTTTATATGGTTCAACTGGTTTAAGTGACCTTAAACGAGCCGCAGTCTCGCCTACCAATTCCTTGTCTATACCCAATATTGTAATGGAGTTTTTCTCAACAGAAAATTTTATCCCGGAAGGAGCTTCCAGACGAGCAGGGTGAGAAAAACCAAGCTGCATGATCAACGTGTCGCCTTCCAAATTTGCGCGATACCCAACCCCTTCAAATTCAAGTTTTTTTTCATACCCTGCCGTTACCCCAACTATCATATTGGCGATTAGCGACCTGAAAAGTCCCCAGAGGGCCGGCGTTTTTTTGGTCTGACGGCGTGTGGTAACAGAAATTTCTCCTTCCTTTATCTCAATAGCAATATCCGGATGCAGGAGTCGTGTAAGCTCGCCCTTGGGACCCTTAACTACTAAGTTGGACCCATCAAGTGAAACCGCAACGCCGACCGGAACAGGTATTGGTTTTTTACCAATGCGTGACATTTTTACCACACCTCCGCAATAAACTCTCCGCCGACCTTTTGTTTCTTTGCTTCTGAACTCATCATGACTCCCTTAGGCGTCGAAACAATAATAATACCGCCATGGCGTTGTCTGCCCAATTTACGGTAGGGCGCATAAACCCTGCGGCTGGCCTTGGAAATAAGTTTAATCTCATGGATGGCCGGCTCATCATTTTCATACTTCAGCACAACTTCCAGAGATTTTCGCACCCGCTTGCCTTTTCGCTCAACCGCTTTAACAAAACCCGACTTCTCCAGCACCTTCGCAAGCTCATGTTTAAATTTAGAATACGGAAGAAGCACGGTCTCGTGTCCCGCGCGGCTAGCGTTTTTAATCCTTATAAACATGTCAGATATTGGATCCATACTCCAGTTCTAAGTTGAAAGTTTTAAGTTTTAGTTTTAAGTTTTTTGTTAAGGTTTAACGTAAACTTATAACTACGAACTTTAACTTATAACTCCAAACCTTAAACTGATTTACCACGATGACTTTTTTATCCCCGGTATCTCGCCTCGGTTGGCCAGCTCCCTAAAACAAATACGGCAGAGATCAAAGTCCCGGATATAGCCCCGTTTTCTACCACACCGAAAACAGCGCCGCACAACTCGCGACTTATACTTTGGTGGTTTTAATGCTCTGGCTATAACGGATTGTTTTGCCATGATTGTCTAAATTTTAGAGCATAAGCGAATAAAATTTAGTTACAATCATGAGCATCCCCCTCCAATTTTGCCGTTGAATCAGGTATACTGTCCAATTTTGATGCTCGTGTGTAACTTTCGCGAAATGCGTGGCCGGATAGGCCGTCCCTCTTTGGGCGAAGCGTTTCGCTTGTGTCATACCCCGCAAAATTGGCGGGGGATGCCATACTTTTAACTTCTTATGGGGAATCCTATCAACTTCAATAACTCTATGCCCTCCTCCTTTTTCTTTGCCGTAGTCACCACAGTTACTTCCAGCCCAAACAAAAATCGGTAGTCCTCACCGATTATCTCTGGGAATACCATATGCTCTTTTACACCAATAGTCAAATTGCCCGCCGGATCAAACGACCCTGGGTCAATTCCTTGAAAGTCACGGGTACGGGGAAGAGCAACGTTGACCAGACGCGACAAAAAATCATACATCCGTTTATCGCGAAGCGTAACCCGATAACCGATAACCAGCCCTTTTCTTGTTTTAAAAGCGGCAATAGCTTTTTTAGCCGGACGGGAACTTGATTTCTGACCAGTGATTAACGCTAAATATCTCTGTACCTCTTCACGCTCTTTGGAATCGTGCAATTTTCCCACCCCTACATTTACCACCACCTTCGTGATTTTGGGTACGGCCATTATGTTTTTGTAGCCAAACTTGGTCCGCATCGCGGGGACTACTTCCTTTTTGTATTTTTCTTGTAGTGTTGGCATTTCAAAACTCGCCTCCGCATTTTTTACAGACTCTTGCTTTTTGACGGGACGCGTTTATTTTTAACCCAGCGCGTGTGGGTTTTGCGCACTTTCCGCAGATCAGCATTGCCCGCGATACGGAAAACGGGAGAGGCACCTTGACTAACTCCCCCTTTTTGCCCTGAGAGCGCGGCCTTACATGTTTTTTCTTGATATTTACCCCCTCTACCACTATCTTTCTTTCTTGGGGCAAAACCGCAATAACCTTTCCTTTTTTCCCTTTATCGTTTCCGGAAATAATTTGCACTTGGTCGCCTTTTTTTATTTTCATCATACAACCTCGGATGCTAATGAAATAATTTTTGTATATCCCCGATCTCTTAACTCCCTCGCCACCGGCCCAAAAATACGACCACCCTTGGGATCAAAACCATCCACAACCACGGCAGCATTATCGTCAAAACGAACGTAAGAGCCGTCTTTTCTACGATAGGGGGCCCGTTCCCGGACAATAACAGCCCGCACCACATCCTTTTTCTTTACGGCCTTGCGCGGCTCGGCAACCTTTACCGAAGCTACCACCAAATCTCCAAGACGCGCATAGCGGCGCCTTGTCCCACCTAAAACTTTAATAACTTGGAGAAGTTTTGCCCCGGAGTTATCGGCTACTTTTAACATGGAACGTGTTTGAATCATGATTGTTCCTCCGGCAACTCAGACTCCGCCGCCGCTTCGCGTTTAAGCAGACCTTTGACTGTCCAACGTTTACCTCTAGAATAAGGCCTTGTTTCTTCAATAATCACAACGTCGCCCGTCTTGTATTCACCAGCCTCGTCATGCGCTTTGAAACGCTTAGAGATACGGTAGTACTTATGATAACGGGGGTGCTTTTTAAGACGGTCAACTCTTACTATGACCGTTTTTTGCATTTTATTTGAAACTACAATACCCTTAAGATGCCTCATAGGATTTTAAAATAGTTAATATGCGGGCAATGTCTTTTTTAATAGCCCAGAGCTCCTTTACATTTTTTATCTTTTTCTGATGAAGCAACCGCCCCATTTCTTCCTGTTTTTGCCTCTTTTCCTCAAGCAGTACCTCTAGCTCCTCTTGGGATTTTTTTATTAATTCATTAACTTTCATCCCGTTAGAGATTTATCCCGTTAGAGATTTATTACGTATGGAAACATGCAGTAAGACGCGTTCCGCATACATTGATATCCTACAAACCGCATTTAGTTCCATATCTCTAACGGGATTTATGGTTAATCTTGATAACTAACTTGGTTCTATGGTTCCTATACATATTGTAACCCCCGTCAGAGACGACCCTCCTCTCTAACGGGACTCATGACCTTTTAACAAACTTGGTCTTAATGGGTAGTTTATGGCCAGCCAGCCTCATGGCTTCTTCCGCCACTTCTTCGCTGACACCATCCATTTCAAAAAGTATTCTGCCCGGTTTTACCGGAACCACATAGTGATCTACTGACCCCTTACCGCCGCCTAGCGTCACTTCAGGCGGTTTTTTGGTTACTGGTTTATCAGGAAAAATACGGATCCATATTTTACCACCGCGCTGAACGTAATGCGTCATCGCCCGACGAGCGGCTTCAACTTGACGCGCCGTAATCCAGCGTGCCTCCAGCGCCTTTAACCCATAGGAGCCAAAGGCAAGTTCAGTGCCGCGCGTTTCCTTGCCGCCCCGACGTCCTTTTTGCCACTTGCGGTGTTTTACTTTTTTGGGCTGTAACATAAATTATGTCTTTTATCCCCCCACCTTCCCAGAATACTCCGCAGCTTGCTGCGGGGATGAATGGGCGCCGTAGAAATCCTTCCCAGCGGGGTCCAATACCCCGCTGGGAAGGTGGGGGGATTTATTTCATCTCAATAGCGTATAGACCGTATTTTGTTAGCTTTTTTTGCGAATGGAACTTGGCCATATTGACCTTATGTACGGCCGCCACTCTTCTTTTTACACTCCTTCCGGTAAAAATCTTCTTCTTTGGGTCCCACTCCTGAAGCAGTAATATATCGCCTTTAGAAATTTTGAAGTCGGCAAGCCTAAGTTCAACGTTCTTTTTTCGCGCCCGTACTTTTTTAAAATACTCCGGCCAAGTTTTCTTGGTTATGGTTCTCATGTTTTTTTACTTTCCTTTTTCTCAAAAACATCTCCTTTATAAATCCAAACCTTCACCCCAATAGTCCCATAAGTAGTTTCGGCCCGCTTTTCCGCATAATCAACATTGGCGCGCAGTGTCTGCAGGGGGATTCGGCCCCTTTTTAACCACTCGTAACGTGCCATCTCCGCCCCGTCAAGACGGCCTTTTAACGCTATCTTTACGCCCTTCACGTCTTTGGATGCAGAGATTTTTTCAATGGCTTGCTTCAGGGCGCGGCGAAACGATATTCGCCTCTCAATGTCTTCAACAATCATTTGGGCCGCGATCGCAGCGTGGGTTTCCGGAAAACGTACCTCTTCTATAGTGAGTTTAATTTCGCGTTTGTCCGGCAGCTTGCCACGCTGTTTCCAAATTTTTATAATACGTTTCTTTATTTCATCTTTCAACCTCTCCGCCCCCTCCCCCCCACGTCCTATTAAGATTCCGGGACGCGAGGTTTTAACAATAATATGCAGGGTATTGGGCGAACGCTCAACTTCTATAGACTCAATATGGCTTTGACGCAGGTGACGCTCCAGCCACGCCCTAAGAAGCGTGTCTTCTCTTAGATACTCCTGAAATTTTTTTTGGTTAAACCACCGTGATTTCCAAACGGTTATTTGCCCTAGTCTAAAAATGTATGGATGAACTCTGTGGGTCATATTGCTTTTCTCCTAAAAACTCTTCTTACAAAATCAGTGGTTTTAGTATACGTTTTTTTCTCTTCACGTTTAAACTCCTTGGATTTTGGAGATGCCCCCTCTTTTAAATCTTCGCGGGTTGCTTCGCGCACCTCGGGTCCTTCTTTTTTTATGCGTCTCTTTATCGGGGCAACGGCTACTCTGGTGTCCAACACCAGTAATACATGACTGGTGCGTTTGCGTATTGGCGCGGCCCTGCCCAAAGCACGGGGCATTTGGCGTTTTGCTACTGGCCCCGGATTTACAATGACATCTTTTATATAAAGTCCCTTCTCTTCCAGATGAAAATTATTAGCAGCGTTGGCTATGGCTGATTTTAAAAGCTTTAACAGCGGCCCCGCGGCTCGCTTGGACAGATTACGCAGTTCCAACTCTGCCCGTCCTGTATCCATGCCTTTAATTAAGCGGGCCAGAAGCCGAACTTTTCGGGGCGCGATATGAAGATAATTAAGTTCTGCTCGCACTTCCATAAGTAAAAATTATTTAGCGGCTGGTTTGGGCGCAGACTCTTTTTCTTTGGCCGCCCCTTCTGTTTTCTGCTCAAGCTCGCGCTGCATCCTGCCGCCATGTCGTACAAATTTACGCGTTGGCGCAAATTCACCCAGTTTATGTCCCACCATATCTTCCATAACCTTGATCTCTATAAAATTCCTTCCGTTATGCACGCCGAAAGTATAACCAATCATCTCCGGCGTAATGGTAGAATCCCGAGACCAAGTTTTAATCACGGTCTTTGACCCCGTTCTTATACGGGACATGTGTTTTAATATTGAGGGATGAACGTAGGGACCTTTTTTAAGACTGCGCGCCATGTTTATTTATTTCTTAGCTGTCCCGATGCGCCGAAAGTCGGCGATCGGGGTCCTGACTTCCTTAACTAAGCTAATTAAATGGGGCGTCGGGATAAAATATATTTATCCGACCTTTTATTTCTCTTCCTTGTTTTCACGCCGCGCGCCGGTTTGCCCCAAGGCGTGGAAGGGCCCCGTCTTCGTCCCAGAAGTGTGCGCCCTTCGCCGCCGCCATGCGGGTGATCTACCGGATTCATGGCCGTACCTCGTACCGTTGGTCTGATGCCAAGCCTCCGCGCCCGACCCGCTTTACCAATGGTCATAAAACCATGTTCTGGGTTGGAAAGCGCGCCAATGGATGCCCAATTTTCCGAAAGCACCATACGAACCTCTTTGGAAGGCAACTGGATATTAGTAAATCTTCCTTCTTGTGCGAGCACTATTGCTCCAACGCCGGCGGAACGCACTAATTGCGCGCCCCGGCCCGGACTAAGCTCTACATTATACACCATTGTTCCTACAGGAATCTTCTTCAAAGGCAGGCGATTACCCACCTCTAGGGGCGCATTTTCTGATGTAACGACCTCAACCCCAACCCTTAATTGCTGCGGCGCAAGAACATATCTTTTCTCTCCATCCCGGTATTGAAGAAGGGCAATAAAACTGGTGCGGTTGGGATCGTACTCTAAGGACATTACTTTTGCAGGAATATCCTTTTTATTGTAGCGAAAATCAATCTCACGCCATAACCTTTTTACTCCACCGCCTTTGTGGCGAGTGGTTATACGGCCAAAAGCGTTGCGGCCGACATGACGTTTCCGACCCCAGGTTAACTGCCTCTCGGGTTTGGTTTTAGCAACAATACTTTTCAGGTCAACGATCTCCATCTGGCGCCGCGCTGGTGATGTTGGTTTAAACTTTTTCATGTAAGTTCAATGTTGTACCCCTCCGCCAAGGTTACTACCGCCTTTTTAAATCCGGGCTTGTGTCCAATAATGCGGCCGCGTCTTCGTTCTTTGCCAGACGTGTTTAAAACTCGGACGCTCTCAACCCTAACACCATATTTTGCTTCCACCGCCTGTTTAGTAAGAATTTTGTTGGCCCTTAGCGTCACTTTAAAAATATACTTGTTATATTTTGATAACGCCGTACTTTTTTCTGTTATGTGCGGGGCGACAAGAACTCCCAGAACAATTTTTCCCTGAGGAAGCGGCCTCTTTTCAGAAACTTGTTTCTTTTCTGTGATCACGGTTTCTTTTTTCTCAACCTTTTCAACAACTTTCTTCTCTGACTCTTTCTTTTTTAAAATTTTGTTTAATATGGACATGGACTATGTAAACACTTCAAGCGTCTTTTGAGGCAGCAGTAAAAACTTATACTGCAAAACCTCATGCGCATTTAAATTTCGCGCCTCGTCAATTTCTATATAAGGAAGATTGCGCATGGCACGGCGCAGGATTTCATTTTTTTCCGGAAGCGCAATTAGCACGCCGCGGCCCTTGGTGATGCGGCTAAACTCTTTTTCTTTTACAAATTTTGCAAACATTTGGGCGGCGTATTTGGTTTTGGCTTCTTTAAACTTCAAGTCGTCAAGAACTATAATTTCGTTATCGCGCGCTTTGGCAGAAAGTACTGTATACAGGGCGCGCCGCGCCATTTTCTTGTTGATTTTCTTTTTGTAATTTTTCTCGGTCAGCGGACCGTGGGTCACTCCGCCTCCTTTCCAAAGCGGGGATCGGATAGACCCGTGCCGCGCTCTACCCGTACCTTTCTGCCGCCACGGCTTTCTTCCTCCGCCGCGAACCTCGCTCCTGCCTTTGGCGTGCGCAACAGGACTTCGCAGATTCGCGGCCTGTGAAGTCACCACCTGATGCACCAAGTCAGCATTCCACTTCAAACCAAACACTGCCTCGGGTAAATCTACCGTTCCTACTTTTTTGGCTGATTGGTTGTAGAGATTGACAATCATGCAATTATCCTATACAATAGATTTAGCACCTAAACCGGAGGTTGCGATGGATCCACTTTTTATGACTATTTTGCTTGAAAGTACAGTTTATGGCGTGATAGGCGCAAGCGGTCTATTTTTTTGGCGCTCGCGACATGGTAAACATCTCAACCTTGTACTAAGTGTGGTGTTCTTGCTTCTGGTTTGGTCAATTAGTTCCTGGTTTGTGAGACTATTCTTCTCACCTGTCACCATTGAAGATATTACAGGGCCCCAATGGCACACGATCCTGATAGTACGGTTTTTATTCCTCACAGGACCATTTTGCATTGTCTTAGGACTACTTCATATTTTGTTTCGCAACCGCCAGTAGTTGCGACCCTCGCGGTCGCTCTTTTCATATTCCACCCCTCTTCTCTAATGGGTGGAGATTATTATCTCCACGCGGGCCTCGGAGATTTCTTTTGGAAACAATGGGAGGACGGAGTTGCTTGGTTTCTGCCGAAGGCGGAAAACTTCGTCCGACCCTTAGTGAGGTCGCCGTCCCTAGGCAGCTTTGCTGCCGGGATGCCGGCCCGAAGGGCCTAGGCACTGGAGCGACCGAATCGTGTTTACAAAAGAAATCTCCGAGAAAACCCGCACTATCCTCTAATCTCAAGTAACGTCCCTCGTCTCCCCGGTACTGCTCCTTTTATCGCTAATATATTATTCTCTAAATCCACCTTCGCTATTTTTAAATTTCTCACGCTCACCCTATCGCCACCCATTCTTCCTGCCATTCGCATTCCTTTTATCACTCTTTGCGGCCAAGTGGCGCCAATGGACCCCGGCTGGCGATGGGCGTGCTTGGTGCCGTGCGTTGCGGGCGCCCCGTGAAATCCGTGACGTTTTACCACGCCCTGAAACCCTTTTCCTTTGGAAATTCCGCTTACTTTTACCTTGTCGCCCTCTTGAAAAACTGATACATCAATTTTTTGACCTCGTTCCGGTTTGTCTGCTGTCTTAAACTCACGCACGTAGCGAAAATTCCCCAAATTTTTTCCGCCAAAGGCGGACCCGCCTCCGGCGGAAAAATGCCCCCTCTGCGGCTTTTTTATATTTTTGGCTTTCCGCTCTCCTGCCCCAATCTGAATTGCTTCATACCCGTCTTTTTCCTTGGTTTTTATTTGCAAAACTACATTTGGTGTTGCCTTAACAAGCGTCACCGGAATGACATTGCCTTCTTTATCAAAAATCTGACTCATTCCTAATTTTTCTCCTAATACGAATTTCATGGTAACAAAAAAGCCGGTTTCCCGGCGTAGCAAAACACGGCGGGTTTTTATTTCCTAAAATGTAAAAATATTGATTACCATAATGACAACCGATGAGTGATTGAATCACTCAATTCTATCTCGCGTTATAAACGAAATAGAATTCAGTGCTCCACCGAAATTAAATCACATCATTTTAATCTCTATATCTACTCCCGCCGGCAGATTTAGATTTGTCAGCGCATCAATAGTTTTTGGGGTTGGATTTAAAATATCAATCAGGCGCTTATGCACCCGCATCTCAAATTGTTCCCGGGCGTTTTTGTGGACAAAACTGGAGCGGTTGACAGTATATTTATGCATTTCTGTTGGCAAAGGCACCGGCCCCACCACTTCCGCTCCGTTTCGTACTGCCGTATCCACAATCTGTTTGACCGAATTATCAATAATCTTCGAGTCGTAGGCTCGAACTTTAATGCGCAGTTTGGGCTTAATTTCTGCTTCTTTTTTTGCTGCCAAAGAACCATACTAGCTTTTAGACTTTAGCTTTTAGCTTTTAGTCGCCTCTATAAGCTATAAGCTATAAGCTATAAGCTATTTCATAATTTTCGTAACCACTCCTGCCCCGACCGTTTTACCCCCCTCTCTGATTGCAAACCTCTGTTTTTCCTCAAGCGCAACCGGAACAATAAGTTTTACCGTAAACTTTATGGTGTCTCCGGGCATAACCATTTCCGTTCCCTGCGGAAGCGTCACATCGCCGGTCACATCAGTGGTGCGGATATAAAACTGCGGCTTGTAGCCGGTGAAAAACGGCGTGTGGCGTCCACCCTCTTCTTTGGTCAGAATATAAACCTCTGATTCAAATTCTGTATGGGGCGTTACTGACCCGGGCTTGGCAATTACCTGTCCACGCTCCACGTCCTCTTTTTTAAGACCGCGTAGAAGGATACCCGCATTGTCCCCGGCCATTCCTTCATCAAGGGACTTGTTAAACATCTCAATTCCCGTAACAATAGTTTTTTGGGTATCGCGAAGGCCAATAACCCCAACCTCATCGTTTAGTTTTACTTTACCTCTTTCAATCCTTCCGGTTACAACCGTACCTCGGCCCTCAATGGAAAAAACGTCCTCAATAGGCATCAGGAAAGGCTTGTCCACATCGCGCACGGGTTCGGGAATATAAGTATCAAGGGCTCCTACAAGCTCCAAAATTTTCTTGGCCCATTCGTCATCCACAGATTTGGCGTCAAGCGCCTTGAGGGCTGATCCCCGGATCACGGGAATTTCGTCTCCGGGAAATTCATACTTTTTAAGGAGCTCCCGCACTTCTGCTTCCACTAAGTCAATTAGCTCCGGATCGTCCACCATATCCACTTTATTCAAAAACACCACAACTGCCGGTACCCCGACTTGCCGCGCCAGAAGTATATGCTCCCGAGTCTGCGGCATAGGGCCATCAGATGCGGAAACAACCAAAATCGCGCCATCCATCTGGGCTGCGCCAGTAATCATATTTTTGATGTAGTCGGCGTGTCCCGGAGCGTCAATGTGGGCGTAGTGCCTCTTCTCGGTCTCGTACTCGGAGTGATGAAGCGCAATAGTAATTCCGCGCGCTTTTTCTTCGGGCGCATTGTCAATCTGATCCACTGACTCTACGCGTGAAGGAAGCCCTTTTAAACTAAGGATTTTGGTTATGGCCGCTGTTAGGGTCGTCTTTCCATGGTCAACGTGCCCAATGGTTCCGACGTTTATATGCGGCTTGGTTCGCTCAAATTTTTCTGCCATATTTGTCTAAAATTTAGCGTATATATCGCAAATTACATTTCCCGAGGACATGCAACTTGAAAAATTCGCTTACTTTAATGTTTTTGATAACAAAATTAATCCTAACTTAACGTAATTGGTTAGTCAAGATGCTAAATAGGCAAATCTTCAAGACGAATATCTTCTAATCTAACGGGCAGCCCCGCCCCTTCTCCTCCGCCGGGCAACACAACCTCTGTCTCCTTAAAATGCCCAAACCCAAGGTCGGCAAATTCAGCGTTGTGGGGGCGAAACCCGTGATCTGTTGGGTACAGCCCTTCATATTTGCCGTTGGTCGCAAGTTTCTCGTATTCCTTAAACGACATCATCACCATCTCCGGCTCCCCATTTTCAACAAATACAAATTTATCCCCATTGTGCTTTACTAAGTTTTTAAGTTTAGAGAAATCCATATCAAAAACCCTATTTATGTCCCAGAAACTCTATTGCTTCCTTAAAAAATATCCGGAAGTTAACAGCAGAAACAGGGTCTATATATGCACCCACATGCTTTTGTATTTTATCAACCATCTCCTCCAAGACAGCCCGTCCTGTTGCATTTTGAAGAATCTTAGTATCCCTAACTAACCTTTCTACAAGCTCGTGGTATAAACCGAAGTGTTTCGGACTTCTAAACCACCCCTCGGGATCTTCTAGTTTTTGCTCTACCAGCTCAGCTGTATACCAACGGTGGATTTCCTCCACGCCTTTATCAATTAAGGTCAATCTGGACAAATCAAGGGAGATCTCATGCGCATCTAAGTTTCTAAAAGCCTCCCTAGGATCTCGGGCGAGTTCCTCTTTGGTTAGTTTTGGGATCTTTTCTTGTCCCTCCATAAATTTATTTTTTTTCTATCAAAGTGGGCATTATACTTCTTATTTTACTCTATAGAGTACCTGCTATCAAGGCCTTGATAAATTTTTGATTTTATCCAAATTCATAAACGTACTTGACTAAATTTACCGGTTTTGCTACTAATGGTTGTGGTGCAAAATGAGGGGTGACTACATGAAAATTAACGCATATGCTACTCTGAGCTTGAAACAAATCCGTGAACTGATCAACGACTCAATCTCCCCCCACCTTACGACAGACGTGCTACTAGACATGCTAAACGAGCGTATCAGAAAAGCGGACCCGTATATTTCGGCTTCTATACGCTTTAAACAACGGGGGGAAACACTTAGGGGTAGACCCCGTATTGTTGTAAAGTTCACACTCCACATGTCTTCCCCCTTAAGTCGGAGAAAAAAGTCCTAACTGGCGCCCTACGGCGCCTATTTTTTTCCTTCAATAATTAACTGCGCTATATTCTGCGGCACCTCCTCATAGTGGTCAGATTCTCCCGACGCTCCGTTTTATATTCATCAATAAGGAAGTCGGGATCCCGACATCGCAAAGCGATCGTCGGGACATTGTGAAATTACTTTTTTCCTTCAATAATCAATTGGGCTATATTGTTCGGCACTTCTTCATAATGATCAAACTCCATTGTGAAGGAGGCCCTTCCCTGTGTCAACGACCGCAGGGTCGTAACATATCCAAACATCTCGGATAAAGGAACTTTGGCATCAATTACTTTAATTCCAAGCCCCCGCTCTGACATTTCCTCAATCCGGCCGCGCTTAGAATTTAAGTCTCCCGTCACCTCTCCCAAAAATTGTTCGGGCAGAACGGCCTCTATTCTCATAATAGGCTCAAGCATCACAAGCCCTGCTCTGCGAGATGCCTCCTGCAGAGCAATTGACCCCGCGATTTTAAAAGCAGCTTCCGAAGAGTCAACTTCGTGGTACGAACCGTCATAAAGAGCAACCTCCATATCCACCATCGGATATCCTGCCAGCACTCCCTTTTCCATTGCTTCCTTAATTCCTTTCTCAACTGCCGGTATAAACTCTTTGGGAATTATACCACCCTTAATTTCATCAACAAACTCAAAGCCCTTGCCGCGCTCCCGCGGCTCCACCCGAAGCCATACATGTCCGTACTGTCCGCGGCCTCCTGACTGACGAATATATTTCCCTTCGGCAGTGGCCAGTTTTTTAATTGTTTCCTTGTAGGCAACCTGCGGCCGGCCCACATTGGCCGCAACCGAAAACTCACGCTTCATTCTGTCCACGATAATTTCCAAATGCAGCTCGCCCATTCCGGAGATAATGGTCTCTCCTGTTTCCAGATCACCCTTAATCCGGAAGGTGGGGTCTTCCTCACCAAGACGATGCAGAGCAATCCCCATTTTTTCCTGATCGGCTTTGGTTTTAGGTTCAATTTTAAGGGACACCACCGGCTCCGGAAAAATAATTTTTTCCAGCACAATAGGGTGCTCGGGGTCGCAGAGGGTATCTCCGGTATGGGTATTTTTCAAACCAACAATGGCGCCGATATTTCCGGCGTTAATTTCTTTTAGCTCTTCGCGGGAGTTGGCATGCATCCGCAAAATTCTGCCCACACGTTCTTGCTCTCCTTTCACAGAATTTAAAACATAAGAGCCGGCATTCAACGTTCCCGAATAAACACGAAAATAAGTAAGCTGTCCCACATACGGATCGGACTGAAGTTTAAAAGCAAGCGCGGCAAAAGGGGCATCGTCTTTGGCCTCACGTGACTCTTCCGCGCCGCTTTTGGGATTGATGCCTTTTACCGGAGGAAGATCAAGGGGTGAAGGCAGATAATCAATAACACCGTCCAGAACAAGCTGTACTCCTTTATTTTTTAGGGCCGAGCCGCAGAAAACCGGAACGAGTTTATATGCAAGAGTTGCTTTACGTAGAGCCCGACGCAATTCCTCTATGGAAATTTCCTTACCCTCAAGATATTTTTCCGTAAGCGCCTCGTCCGACTCGGAAATTTTCTCAACCATTTTGTGGCGCCATTCCTCGGCTGAAGATTTTAAATTTTCCGGAATATCGGAAAGCTCTATTTGCTCGCCGTGCTCTCCCAAAAAACGCACTGCTCTCATACGCATCAAATCAATCACTCCCTCATGCTCTTGCTCGTGTCCAATCGGAATTGTTACGGCAACGGCATTGGGTGTAAGCCGTTCATAAATTGAAGCAAGAGATTTTTCAAAAGATGCGCCCATGCGGTCAAGTTTGTTGATAAAACAAATGCGCGGCACGTGAAATTTATCGGCTTGCCGCCAGACGGTTTCTGATTGCGGCTCCACTCCGGCCACGCCGTCAAAAACCACTACGGCGCCGTCCAAAACTCGCAATGAGCGCTGAACCTCCACCGTAAAATCAATGTGCCCCGGGGTATCAATTATGTTTATACGGTATTCATTTTTTTCGTCGTTGGTTGTTGGTTGTTGGTTGTTGGTTGTGAGATAGGTCGGCGTCCAAAAACAAGTGGTGGCTGCGGCCGTAATAGTAATTCCCCGTTCCCGCTCCTGTTCCATCCAGTCCATCACAGTTGTTCCCTCATGCACTTCGCCGATTTTATGCGATACGCCAGTGTAAAACAAAACGCGCTCGGTGACTGTCGTTTTCCCAGCATCTATATGAGCTATAATACCTATATCTCTTGTTCTTTCTATTGGATAGTCACGGGGCATAAAATTATACTTTACAAAATAAAAATGCCCACTGCGAGTAAGAATGCGGCCGAGGCCGTTAATAAAATTCTATAAGCGAGCGTAAAGCGGTCGAGCCCCGCCCTTTTGTAAACAATGGAGGACGGAGTTTGCTTGGTTCTCTGCCATAGGCAGAGAAAACTTCGGCCGACTATTAGCGAGTTTCGCCGCAGGAGCGAAACGAGCGTGTTTACAAAAGAGCGGGGCGAGGGAACCGCTTTAGCGAGCAATCTACCACGCGAAGTGAGCAAACGCCTTATTGGCCTCTGCTCCCGCACCAGAACTTCGTTCGGTGCGGGACTCCGCGCCTTTTATATAATTTTGAAGGTTGGCGCTTCGCATTCTCGGGTTCTTACCACGCGAAATGCGCAAATGCTTTGTTTGCCTCGGCCATACGATGGGTGTCCAGTTTTTTCTTTATTGCCACACCTTCATTCTTTGTGGCGGCCACCAACTCTTCGGCTAATTTCTCGTGCATGGGTTTTCCTTTTTTGGAACGCGCTGCACCCAGAATCCAACGAAACGCCAAGGCTTGCCTTCTATCTCCCCTCACTTCGCGCGGCACCTGATAAGTTGCGCCGCCGATGCGGCGCGAACGTACTTCAAGAGTTGGCCCCGCATTTTGCACTGCCGTGGTAAATACACCAAGCGGATCCTGTTTATATTTTTTTTCAATCAAATCAAAAGTTTTATAAACAACCCTCTGGGCGGTAGATTTTTTCCCCTTACGCATAACGTAGTTAATAAATTTAGCAACCTGTACGTTGCTGTATTTTTGATCGGAGGTTATTTCTCGTTGAAATTTCTTTTTCCTTCTCATAACTATTGTTTTGGCCTTTTTGCTCCATATTTGGAACGTTGTTGTTTTCTGCCCTCCACTCCCGTGGTATCAAGTATACCACGCACAATATGATACCGAACTCCCGGCAAATCTTTGACTCTTCCCCCACGGATTAAAACCACCGAATGCTCCTGAAGTTTATGCCCTTCTCCCGGGATGTAGGCCGTAACTTCCATGCCGTTCGTAAGTCTAACACGCGCCACCTTGCGCAGGGCGGAATTTGGTTTCTTTGGTGTTACGGTTGTTACTTTGATGCAGACTCCGCGCTTGAACGGCGAAGGATAAAATTCGGGGCGATTTTTCAAAACATTAAATCCGCGCAAAAGAGCAGGCGCTTTTGCTTTATAGCGGCGGGCCGAGCGCCCGTGTTTAATTAACTGCGTAATAGTCGGCATAAAAGAAATTTTAGCAGAAGACTGCTTAGCGGTCAACCGCTCGCATTAAAAAGGCCCATAATCGAGAACTCGATTATGGGCTGTCACTACTGACTATTTTAGTTTGACGAGTAGAGGTCCGACGTGAATTTATAATCACCTGGGTCTTTCTTTGTTGTCTGATCCTGGCAGGGGTCACCGCAAAAACCCTGGATATGCACGATGAGTCTTCCACGAACATGGGTATCAGAACTTCCAAACATTGGCCCGCCTCCGCCGGCAATAGCATACGGGTTTCCGCCGCCTCCGGGAACCCCGGAAAAGCCGAATGTTCCGCCAATGCCACGACTTGAGGTATGATTCTCGGGACGATGAACGTAGTCCACAAACCCTACTTCAGCACCATTTCTCATTGCTTTTAGTGCTGCCGAACAAAGTACTGCCATACTTGAAGATCGCTCGTAATCCGAAGCCTTGGCTGTTCCAACGTAATTATCCATGGAATCAGCAGTAGGAAATTTCATATTGTCTAGCCAAAATAGTATGATACTACGCGACATCTTCACCTTACCTCCATCCCAAGAACTCTCCACATTTCCCCCAGCACAACGTTCGGCCTGCTCATACGTCATCTTTGAAGGCTTAAATGCAAAATTATTGACCCAACCCTCGGGTTTAATCGGCTGAGTGGCATTGGGCATTGTGATGTTCGGGGACGGAACTGGAACTGGTTGTACTGGAGTACTCACCTTAGTCTCCTGCTTATTTGACTGACTTTGATCACCCTGACTCTGGGTCTGGGTAGTTGTCTGCTGATTAGTCTGTTGGTTTGTTTGGTCATTGGTCTGCTGGTTAGTCTGTTGGTTTGTTTGGTCATTGGTCTGCTGGTTAGTCTGGTTCCCGGTTGTGGCAGTCGCATTCCCACCTGTCGCATTACCACCTTGACCACCAGCTCCACCGGCATTACTGCTACAGTTTACTGATGTTCCAGTACACGTCGTTGTTTGCGCTTCACTTAGCGCGGTCAAACCAAAAAGTAAAACAAAAATGGCCGCGACCGTAAGGAACCGCTTCATTGTTATCCCCCATTGTAAAGAGCCTCGTGCTATTATAGTACCAGACAAACTGGTATTTTGTCAAGCACTCTAAAAGAACGGGGATGTGCCAGTAATTAACCTGAAGAAAAAGAGCACAATCGGAAATAAAAGACGCGCGAAAAAGAAAATAAAAATCAAAAGCAAAAAAGTGCCGTACTGCTCCAGAAAGTATTGAACTCCCCTCCATTGATACGGCAAAATTCCAAAAAGTACTTTGGAGCCGTCCAGCGGCGGAATGGGAACAAGATTAAAAAAGGCCAACGCCAAGTTAAGAAGCGCGATGGTGCTTGCAATGGTAATGAAGTTTAAAATAAAAATGCCGGAGAGGCCGACGCTAAGACTTGGCAGAAATCTAACCAAAAGCCCGAAGATAACCGCAAGCGAGATATTGGCAAGCGGCCCTGCCGCGCCCACCAACGCCGGCCCCCATTTTTGATTTCGTAAATTATAAGGATTATACGGAACAGGCTTGGCCCAACCTATTAGTATGGGACTGCCGATAAGCAATAAAAAAGCCGGCAATAAAATTGACCCAAAGGGATCAAGGTGTGGAATCGGATTTAAGGTAAGACGTCCTGCGTCTTCGGCGGTGCGGTCCCCAAGTCTACGCGCGGTATATCCATGCGATACCTCATGGATTACTACGGAAAATACAAGAACAGCAATATAAAAAATGGCGCCAATTGCGTTTTCCATTTAAAAATGTTAAAGTTTAATTTATGCGATCGTGCGCTATTTGTCACAAAGGGTCTGCGAAAGGAGGCAGACGTTCTTTCCTCCGCAGCCATTATAACCCAACAACAACCGTACGAAAATACCCTAATTTGCAGTGGGCAAAATTAGCTTCTGGAAAAAGGGCTAAAGTGTGCATGGACTGCCTGAAAAAACTCCACAAAACATGAAAATCACGCCCCTAACCCATAGAGAAGCTGCCCGAACAAAAAATGTTTTTCTGGGCCTATTTCAAAAAGAGCCTCTCGCCAAAGAGGAGTTTTTTTCATACCTGCCGGAGTCAACGCGGAAACCTTTGTCGGGTTTTGCCAAAAAAGAATTCCGCGCAGACGAGAAAGAAACAAAATCGCTCTGGCTTGCTAAAGGGCGCCCGGAGAGAATTGTGCTTTTTGGTTTCGGGGGAAAATCCCCGCGCCAGACGCTTCGCGACGGTGCGGGGCAAGCAAAATGGAATTATCGCAAAACGCCGCTCGTAGCACGACGCTATGTGCAATACGCAAGGAGCGAAAGAATAACGGAATTCACCACTCCTTTCGGTTCATACCTAGGGACGAATAAAAAAGATGGAGCTGCCGTATTTACGGCGAACGCTCTCATGGCCAATTTTGAATTTGTGAAATATAAAGAGCGGCCTATGGGCGGATGGCCGGAAGTAAAAACTATTTATCTTGCTGCGGACAAAAAAGATTTTCCTGAAATTCAAAAAGGCATAAAAGAGGGAACTATTATAGGAGAAGAAACAAATGCGGCCCGGGAACTTACCAATACTCCCGGGGATGATATGACGCCTGCCCGACTCGCCGAAGCTGCTACACATACGGCCAAAAGAACCGGCCTGCGAGTCAAAATTTTGGAAGAAAAAGAAATGAGGCGGCTCGGAATGGGAGGGGTGCTCGGGGTTGCCAGAGGGTCGGATGAGAAACCAAAATTTATTATTTTAGAGTATCGGCACGGGTCAAAAGAACCCGCCTCGCTAAAAGCGGGACGAGGCTCGCCCAGCAAAGCTGGGCGGCAAAAACCATTGGTGCTTGTCGGCAAAGGGGTAACATTTGATACTGGTGGACTAAACTTAAAACCGGAAACCTCTATTTATGAAATGCATATGGATATGTCGGGAGGCGCGGCAGTAATACACGGAATGGCTGCCCTTGCGCGGCTCAAACTTCCCATTAATGTCATCGGCCTTATTCCGGCAGTGGAAAATATGCCCTCCGGCTCAAGTTATCACCCCGGAGATTTACTTAAAACTATGTCCGGAAAAACAATTGAGGTTTTAAATACTGATGCCGAAGGCCGCGTGATTCTCTCTGATGCCCTACATTACGGCACGCGCTACCAGCCCGGACTTATGGTTGATTTAGCAACACTCACTGGCTCGGCACATGTTGCCTTGGGGAATTACGCATCCGCACTTTTTACGAATAGAGAAGCTCTGCAGGAAAAACTGATAGAAGTAGGAAAAATATCGGGTGACTACGTCTGGCCTCTGCCTTTATGGGATGAGTACTTACCGGAAATCCAGGGAACTTTCGGCGACGTTGCCAATATCGGCAAAGGAGATCGCCGGGGCGGAGCAATTCACGGAGCAAAATTCCTTGAACAATTTGTGGGGAAAACGCGTTGGGCCCATCTTGATATCGCGCCGCGCATGACCACAACGGAATCGGAGTTTCTTGCCAAAGGCGCATCGGGTGTTGGAGTACGGTATATTGTGGAGCTGGCAAAAGAATACCCCTCCTTAGTTTTAAGTTAAAAGTTGTAAGTTAAAGTTTAAAGTTATTAGTTTTTGTTAACCTTAACCTAAAACGAATAACGTAAACATGGAACCTAAAACATTGAACTAACTTGATCCCCGTTCTTCTCACCAAAATAAAAACCCGTGACGGAGTTACGCTGGACGGCATCTATGTCCGGCCAAAAAAGAAATCAAAAATCGCCCTTGTCTGGATACATGGTTTTTCTTCACGATTTTATTCGGGACAAACGCTCGTCAACGAGCTCGCATCGCGCTGCAGAAAAAATGGAATCGGATACTTTAAATTTAATAACCGCGGGCACGATATTATAAATTATGAGGCGCTCCCGCCTGCCGGACTTGGCGGTTCAGCCTTTGAAAAATTTGAGGATTGCGTCCACGACATCCGGGCCATCGTCAACACGGCACAGAGATTTGGATACAAACATATTTTTCTGGCCGGACATTCCACCGGCACAAACAAGGTTCTATACTATATGTATAAAGCGCGCGACCGCCGCGTACGGGGACTGCTTCTTTTGGGAGGAATTAACGACATTGCTGCAGAAAAAAAGAAACTTGGCAAAGCGTTTGAGCCAATACTCAAAGAGGTACAGAAAATAGCCCGCAATAAAAAACGGCTTGACCAGCTGTTTCCTATGGAGATTTTTACAAGACGCGGGCTAAAGCCGGAAATAATAACTGCCCGCCGCTACCTTAGTTTGCATACCCAAGGAAGCCCCGAAGATGTGTTCCCCTATCTTAATCCACGCGCCAAGTGGAAAGAGTTAAAAAGCGTTCGGGTGCCATTAGCCGTAATTATCGGCTCTCGCGATGAACACCTTGACCGCCCCGCCAAAAATTTAATTGAAATTTTTGAGAAAAATGCGCGCGGGACAAAATCTTTTTCTGGATTTATAATTAAAGGCGCGAAGCACGGCTTTCAGAAAAAAGAAAAGGAACTTTCACGGACGATTATGAGATGGATAAAGAAGGTGTAATCCGCCTTCGCGGACTAACGGGTTTTACCCGCCGAAGTCCGCTACGGCGGACGAAGGCGGGGTATAGTGTAACGGCAGCACGAGTCCATGGGGTGGATTTAGTCCGAGTTCGAATCTCGGTACCCCGACAATGCAAGACAAGTCAAATTTTTGGAAAATCATAAAGTGGACTAGAAGCCTTGTGCCAAGCGGGAGATATCTTTATCTGCCATTAAGTGGGGGTCTTGACTCCTCCACTTGTCTTGCTGTTGCTTCTTACGCAATTGGCAAATCAAGGACAGTAGGAATTCATTTCAGCGCCTCCACGCTTCGAAAAAAAGAAACTGAAAACGCACGGAGGGTATCTAACCTTTTAGGCACCCGCTTAATTGAAATAGACTTAAGACGGCTGGCGAAAGACTATAGGAGTGTTGTGAAAAAAGAAATCGCAAAAATTAAACTTATGCCCGCAGAAAAATCTTTCGATGTCACCCAGAATGACTCCCTAATGTATATAGTCCTACGGGAAATAGCTCGTGAAAAACACGGTTTGGTTGTGGGAACACTGGACTTAGCCGAGATTTTGACTGGGTTTTACCCCAAGGATTTATTTGCTGGCGATTTTTTGCCGCTTGGCGGACTTCTTAGATTTGAAGTAAGGGGGCTGGCTGCAAAATTGGGGTTACCAAGACTTGAAGAGTCTTATGCGATTGTGCCCGGCTGCGGATCCATTGTAGATTATGTAACCGGGGTAGTAAGAAAGACCACTGGTAAAAATCCTGAAATTCGAAATGAGCGTGACCTTGATGAAAGATTAAAAAACTCTATTTACAACCCGTATTCTAAAAAGCTGTCCTTAGATAAGTTTTTAGCAAGAGTTGGCCATAAGGCCAAGACAACTCTCTACGGTCGGCCGGTTTATTTTCCCTCAATACGGAGACGGATTTTGGTAAACAAATTGATTAATCAATACTAGGATCAAAATACCCGACCTGAAAGATAAAAACAGACCGTACGGTCTGTTTTGTTTTTTAGACTTCATCAAAAATAAAGGGGAGCTTAAAAAAGTTTTCCTGAAGTTCTTCACGGTACTTTATAGGATCCCGAAACCAAAGCGCAGCGGCCACAGAAGATAAAATGGCGTTGCCGTCCTGCGGTGTAAAACACCGTCCCACCACTTCGTGGCCACCACCAATCACCTGCAGCGAGGGCAAACAAACTACGGTCTGATTAAGGATTCTTCCAAAATGTCCCCAGTCGCGCCCTTCGGCAAAAACTTCATTGTTGGTCTGCCAATAAGTAACGGCAGTAAGGGGGTTTTGACGAAAGCGCCGCTCAACTTCCTCCAAAGTTACTGCTGTACGCAGCGTGATATTGAAGTGGATCACATGCATAAAGGGGTTGTTGAAAGTATCAGCAGCAGCATGAATGTCTAAATCCTTAATGCCCAGAGTCGCAAAAACGCGCGCCGCGTCTTCGGCCTGATGCGAACCAAAACACGAATGAACCGGACCCTCAACTTCTACTCCCACGGTTGATTCGGTCTGGGAAATATCGTTGGCACGTCGCGCAATATAGAAACGGGCCTGTCCAAGATTCTCCACCCCGCCATAGGCAAATACCAATGTCTGCAAAATACAAAGAATCTGATGGGTGTTACAGCTTACAACCTGGATAAACTTATCTTCGTTGGGGATCAGGGCCTTGTCGTTAATCGAAAAAGCATAGGGCTTACCGGTGCCCTTTTCCGACCCCTGAAAAATTACTTTGGGGTTGGGCAAGTGACGATAGTACTTCTCTTTTAGCATCCGGCCCACGCCCTTAACCGTACAATCCACAATAACGTCGGCCCGCATAATTGCCTCCTCAAAAGTATAGTCTGCATCAAAAGAGCTCGGCGCCAGAAGCTTGGAGAACTCCTCTTTCTTTTCTACATAGACAACCTGTTTTGCCCCAAACTGACGAAAACGGCTAAGCATTCCACGATATTTAAGTTCGGGGGTGTTTTTATGCACCATAAGTTCCTCAATGCCCAGTCTGTCCTTAACCTTAAGAAAAAGCCGGGCCAAGGGCTCCCCGATAGTTCCGAGTCCCACAACCAGAATTTTCATAAAAACCCTTTTTCAAGGTACTCAAATAATATAACCCGACTGGGGATATTTTAGTAGCAAGCAGGTTTTTAATTTGTTATATTAAGGTTAGCCTCACTGCTCAAGAATTTAGGCTTTAGGACAATTGTTTTTACTTGGGACGCTTATAGTACCTAGGTCTTTGGACCGAGGGTTGCGGCGACCCACTTGGATTTATGCTAAATGCCTTTTGTTCTTGAAACGGTGGGGTATCAAAAAACCGCGTCTGCGCGGTTTTTTGATTTCAAAACATTATGTCTTCCTCCGCTCTCTTGTAGTCGTGTATTTCTTCTGGCGAAAACCAGTGTTCAATTTCATGCTCCGCCTCCTCCGGATCTCCTGAAGCATGCACAACATTGTGGATAGCCCGCTTGCCGCCATTGGCCAGCACCGGAGAATCAACCGAAAAGTCGCCTCGTATTGTTCCCATCTCCGCCAGAGCCGGTACGGTTTTACCCACTATTTTACGAACCATATCAATCGCATGGATCCCGGAAATAATCGTGGCCACTACTGGCCCCGAAGTAAGAAAATCCGTATTCCATTTATAAATCTGCTCCCCTATTTTAAACGGGTCATCAGTGCCTAATTCGTTTTTGGGGTCTTTTCCGTATTTGGCATAAGTCTCAAGTGTTTTCTCGCCCATTCCCCGCAGCCACTTTTCAGTTCCGGGATAGTGGGTACGCGCATGTTCCTCGCCCGCCCTGACCATTTTAAACGCAATAATTTTAAGTCCTCGTTGCTCAATTCGTTTTATACACTCACCAACCAGTCCGCGCTTTACGCCATCGGGCTTTATCAAGAGAAACGTCCGTTCTTCTTTGGGATGTTTTTTTACTTCCATGATTTCTATCCTAACTATTTTTGCCAAAACTGTAAACCATTACTGACAAATTCAGTATCACGATCAAGGTCAACCCTAAAAAGGGCTACGCCCGCGCCGGCTATACGATCCAGTACCTCCTGCGCCGGATGGCCGTAACGATTTTTGCGGCCAACTTGTACTACGGCAAATTTCGGTGACACTGCTTTTAAAAATTCTTCCGAAGTTGAAGTTTTAGAACCATGGTGACCAACCTTAAGAATATCTGATTTTATATCCGAGTTACTCCACAACAGTCTATATTCAAGCTGCTTCTCGGCGTCTCCCGTAAAAAGGGCCGTGGTTGAACCGTAATTCATTTTTAAAATAACTGTGGCGTCATGAATATTTTTTAGGGTTTTGCCGCCGTAATTTTCAAACGGGGCAAGGACGACAAAAACTGCTCCGCCGGCCTTAACTTTTTGCCCGCGTTGGGCCACAAATACGGGGACGTTTTTTGTTCTCAAAAGATCGCGCCACTCTTGATATTCAGGAATTGAGTGTTCTGCCCCCGACTCCAGCACCTGACCTATGTTGTAACGTTTCAAAACTTCTAAAAGTCCGTCTAGGTGGTCGGCGTGCGGGTGGGTTAAAACCAGAAGATCAATATCGCGGTCCCAAAAAGGCATAACACCGCCAAGCCTGGAAAGGATTTTGTCGTTTGGTCCCCCGTCTATTAAAATCTGATTTCCGTCAGGAACCTCTATAAAAATCGCATCACCCTGTCCCACATCAAAAAAGTTCACGATAAGGTTTTGGCGCGCTTCAAAGTAAAAAACCGCATACCAAATCGTGACCGAAACTGTAGCAAGAATTATTAACGATATTAATTTTGCGTTTTTGCTGCTTTTTTCCATAGCCTAAAAGCCACATAGCCGTAACCAAGCACCAACGGCACCAAAAACCACTCTCCCAGCTGTAGTGAAGCATAGGGCAGAGATCCAAAAAGTTCTATGGTGCGAATTTTATACTCAAGCAAAAACCATACCGCATAACCCGCGACCAGGCTCAACGGCTCCCACAAAAATCCCAGCGCGCCGGCCGCAAAACCCACGGCCATGGAGTAAGGAACCGCGAGTAGAATCAAAACATTAGTTATGGGACTTATAAATGATACCCGGCCGAAAAGATAAATTAATAAAGGTAGTACCATAAGCTGTGCCGAGAGGGTCTCTGTAAGAATCTGTTTACTCTTGAAGCTCTTTTTACGTTCCAAAATAAATCTGGCGCGCGCCTGACTTAATCTGAAACGTATGCGATCAATATAGTTTTCAACATATGGCGAAAGGTAAACTAATCCGATGGTTGCAAGAAAAGACAACTGAAATGCGGTGTCAAAACGCAAAATTTTGGGATTTTGAAAAATCATCACGGCGCCGGCCAAAACAAGGGCATTAGTCATGTGATAGGACCTACCTTCACGGTTGGCAACCAGTACCAAAATTCCCATAATCCCCGCCCGCACGACACTGGGGGAAGCACCGGTAAGAATTACAAAAAGCATTATGGCAACTGAAGCAACCCAAAAAGAAATCTGGAAAGGAATCGTAAGAAACAAGAGCAGGTTAACAAAAAACCTGCCCACCAGAGTAATGTTGTAGCCGGAGAGTGCAACAATATGTGTAGTGCCGGTGCGATTAAAATTTTCCACCAAATCTTTGGGCAAAGACCCGCGTTCTCCCAACAAAAGTCCTTTTAAAAACGAGGCGTGCGGTTCGGGTAGCACCCGATCAATTTTCTCCTCAAACGATTTTTTAATTTCGGAGAGAGAAATTCTTAATTTGTTGCCGCGCCTTTCTCCAACTTTTTCTATAAGGGGAAACGACATGGTGCTATAAATATCTTCTTTGGCAAGATAAGATATATAATCAAAGTCGTCATAATTCTCTGGTTTCTGCAACAGACCGGCAATTTTCAGCTCATCCCCCATTTTGTACTCCGGATATTTTCGGGTAGTTGCTAGAGTATAAAAATTCGGCGCAAACGACCCTATCTTAACTTTCAGATGCTGAGTGGTTTCTTTCTGCTCCGGCTCCTCAACTACGATTCCTTGTATTGTTATCGGATTGCCGTAAAGAGCCGTAAGATCCGGCGGGGAATGTTCAGCCGCCATAAACCTAAAAATTCCGGCAAGAAACGCCAAAAACAAAAAGCCGTACAGGGTTGCGGCTTTTTGTTTTTTAAAAATTCCCAAAATAACGACGACTACCGCCAACAGTATACCAAACCAGATCATAAAAACTGAAACGGAAATAAATGATCGGACGGCAACCCCCGCAACGAACGCCAGCAGCAAAAATAGAAAAATACGGGATTTGGTCATGGTGGCACCTTAACAAATTGGGCAGATCTTTCAACCAAAATTTTATCTTAACACTTTTTGACGATCGTCAAAAAGTGTTAAGATAAAATTTTAGGGGTTGGGGTTCCGGACAATAATTTAAAAACCGCCGGCTGATGCCGAACGGCTAACAGTGGTGCTGGCCTGACGATTCCATCTGCACACGCTCAATTACTTTATCTTTACTCACCTCTTCTAATGCCAACTGTCTAACATGCCAGAAAAAACCCTCCATTTCTCTGATGATTCTCACCTCAGCAACATATAGGCGCAGAGAGTAAGAGACGAGTACGTCTATGTAGTTAACGGTGGCTCGTTCACATTCACCACAGTCTGCTGAGTCTCCTTCCTTAGCACCAAGTGTTTTTAGCACCAGCCTATGTGCTAATAAAATGCGATCTCGCTCCTCTTGAGGCTCATGAAACAACTGTCGTCTCCCTGACATATATTCAAAAACCATCTCAAGAAATTCCTGTCCAGCTTGAAGAGTCAGGATCTCGCTCCATTTTAGGTCAAATCTACGTTCGGGAAGATCACGAAGGACGGAAAGAACACTGCTGGCAAGCCTTGCAAAACATAACGGCGCAGGAAGGTCCTCATGGAGCTCTACGTGACACGCCATAACCAATCTCCATTAAAGGGTACAGAACTGCAATATATTATATTACCTTCAATAAATCCTGTCAACTAATACTCAAGTCCTCGTTTTCCTTTAACCCCCTTGTGGTATGGATGTTTAATATCCCTCATCTCGGTAACAAGGTCGGCTCTATCAATAAATTCTTTAGGGGCATCACGGCCGGTTAGAATTATAGCTTGTAGCTTATAGCTTATAGCTTGTAGGAGTTCTAAAACTTTTTCTTTGGAAATTAAATTTAGTGAAACTGCATTATTTATTTCATCCAAAACTACAATGTCCCAGTTGCCGGATTCTATTTCTTTTCGCGCATACTCAAGCGCCTCCTCGGCCGCTTTCTCATGCTCTTCGCGCGGAAGTTTATCACCCATAATTCCGACAAACCCTTTGCCCATCTTCACCAACTTAAAATGGGGCTCAAGCCCCTTAGCTAAAAAATCCTCCCCTGATTTCCAGGGGCCCTTGATAAATTGAACCATCAGTACTCGTTTTCCTTCACCAACCGCTCGCATGGCTTGTCCGAGAGCCGCCGTTGTCTTGCCCTTGCCGTTACCTGTGAATATGTAGAGCATTTGACTTTTAACTTAAATCTATGGTAATATATAAATAGAACCATAGAGCCAAGGGGGTCTGTATGAGAAAGATACTAGTCACGTTATTGTTGGGCATCGGGGTCGCGTTTGTTCTAGCGCCGTTTGGATTTGCTGCAGGAGATAAAGTCTTCCTAAGCCTCTTCTGGTGGGCGAGAGACTACATGTTTACAACTGCATTGGGAGGGGTTGCATGTATGGTTATAGGCCTAGGAATCCTCATAAAGGAATAGATCCTGAACAATTGAACCGGCATCAAGGGTTCTATCCCTTTCGCCGGTTTTCTTTTTTAAAAAAACAAATCCAAAAACAAGGATCGCTGCAAAATTTCAATATTTAAAGTTTGAACATTTGGGTTTATAAAACGAGCCTGTGCGTTTTCGAGACAGTGGGGAAAAACTGTAAAGCGAGGAAATATGTTTTGAAAACACTGGGAGGACGAGCGGCCACGGTGCGAACGAAGTGAGCGAGCGAGGCCGACCCGTGATGAGCGCCGCCTCGGTGGGGCGGCGCGAAGTTTTTCAAAGCATATTTCCGAAGCGAAATTAACATCCCCCTGAAGTCGCCCCGCATTGAAAACAGGTTTTGCAGGATCCGGTCTGAATCATCATACCGCCGCATTCGCGACACATGCTGTCTGCATAGACCACGGTTTTTTCCTCGGGCAGGGCCTTCTGGGCGCCAATCACTTGCTTGGTCATAGCTTCCATTTCTTTGGGCGGCGCCTTAACTCCCAACTCATCCAGATCATCTTGTCCAAGAAAGCGGAGCGCAAGGTACCTGAAAATGTAATCAGTGATGGAGGTGGCAACCTGAATAGCCGGATTTTCCGTGTATCCTGCCGGCTCAAACCTTCCGTACACAAATTTCCGCGCGAGAGTTTTCAGCGGCACTCCGTGCTGAAGCGCAATGGAAATTGAAATAGCAAAAGAGTCCAGAAGCCCGGCCAAGGTAGATCCCTGTTTTGACATCCGGATAAAAATTTCTGCCAAGTCGCCATTTTCATAAGTGCTATAGGTCAGGTAACCCTCGTGTCCGGCAATGGAAAACTTGTGAGTTTCGGAAGGACGAGTTGCGGGAAGCCTACGACGTACTGGTTTTACCAGCTTCTTGCTTGCGCCGGAAGTTGAGGTAATCAACGGTTGGGCCGCCTTGGAACCATCGCGATACACTGCAAAGGCCTTAAGCCCCAGTTTCCAACCCATAATATAGGCCTGCATGATTTCTTCAGCAGTGGTTTCGTTGGGCATATTAAATGTTTTGGAAATCGCGCCGGAAATAAAGGGCTGGACTGCCGCAACCATCTTCACATGTCCCTGCCAAGGAATTGATCTTTTACCGTTAGTTGGTTTGACAGCACAATCAAAAACCGCCAGATGTTCTTCTTTCAGACTAGGCGCACCCTCAATAGTCCCCTGCTTCTCCAGATACTCAACAATGACCCGTACTTCTTCCTCGCTGTACCCCAATCGCTTCAGAGCTTCCGGAACCGCAGTGTTTACAAATTTCATAGTGCCGCCGCCTACCAAATTTTTAGTCTTTATCAGCGCAAATTCCGGCTCCACCCCCGTGGTGGCGCAGTCCATCATTAAAGCGATGGTTCCGGTCGGCGCAATGACCGTAACTTGCGAATTGCGCACTCCATATTTCTTTCCAAGAACCAAGGCCTCGTCCCAAGATCTTTTAGCGGCAGTATAAATGTTTCTATCCGCCACCTTACTCTCACGTACACGACTCGTGGCTTCGCGGTGCATGGCAACCACATTCATCTGCGACTCCTTGTTGATTTTGTAACCAGCATAGGGACCCATACGGCGTGCAATCTCAGCCGAATAGCGATACGCTTCTCCGCACATAAGTGCAGTTATGGCCGCGGCGCTATGCCGCGCTTCGTCGGAGCTATAAGGAAAACCCCAAGTCATCAGAAGCGCTCCAAGGTTTGCGTACCCCAGACCTAGCTGACGAAAATTGTGGGCGTTTTTGGTGATTCGTTCCGTCGGATAACTTGAAGCGCCCACAATAATATCTTGCGCCAAGATAACAACGTCAACTGTATGTATAAAATCATGTACATTAAAACTACCGTCAGAATTCAAATATTTTAAAACGTTAATGGAGGCAAGGTTACAGGCAGAATCGTCTAAGTGCATATATTCGGCGCAGGGGTTAGAGGCATTAATCCTTCCGCTGTTAGGACAAGTGTGCCATTTATTAATCGTGGTATCGTATTGCATTCCCGGATCTCCAGATTCCCATGCGGCCTGCGCGATCTGCTGCATAAGGTCTCTCGCTCGGTACTCCTGCGCAACTTTTCCTGTTTGAACCAGCCGCGTGGCAAACTTCTCGTCATTTTCCACCGCAGTCATAAATTCGTCCGTGACCCGGACCGAATTATTGGCATTTTGATACTGGATAGAATGCCAAGCCTCGTTATTTAAGTCATACATGTTGTAGCCTGCCTGTATCAGGGCTCGCGCCTTTTTTTCTTCTTCCGCCTTGCAGCGTATAAACCTCATTATGTCCGGGTGGTCAATGTTTAGAACCACCATTTTGGCGGCTCGTCTTGTTGACCCGCCCGAGGCAATCATTCCTGCCACCGCATCCGCTCCGCGCATGAAAGAAACGGGGCCCGAAGAATGTCCGCCCTTGGAAAGGGTTTCCAGACACGAACGCAACGGTGATAAATTCACTCCGGTTCCGGAGCCGCGTTTGAAAATCATGCCTTCGTTGTAAATCCAGGTGAGAATTGACTCCATGTTGTCATCTACGGAAAGTATAAAACAAGCAGAGCACTGCGCAGGCGATTCTACACCGACATTAAACCATACCGGAGAATTAAACGCGGCTTTCTGATGCAACAAAATATGAGTTAGTTCGTCTTCAAATATGTTGGCTTCTTGGTCTTCGTCAAAATATCCAAACTGCATGCCCCACTCCCGAATTGTGTGAGCAACGCGTGCAACCATGGACCGGGCGGACGACTCGCGTTCCGGAGAACCGATACGGCCGCGAAAATATTTGGAGCCGGCAATGGCGGTTGCATTCTCCGACCAAAATGCCGGAAACTCCAGTTCCCGTTCTTCAACATGACCATTTATGCCGCGCACCGTTATGGTCACTTTTTTCCACTCAACCTCGGCAAAAGGATGCGTGCCTTCTTTTGTTAAGATACGCCGGAGCGGAATTTTTTTGGTTGGAATGCGACCCTGAACAATATCACGATGCACGATGGCTTTAGGCATATTATTTTTGAGACAAAAATTCTCTTTCACCCCTCCTCGGTTCATCCCCCACCTATTTTGAACAACTCAAAGTCGTAAATTGCTAAATTAGTAAACTTCCAGCCCGGGCTGATCACTGCCGCAGGCAATAGAAGGTTTAATCTATGCTGGCGCTAGTTCAAAATAGGTGGGGGACAAGGCCGTCCGGGCGAAAGAGAACTTTTGTAAAATATTAAATATTTTAATGTGTATTTTCATATTATCATCTTAAAAGCACCAATCAAAATTTTTCTGTGGATAAATAATAAAATATTGACAAAGGAAACAAAAAACGGCCTAGCCAAAGCCGTTGAAACCTACGTAAGAGGCTCTTATTTACCCTTCCTTCGCAGAAAAGCCGGCACCGAATCCCACTCGGACTCCTCACCAGCCACAATTGCCTTATCACTCTGCTTTTTAGGATCTTGCCTTTCTTCCCTGTTTAAAGGCAACTTAAGCGTACCCCCCGTAGAATTAAAGCCGGTAGCAATCACTGTAATTTTTAATTCGCCCTTCTTTAACCTCTCGTCGTGCACCGCGCCGAAAATAACCTTGGCCTCACGATCAATTGACTCCGTAATCACCTTGGCCGCCTCGTTGATTTCGTACATCGTCATATCCGGTCCTCCAGAAACGTTAAATAGCACGCCCCGCGCACCATCAACAGAAATATCAAGAAGCGGCGAGCTGACGGCGGCTTTAGCCGCGGCCGCGGCTCGATCCTCGCCACTTCCCACTCCCACACCCATAAGGGCGGAACCGGCATCTTGCATAACGGCACGAACATCGGCAAAATCTACATTGATTATGCCGGGAGTAATAATTAAATCCGAGATGCCCTGAACTGCCTGCCTTAAAACGTCGTCGCAAATAGTGAAAGCCTGCAACAAGGATGTATCCTTGGTAATCACGTTGAGTAAACGATCATTTTGAATTGTGATCAGTGCGTCCACTCTGTCTTTCAACTGAAACCAAGCCTCTTCCGCAATACGAGCCCTCTGTGCACCCTCAAAAGTAAACGGTTTGGTAATAACACCAATGGTAAGCGCCCCGGAATCTCTGGCAACTTCAGCAATGATCGGAGAGGCACCGGATCCCGTACCTCCGCCAAGACCGCAAGTTAAAAATACCATGTCCGCACCCTTCAGCGCCTCGTGAATTTCATCGCGATTTTCTTCTGCCGCCTGTCTACCGATCTCCGGATTCATACCGGCGCCAAGTCCTTTGGTCAAATTTTTTCCTATATGAATTTTTTGGCGGGCCTTGGTGAAATGAAGATCCTGCGCATCTGTATTTATAGTAATAAAATCAACCCCATTTATTTTATGGTCAATCATGCGAGTTACTGCCTTGCCGCCGCCTCCGCCGATTCCCACCACCTTAATCCGTGCGTATGTTTCAATGTCTGGTTTAAGCTGGGGCATAATAATAACCTTCTTTCGCAATGGTATATGTAGCACGTAGCCTCTGGTAATGCAATAGTTTTTCTCTCCACCGGTTATTCACAAAAAACCCACAGTTTATTCTATGGGACAAAGTGTAGCACTTGAAGGAAGGCGCCAAAAAATTTGTGGAGCCCCACGCGCAGAGCGCGTGGCACCCCGTGTTACGGGGTTCCTCCCACGCTCGCGCGTGGGGCGGAACCCCGCACCGAGGGTCATTCACCCACGGGTAAAGCCCATGGCCCTCTGGTGCGCGGGTAGGCTTGGATCTTAGGGCAGAAGCGACCGCAGCCAACGGATAAAAGTCCCCTCGCCGCCAGACGATCTGTGCCCTCCTAAAATAGAGCGAGACTCCGCAACCCTTGTACCTGCCCATTTAGCCAGACCCAGAACCGGAACAAAAGCAGGCGCCACCTTGTCGTCAATAGAATTTAGAAACTCCTCGGGACACCCTATTTCTGTCGGTAGTTTAAGTTCCCGTTTGGTTAATTCCACAATGCCCGGCATAAGGACCGAACCGCCAACTAAAACTATACCGGCAGGTAAAAGTTGGGCTCTGTCAACTTTTTTTAATTCTTTTTGTAAGAGTTCAAAAATGTCTCTTAGTCGGGCCTCTATTATTTCGGCGAGTTCTTTGCGTGAATACTGACCGGCTTCATCGGGTATAAATTCGGCCAAACGAATAGTATCCCGTTTGGGAAGTTCTGACGGCAAACAAGATCCATGAGTAGTTTTAATTCTTTCTGCAACGTCTACATGTGTTCTAAAACCAATGGCAACGTCGTTGGTAATGTGGTTTCCTCCGATAGGAATCACCCCGGCATGAATAGGCACTCCTTCTTCAAAGATCATAAAACTTGCCGTGCCGCCCCCCAAATCAAGAAGCATAACCCCCAACTCTTTCTGCCTTTTAGTTAGAACGGCGTCAGCCGCGGCCAAGGGTGAAAACACGTAATCCTCTACCCGCAGACCCGCTCCTTCTACACATTTGAAAAGATTTTTTAAAAATGGGGCCGAACATTCAATAATCAGAGTGTCCACTTCCAAGCGCACTCCATGCATGCCCACCGGATCCTTAATCCCTGCTTCGTGATCAACTTTAAAATCACGGGGAATCATATGCAAAATCTCTTTATTGGGATTTTTGGGGATAAAGGTTTCCGCAGCGGCAATGGCCCGTCTAACATCTTCCGGAGAAATTTCGCCGTCAGCCCGCGATACTGCCACCACCCCGCGTGAAGATGATACAGAAATGTGGGAGCCGCCCACATTTAGCCAAACCGACCTGACAGGAACACCAGCGGCCCGCTGGGCTTCGGCCACGGATTTTCGGATGGAAGAGGCAGCATCCTCAAGATCAACCACCACCCCGCGTCTGATGCCGACTGATGGGACCATTCCTATACCTAAAATACGGAGGGTTTCTTCTCCTTTTTTCTTTTCGGCCACTACGGTCTGAACCGTGGAGGTGCCGACATCTAAAGCCGCGATTAGGTTTCTAGCCATACTTTCTTCAAGATTTTTTCTTCAAGCGCCTTCGTTCTCTCAGCAATGATCTTTGACTTTTCGTGATGCAACCCCGCCAAATGTAACATACCATGAACTATCATCCATGTCATCTGGTATTTATAGGAATTCCCTTGCTTTTTGGCCTCGCGGCGAATAACCGCAGAACATACGAGGATTTCACCATAATCGTCGGCGTAACGAAAAGAAAGGACGTTGGCGGGCTTGTTTTTCCGGCGGTATAAACGATTAAGCCTCTGCGCCTCCTGCAATGAAATCTCTTCAACAACTACCTTTCTTGGCAACTTCCCACGAATAGATTCTGGTAGTAGGTTGACAAATTTTCTAAATAAAACTACCATAAATTTGGCTCATTGGACAAAGGTGGACAAATGAAAGACATGGCTCGGGTTTTTATATGGATCCTGGGGTTTCTTATTATAGCCGCTTTTGGCCCAATCGTT